>CAYMQT010000171.1:0-9925 GCA_964392575.1 uncultured Polyangiaceae bacterium
ATCGCCTACATGGCTCCCGAACAAGCCAAAGGGCGAGGCGTCACCCACCTGACGGACGTCTACGGTGCCTCCGTTTGCTTGTGGGAACTCCTGACAAGTGAGCGCCTGTTCGAAGGAGAAAGCCAAGGAGACATTTTAGGCCGCGTGCTGGATGAAGTCGTCCCTCCCCCGTCTGAACTCCGCCCCGAACTCGCTTTAGAGCTCGATGCGATTACGCTTCGTGGACTGAGCCGCAACCCCAAGAAGAGATTCACCTCCGCGCGGCAGATGGCCATGGCTCTCGAAGCTGCCATCCACCCGGCCACCGCTTCTGAGGTAGGCGATTGGGTCGTAGGGCTCGCGGGAGTTGCACTCGGAGAACGGCGTGAAAAACTGCGTCAAATGGAGCGCGAAGAGGCCGCCGCCGTGCAGCCTTCTCCGAAATCGTAAGAGTCCTTCAAAAGGCGCTATTCGGACTCGGGCAGTGGAGGCTCGGAAGACGCTTCAGCACGAGTGCGCAACTGCATATTGGCCATCAAACGTTGGAGTGATCGACGATTCACGCCAGCGAGCTCAGCGGCGCGAGTGACGTTTCCGTCCGTCTTGGCCAGGATCGCCTTCACATAGAGCAGCTCAAATTGCTCTGTCCAAGCAGCGCGCGCGTCTTTGAGAGGCAGGTGCGTCGGGACAATGTGCGCAAGCACATCGGGGGGCATCTCTTGAACGGACTTTCCCGCGCCTGTGATCGCTGGCTCCGTCCAACCCAGCGAGACACTCCTTTCAATGAAGTTGCGTAGCTCTCGCACGTTCCCCGGCCAAGCTCTCGCCTTGAGTGTCTCAGCAAACCCCTCCGGTAAGCTCTGCTCTTCACCGGCGTAGCGACGGTAGAAATGCTCAGCCAAAAGAACGATGTCGTCTCTGCGTTGACGGAGCGGGGGCAGGAGGAGTTCGACAACCGCTATCCGGTAGTAGAGATCTTCACGAAACGAACCGTTGTTGATGCTCTCGGCCAAGGGACGGTTCGTCGCAGCGACGATGCGCACATCGATCTTGCGGATCTGATTACTGTCGATCCTGCGCACTTCGCGACTTTCGAGCACCCGAAGGAGGCGGGGTTGAAGCGCAGCGGGAAGCTCTCCGATCTCATCCAAGAAGAGAGTGCCGCCCTGAGCTTCTTCAAAGAGCCCTTGTCTATCCGAAACCGCACCAGAAAACGCCCCGCGAGTGTGACCGAACAATTCGCTCTCGATGAGGTTTTCCGCAATCGCTCCGCAATCGACCACCACGAACGGCCCCTCTGCACGCTCTGAATTGTCGTGGATGGCGCGCGCCACTAGCTCCTTGCCCACCCCCGTTTCACCTTGGATGAGCACCGTTGCTTCCGAGGGAGAAGCCTTCTCAAGGATGGTGAAGAGGCGGCGCATCTCTTTGCTCGCACCCAGCACGTTCCCGAAGCGACTGCGTCGGGAAAGATCCATAAAAATCAGCTGATCTCCCGTGTCTACACGCAGAGTCGTCTCCCCCAGCTGGATGGTCGAGTTGGGCGCAACCTCCGCTTCCTTTACGCGCACCCCGTTGACGATCACGCCATTCGTACTACCAAGATCGACGACTCGTACTGTCCCTTCGACGATGCGCACCTCACAGTGCATGCGCGACACAGTTGGATCCGAAAGCTGTATCTGACAGATGGAACCAGTTCCAACCGTCAACCCCTGCAGGTCGATGAGCTGACGTAAGCCGTTATCGGGCCCGCCTAGCACCGTGAGCTCATAACTGGGGTATCCCTGTCGCGACCCTTGGTCGAGAACTCGGGTGATTTCCTCCACGCCTTCGTTCCTTGGTGCGATGTTCGGTTGAGTCACGGCGCCTCACATTCTCAGAAGGGGTAGCGGCATCAGGACTGCGACACTGCGTGCCGCGCTACCCGGAGCCCTCCTCCCTCGGCTGCGACCTTACAAGACGCAGCAAGGGGGGGGAATCCACGAAACCCTGTTTAACACCTCCTTCCATGGGTGGCACGGGCCTTGCTGAAGAACGCACACGTCTCCTTCTCAATCCTTCAGCAGATCCTCCAGGATTTTCCGGCTCTTCAAGATTTTTCCGATGAGCGCCGAGAGAGCCCTCCCTCGCACCTTCGCATTTTCGTCGATTCGTTCTGCCATGGAAGCGCTCTACCCATTTCGGCTGACTCATTGGCGCGTTTGCGAACATGGAGAGATGTGCAAACCGGGAGAGCCCACGAAATGAGCGGAGTGGTCAGCCATGACAGGCCTTGGGCTGAACCGTTCCTCACCGAGCTCCCGAACTCCCGTGTCGTGCGCACAGGCGCCGTCTTGCTCCTCTTGTGGGTGCTGCTCGCCTTGCACCCCGGTACCCGAGATGTGTTCTTGACGACGAGCAACCTCAGCAACATCACAGCTCAGGTTGCTGAAATCGTCATCGTCGGAGTGGGCATGACCTTTGTCATTCTCATTGCCGGGATCGATCTCTCGGTCGGTGCGGGCATGGCTCTGTTTGGTGTCGTCGCCGCGCAGTTGATCATCGATTTCCAGCAGCCGGCGTGGGTTGCCACACTCGCAGCCCTCGCGCTCGCCGTCGTGGTCGGGCTCTGGCACGGCCTCCTCATCACGACGCTCAAAATACCGCCATTTATTGCAACTTTGTGCGGACTCCTCGCTTACCGCGGGCTGGCATTGGTGCTTTCGAATGCGCGCGGCTTGTCGCCGATGGGCAGTGACTTTTCATTGCTCGGCAGCCGTCTGAGTTCGGCGGTTTCTCTCCTCCTGGTTGCGTTCGGACTGGGCGTGGGGCTCTTCTCTCTGTTTGAACGCATCAGACGACGACAAGCGTTTCGCCTCCCCGCCGAAAACCCTTTACGGCTGAGCGCTTGGGTTCTCTCCATCTTGGGCGCAGCGCTCGCGGCGGCCCTCATTTACCAAGATGGAATGCCGGTACCCGTGCTCATCGCCGTGCTCACTTTGACCGGAGGTGCTCTTCTTCTGCGACGAAGTCGCCTCGGGCGCTATGCCTTCGCCATCGGGGGCAACGCCGAAGCGGCCCGCCTTTCCGGCATTCCGGTGAAGCGCGTCGTCATCCTCATCTATCTGATGACGGCAGTGCTGACGGCTCTTGCCGGCCTGGTAGCTGCGGCGCGCACCAACGGCGTCACGCCCGGCAGCATGGGTCTCATTCGAGAGCTTCATGTCATCGCCGCTGTCGTCATTGGTGGCACGAGCCTCTCGGGCGGACGAGCCACGATGATAGGGACGCTCCTGGGTGCGCTCATTTTCGGCACACTCGCCAACGGAATGAATCTCCTGGGCGTGAGCGCCAACTGGCAGTTGATCTTCACGGGGCTGATTCTCATCGGGGCTTCCACGCTCGACTCCGTCTCGGTGCGGGGGGCTCGCGCATGACTCAATCAGTTCAATTGATGAGACGCGACACCTTCGTTGCCCTGGGGTCGCTCGTCGGAACGACAGCGCTTGGCACCTGGATAGCGTTCGCGCTCGGTTTCGGGTCCTCGGGCTGCGAAAGAAGCCTTGCCGCCGACACTTTGAATGGCCCCCCTCGCGTCGCGCTCCTGCTCGGTACGTTGCAAGAAGAACGTTATCGAAAAGACCAAGAGTATTTTGAAAAGAAAGCCCGCGCCCTCGGCCTTCAGCCCTTCACGCTCTCCGCGGACAACGACAGCGCGCGGCAGCTTTCTCAGGTAGAGGACGCCCTGGCCCGAGGAGCGCGCACCCTCGTCATCCAACCGACCGACAGCTCCGCTGCTTCAAGCTATGTCGAAAGGGCGCGCGAGCATGGCGCCAAAGTCATCGCGTATGACCGCCCCATCCAGGGCGCCGATGCCATCGCCGCTCACGAGAGCGTCCGCATCGGACGCCTCCAAGCAGAGGAAGCTCTCAAGGCGACCGGAGGCAAGGGCAACTACATTCTCCTCAACGGACAGTCTGGGAGCAGCGTCGCAGAGGACATCGCTCGCGGCTACCGTGAGATACTGCGTGATCCCATCCGTTCCGGACGCGTGAAGATCATAGTCGAAAAGAGCCACACCGCATGGTCACCCGAACAAGCTCTCAAAACGGTCGAAGACGCATTGACCAAGGCGCAAGACGACGTCGACGCCATCTTGGCCAACAACAGCGGTCTGGCGCGGGGAGCCGTTCAAGCAATTGCTGCGGCCGGGCTCTCAGAGAAAGGGATCTTCATCGCAGGAGCCGACGCTGACGCCGCAAACGTGAACTTCGTTTGCGAAGGGAAGCAAAGCATCGAGGTCCTGAAAGACATCCGCGATCTCGCTGAATCGGCGGCGAAACTCGCCGCTCAATTGAGCCGCGGTGAAGCTGTGGCTTCAACGGACACTTGGCTCGGGGTGCCCCTCTTTGGGTCGCCGGTCCGATTGGTGACCGCGCACAACGTGCGGTCCGTGCTCGTGGACAGTGGCTTCCACGATGAAAAATTACTCACTGCGTGTACGGGAGAAAAATCTCACTAGGCGCGGTGACAAGGTGAACATTTGACAGCGGGATCCGTTGGCGAAGATAGAAAGGTCCTCTCAAAATGAAACGAACATTCGGAAAAACACAGATGATGGTCGCCCTAGGCCTGTGCATCGGGGCGGGCGCAGCTTGTTCATCGAAGCTCCCGCCCGGCGCAACCGTCGAAGGTGATGGCGACAGCACGACCGGTGACGGCGACGGTATGACTGGTGACGGCGACGGCACGCCCGGTGATGGTGATGGTGACGACACGCCCGGTGACGGCGACGGCACGACCCCAGTAGACCGCAATGACCCCAGCTGTATGAGCAAACCGCTGCAGCGCTTCAAGAAGCTCCGACCGGACGGAACGGATCACCCGGATGCAGTCGCCGCGCTCTCAGCGATGAGCGTCCCAGAGAAGATCGCCATCCTCAATGGAGGCCAGAATTGTGCGAATTATGACTGCGACTTCGACGGGACAGGCGTGCCGAGCCTCGGCATCTTGGACTTTCGTATGCGAGACGGACCACGCGGCGTGCATTCCCACATCCCAACGGAGAAATCCACGACGTTCGCCGTCGCGATGGCGCGTGGCGCCAGCTTCGATACGGAGCTCGAATACCGCGTCGGCCGTACCCAGGGTCGCGAGATGGATGCGCTGCGTTACGATTTGTCGCTCTCACCACAAATCAACACGCTCCGCCATCCGAGATGGGCGCGTGCTCAGGAAAGCTACAGCGAAGACCCGTACATGATGGGCAAGTTCGGCGCCGCCTACACGCGCGGCATGCAAGAGTACGTCCCCGCGTGCCCCAAGCATTTTGCGGCCAACAACACGGATGAAAACCGCCAAACCATGTCGGCCAACCTGGACGAGCAGACGCTCCGGGAAAACTACACCATGGCGTTCCAGATCGTCGTCGAAGAGGCTGACCCTGCTTGCATCATGGCCGCCTACAATAGGGTCAATTCGATCTACGCAACGGAGAACCCGCACCTCCTCACAGATATCCTCCGCACGGATTGGGGCTGGGAAGGATTTGTCGTCTCAGACTGGTGGTCCACGGTTGTCAACAACGGTGCGGCAGCGCTCAACGCCGGGCTCGACCTCGAAATGCCCGATCAGCGAGCCTTTCAGACTCTCCCAGGCGCGCTCAATAATAACGAAATCACGAATGCGCGCATCGACGAAGCCGCCCTGCGTATCCTCAACGTACGAGCGCGGTTTGGTCAGTTGGCGGAAGACTTCACGCACAACAACGCCAACCAAGCCATCGTCAATGATCCCGAGCACATCGCCATCGCTCGGGAAACAGCAGAAAAGGGTGCTGTCCTGCTGAAGAACGAAGGCAGCATTTTGCCCATCGGTGGTTCCGTCAGCAGCATCCTGATGATGGGCCCAGACGCTTTGGTGCCCGTCATGACTACGAATAATCAAGATATCGTGCACGGGCTGGGAGACCGAGGCAGTTCCAACACGAACCCGCCCTACGCTGTTTCCTACATCGACGGGATCAACAACCGCGCCGAGCAAGCAAGCATCACCGTCTCCCACAGCAACACGGTAGCTGATGCTGCGAATGCTGACCTCATCATCATCCCAGTGACCATGCAGCACCAGGACGAAGGCGAAGCCTTCGGCGGTGGTGGCGACCGAGATGACATGACCTTCAGCGGCGGGCACCCCACCCATTGGAACCCAAAGCCAACGACGTTCATCAACCAGGTAGCGGCCGTCAACCCCAACGTCATCGTGCTCATCGCCACGGGCTCCGCCGTGGTGATCGAAGATTGGATCGAGAGCGCCCCAGGTATCGTGCAAACGTTCTATCCAGGACAAGAAGCCGGCAACGCGGTGGCATCGCTGCTGTTCGGCGACATCAACTTCTCTGGAAAGCTGCCCTTCACTGTAGGCACGAGCGAAAATCAATACCCTGCCTTTGGAAACAATACGAACAATGTCACCATGGAATACTACCACGGCTACAAGAAGTTCGAGGTCGAAAACCTGACCCCTCGTTACTGGTTTGGGCACGGCTTGAGTTACACGACGTTCGCGTACTCTGACCTTGAGTTGCTCTGCGACACAAGCACGGTCGCAGGAGCCGTCAACGCAAAGGTCACGGTCACCAACACCGGGACCGTAGCTGGAGATGAGGTCGTCATGGCCTTCATCGGCTACCCAAACACCGCCGCGCCTCGGCGCCCCGTCAAGGAGATCCGTCAATGGCACCGTACGGGGCTGCTCGCTCCAGGCGAGTCCAAGGACGTGTACTTCTCAATCTCCGCCCGAGACATGCGGTACTGGAGCGACTCCGGATGGGTGATCGAGAACGTAGAACAAAGGCTCATCGTTGCGCCTAGCGCGGACCCCAATCATCCGAACAAGCTCGAAGCTTCGTTCACTCTTCAATAACGAAAAATCACAGTCGCCGCAGGTTCCCTGAGCCGGAGCAGGCCCTTCTGGGCCTACGTCACCCAGCGGCGACTGTTCTCCCCACCCGACCTTTCATGCTCGATGCATGTTTCCCTGGGCCGAAGCGGGCCCTTAGAAAGAAATTTGTCATGAAGCTTTCCAGACCAAATGGTCGAATCATGCAGCGCCTCACTTTGGCAGCGCTTCTCTCTAGCGTTTCATTCACAATGAGCGCAGCGGCTCAGTTCGACGACACCCTCGAAGAGCCCAACGAAAGCGACGAGTCATCGTCTTCAGAAGGCGATGCAGATCGCGGCGGCGACGACAGCGCGTCAGCTCAGACCTCTGGAAGCGTCGAGCCAGCACCTGCCGGAGAAACTTCTCTCATCAAAACCAGCGACCGCACCCTCGAAGCACCCGCTGCGCCTCAAGTCCCGGCTGGGCCCGAAAAGAAAACCTTGTGGCAGGGACTCCGTAGCGACAAGAACAGGTTCGGATTCGATGGCGGTCTGGAAATTGACGTCGCCTACGCTGACTACCGCAATACGATCGAGACCCAAGGGAAGGAGACGTTTCAGGACTTCCGCGGTCAAAGTTGGATCGCTCCCGTCTTGGAGCATCGCTTCGGTAAAAATAACCAAGGCTTTCTCCGCGCCAGCACCGAAATCGTTGGCTGGTTCCGTGAACAGTACAACATCTATCAAATCAATATCTTCGACGCCTACGTTCAGGCGGGCGCCGATGACATCGCCGACCTCAAGGTGGGGCGTGTCACCACATGGCGTATTTTTCAGCCTGGCAACGGTTTCGACATCTTTACTCTCGAAGACACCGGCGCTCTCCGCTCGCAACCTTTCGACGGGGGTGACTTCTTCCCCTTCCGTTACGAGGTAGACATGATCTGGTTGCGCGACACCCCTGGTAGGGCCGCGCTCCACCTCTACCCCTTGAAGAAGCTCCTTCCTGAAGAATGGAACAACTTGGGCATCGAACTCACTGGCGAGTACGGCAAGGCCGCTCTCAATAACATCCTGGGCGCGCGAGCAGCCGTCATCTACGATCACAAGTGGATCCGGCTTGCAGGTGGAGCCGAAAAGCGAAAGTTCACGCGGGCCTCCGAGGTCACAGACTCTGATGGCGTCGTCTGTAAAGAATGCTTTCTTCAAAACAACAAAGGCTATGGCGGGAGCGTCGTCATTCGACCCCCTTACGTCACGGGAGGGCTCAACTACGGCAGCATAAGCTACGTCAACAAAGGGGCGAACGGCTCCGGAGAGATTTCAGGAGAAAGCGATAAATCAACGCAGGGCGGCTTCGTCGAACTCCACACCGGGCACCTCCTCGCCTCCACGAAGGACGCCCCTCGCCCCACCTGGACAGCCGACCAGCGCAGTGAAAATATCCGCAAGATCACCATCGGCTACGGACAGCGCCGCACCGAGACCCTCATCGGCAACGGTGATTTTTTGCGGCACGATCAAAAGGCGGCTTACCTCAAGTACAACTTCGGCTTCAACGAGTCGTTCATCAAGCTCGTAGGCTCCTACTCAAACGGTGTTTCGCTGGACAACACCCGCGCGCCCACTGAAGAGCCAGTGTACATACGGATCGACGGCAGCATGTTCTCCGCGCGTCTGCGCTTTGCTTATTACTGGTAAGGCCTATTCCTGGTAGGCTTAGTCCTGAGCTGTCCAGACCCGGTGGCTTCTTGCCATGCCCGACGCTTCCAGAAGCTGGCGTTCTGAGGGGCCAAGAGCGAGGCGAGGGCTGGCTGCCCCTACGCCTTTCCAGCATCCCCATGCTCACCCGCCTACACACCCACCGGCTCTCCCCTCTCTTCGCGGTGGCTGTCTTGCTCTTTACGCCGCTGGCCTTCGCCCGTAGTCGCGGTCTTGCCACCGTTGGTTGCGAGGGGTGTCACAGTGGCCATGACAACTCGAGCCTTTCTGTCTCACCGCTCGTCGTCCCTCCAGGCCAAACAGCAAAGTTCCTCTTTACCCTTTCAGATCCCGACGCAAAAACGGCCGGCATCTTCATCGAAATCGAAGACACGACCGGCTTCAGCGTAACCAGCGGTTCACGCCTTGCCGTGGTAACGTCCGGGATCACCCACACCTCTCCCACTGAGTTTTCAGGCGGGAAGGTCACTTACGAAGTGAATTGGCAAGTGCCGAGTACCCAGGGGGCCATTCGGTTCGTCGTTTCTGCGTTAGCGGCCAATGGTGACCTAAAAAACAGCGGTGACGAAGGTATCGTAGAGTATTTCGATGTCGTCTACGGCTGCTCACCGCAAACTTATTATCGCGACTTCGATGGGGATGGCTTCGGGCGAGAGGCCTTCCACCTCGTCCATTGCGCGGGAACCCCACCCCCAGGCTACGCCACCGAGCCCGGCGACTGTGACGATAACTCCAACACAATTTACCCCGGCGCCGAAGAATACTGCAACCGCAAGGACGACAACTGCAACGGCGAAATCGACGAAGATGCCTTGCCGGTAGAGCTTTACCCTGACGCCGATGGCGACGGCTATTATTCGACGGAAGAGCGCCTGAGCGGCGATAGGGTGATGGGGTGTGTCCCTTACCCCGGCTATGCGGATCAGGGCGGAGATTGTGCGCCCAATAATCCCAACGTGAACCCGGGAGCAGAAGAAATCTGCGATCTGTTTACAGATGAAAACTGCAATGGGCGCATCGATGAGCGCGTGCGACCGACTTGCGGAGAAGGCTGGTGTCGACGCGAAAGCCGCACCTGTGACATCGAAGACTGCACACCTGGGGAGCCAGTAAAAGAAACCTGCAACTTCATGGATGATGATTGCAACGGAGAGATCGACGAGGGCGATCTCTGCCCCCCCGGGGAGGAGTGCTTGGCTGGCGAGTGTCGGCCTGCTGAAATCGGATCGGAGCCAGGCGAAGAACCCCGGAGCCCAGAAGCAGGATCCGGATCAGAAACAGGATCACCGCCCGGCTCAAGCCCTCTGAAGACTAGCTCCAGCAGTTGCGCCGTCACACCTCCTCAAAGAATGCCGGATCCA
>CAYMQT010000172.1:0-9909 GCA_964392575.1 uncultured Polyangiaceae bacterium
AGCTTCTAGTCAATCAGGACGCGCTCGTCGAGGGACGCGCTGCTTCCGGCCCGGTGCAACCCGGGTCGGATTGCTCGGGTCGGATTGCTCGGGCGGGGGGGGGCAACCCGGGTCGGATTGCTGATTGCTCAGCTGCGGTCCGACATGGCCCTCGCGCGCAGCACGAAGTACGCGAGCTGTAACAGGGCGCTGATGGCCGAGGCGACGTACGTCATCGCCGCCGCGTTGAGCACGGCCTTGGTTCCGGGGGCCTCGCTTGCGGTGATCATACCCGTTTCTTGCAGGGCGAGCACCGCTCGCTTGGACGCATCAAACTCCACCGGAAGCGTGATCAGAGTAAACAGAACGAAAGCCGAGAAGAGGATGACCCCGCCCCACACCAGGTTGGCGCTGTTCATCATGAATCCTAACCCGGCGATGAAGGGCGCCGCATTCGACCCGATCATCGCAGGTTTCACCACGAGGGAACGAAACCAGAGCGGACCGTAACTCTTGGCGTGCTGGATCGCATGACCCGCCTCATGGGCGGCCACTCCGAGAGCAGCAAGGGAGCGCCCGTGATAGACATCCGGCGAGAGACGCAACCTCCGCGCCCCGGGATCATAGTGATCCGAAAGGAAGCCCGGAGTCTCTTCTACGAGAACTCCGTCGATCCCCCGTTGTCTGATCAGTTCCCGGGCCGCTTCTGCGCCCGTCCAGCCGCGCTGGCTTGCTACCTGGCTGTATTTTCTGAAAGTGGACTTCACCCGAGAGCTCGCCCAAAGAGAGAGCAAGATTCCAGGGATCAGAAATGCGAAATAAAGTGGATCGAAATGCACGGGATCAATCTAAGTCCTCGGCACGCGCCTGCAAGGGGGGAACGACCATTGGAAAGTGGCGGGTTGGTTTGAGTGATTTTCCTGTTGTTTGGAGGATAGTTGTTGGAGGGCTCGTTGCTTCTTGGGGAGTCGTGGCATGCGGGCCCGCCACGACTCTGACCGAGGAACCATCCAACACCCCTCCTCATTCCCATACGTCCAGCGAAGCAAGCGACGCCCAGACGACGCCCAAGCAGAGCACGGACCCCAACGACGGAGAGACTCCCACCCGGAGCGCCCGCCCCTCCTTGCCGCCCCCGGTCGCGTGTGGAGAGTTTGACTGCTTTGCGTTCTCGACCGCAGGAGATGCTGTCCTCGCCCTCGTCCTCGAAAAGAAGGCTCGGCTGATCGCCTTCGGTGAAGCGCACACTCCGGCAGGCTTTCAGGGCGCCTCCACCGTTACCCGCTTCACCTCCTCGGTGCTTCCCTCTCTTGCACCGGAAAGCAGTCATTTGCTCGTAGAACTTCTTTCGCCGCCCGCTTCCGGGTGTCAAAAAGAAAAAGCCGTCGCAGAAAAAGAGTCCAAAGAAATCACCCAGGGCCAGGCCGAGAGCAATCAAAACGAGTACCTGAGCCTCGGCAATCGGGCGCGAGAAATGGGTCTTGTCCCTGATATTTTGCGCGCAACCTGCGAGCACATGCAGGCCATCGCCGCGCCGGACGGGGGCGTCCTCAAGATGATGGAGACCATCGCCGATCTGAGCGCCGAAGCCTTGACCGCTGATCTCAAGAAGACCAAACCCGGTCGACCCCTTGTGCTCGCTTACGGCGGCGCGCTCCACAACGACGCTCATCCGCGCCCGGGGTTTGAAGGATGGAGTTACGCGCCGCGCATGCTCGAAGTCACCGACGGCGCGTACCTCGAAATCGATTTGATCGTGCCTGAGCTCGTCAAGGACACAGAAAGCTGGAGGAAGTTTGTGTGGTACGAGGCGTTTCAAGCTCTCGATCTTCCGAGTCCTGTCCTTTTGAAATGGGGTCCGCAGTCATACGCTTTGTTCTTTGCGCGCTCATAACCGCGTATCGGGCCGACGGTTGGATTCGGCTCCGCCGACACTCTGGGGTGTAGGGGCCAGCAAGGGCCAGCCCCTTGAGGGGACCGCTTGCCCTTTGCCCGCGCGGTTTTTCCGTGTGCGTCGCGCGCTCAGAAGAATCCCCCTACCCTGACCCCAGGGAAAAATGAGGAAGTGGTCCCTTTCAGACTCCAGCTCGCTTCTCGCGGCCCTCGCTACGGATGACGCTCAAAAGGCGTGGAGCCAGGGTCTGGCCATCCTGGCTGAGTGGGGCCTGACTCCTTCTGAAAACTCCGAACAGGACGCCCGTCTCACCGTGGTCGGGAAAGAGCTCACGGTCAGCTTCCTTGGAGGCAACGACCTCTCCGAAGAGGTCACGGACTTTTTGTCTCAGGTGCTGCAAGTGGCGCTCGTCCGCCTGGCGGATAAGAAGGCGCGAGAGCTGGCCGTCGAGCGCGCAGAGATGCTGTCCCATGCCTCGTTTGAAGGGATTCTCATCCACGATGGCGGCGTCATACTCGACATGAACGACCGTATTACGGATATGAGCGGCTGGACCCGAGAAGATTTCGTCGGACAGCAAGCCGTACTGAAGGCGGCGGCCCCAGAGGATCACGAGGAGATCTTCCGTCGGATCCAAAGGGCCGAGGAAGGGAGCTATCTGATCAACAGCGTGAGAAAAGACGGCTCTCGTTTCCACGCTGAACTTCAATCCAAACAGGGTCGTCTCGGGGAGCGCCCCGTCCGCGTCACGGCTATCCGCGACGTCACGGAGAGAGAAAAAACACTCAGTCTGATGCGAGAAAGCGAACGTCGCATTTCAGAACTCTCAAACGCGATCTTTGATCTCACGGTCCTCAGTCGCGACGGGGTGATGCTTTCCGCACACGGACCCCTGCTCGACTCCCTGGCTTATGGTCCCTCCGACCTCATCGGCAAGAAGATCCTTGATTTCATTGCGCCCTCTTCCCGCCCCCTGGTCAAAAGACAGGTCGGTGGATCTCTGTCGGGTCGTTATGAGACGACGCTCGTGGACAAGGCGGGGGCGCTCGTACCGGTCGAAGTCATCGCCATCAACTCAACCCACGAGGGATTGCCCATTCGCGTGGCTGGGATCAGAGATCTGCGGCCCCAACGCAGACAGGAGGTGGAGCGCTACGCCCTTCAACAGCGTGTGGAGCGCGCGCATCGTCTAGAAAGTTTGGGCCTCCTGTCCGGCGGCATCGCTCACGATTTCAACAACCTGCTCGTCAGTGTGCTCGGCAACGCAGAGTTGCTTCTCGACGACGCCAAGGATGAAGACAGTCAGCAGATGCTACAGGCCATCCTCATCGCAGCCGAGCGTGGGTCTGAACTGACTTCCCGCCTACTCGCCTATGCGGGGCGCGGCGACGTCGCCCCTACGGCGACGTTCAGCGTGAGTGAGTTGGTGCGCGGTTTGGTTCAACTGTTTCCTGCTCGCGAGGCGAGTACCCCCGTTTTCCAGGCGAACATTCAGGCGGACTGTTCGATTGCCGGGGACCGCGCCAGCCTCACTCAGGTCCTTTTGAATTTGTTCACCAACGCCCTCGACGCCACTCAGGCCAAGGCGAAGGAAGATGGCGCCGACCCTCACCCCGTTTTAGTCAGCGTGGAAGAGATCAGCGAACCGGATGAGCGCTGGGAGGAGGCTCTAGGAGCGACCATCGCCCCAGGAAACTGGGTCTTGATTGAGGTGCGAGACTACGGAGTGGGTATGGACGACGCCACCCAGGCGCGCGTCTTTGAACCCTTCTTCACCACCAAATCGAAAGGACATGGCCTCGGCATGGCCGCTTGCCTCGGGATCGTAGAGCATCATCGTGGCGCCCTTCACCTCAGAAGCGAACGAGGCAAAGGCTCCTGCTTTTCTCTCCTCTTGCCGACGTCCAAGGCCACCTCTCAAAGACCTTCAGCCCTGCCGAGGGGTGGGAGTTCCTACCGCGTGCTCGTGGTGGATGATGAATCGATGGTGCGTGAACAAATCCGCCGTAGCCTCTCGCTACGAGGTCACGCCGTCGTAGAAGCCGAAAGCGGAAGTGCGTGTCTCGAAAAGCTCACCGACGGCGCCTTTGATGTCGTCCTTCTGGACATTCGCATGCCGAACATGAGCGGTGTGGACGTCCTGCGCGAGATCCGCGCGCGGGGACTCGAGGTTCCGGTGGTGTTTGTTTCCGGGTACTTCGACGAACAACAAGAGAAAGAACTCGTGGGCATGTCGTTTCAGGGCTTTCTGACCAAGCCCTACACCATCGATGGGCTCACCAGCGCCATCGAGCACGCGCGAAGCGTGGTGGCCTAAGAGCACATACGAAAAGGACGACGTCCGACCGAGCAAGGGCGCACAGCAGGTTTTCGGGCGTGCTCTTTAGAGAAGAAAACGCGCTATCCCTCGCAGGGCGAGCAACACCACCATGGCGGAAAAATCTATCCCGCCCATGGGAGGGAGTACCTTGCGCACTTGCGCGAGGACCGGCTCGGTCGCCCGGTAGACAAGCAAAACGAGCGGATGACGGGAGGCAGGCGCGACCCAAGAGATCACCATCGCTGCGATGAGGATCAGCGAATAAATTTCAATCACCAAATGCAAGAGGGAGACAGCCACCTGAGTATCTTCGTGCCTGGGGGCAGAAGTGCAAGGCCCCACCTCCCCCAACAAATAGACCAGCCGAGCGACCGGACTGCCCAAACACCTGCCTAGACAGGCGCTGCGAGACGCGCCGCGCCCGAAAGACACGCCGCGCCTTGCGAGGCGAGAAGTGGTAGGGTTCGCGCGATGCGTCGCAAGGGCCGCGCCCCGATTTGGCTCCCTCCCGAAAGCCCCCCGGTCTTTCCAGATCCCACCGACTTCGATCCCCAAGGGCTCATTGCCGGCGGAGGAGATCTGCATCCGTCCCGCCTCCTTGCCGCCTACGCTGCCGGAATCTTTCCTTGGTACGACGAGCCTCCGATCTTGTGGTGGAGCCCGGATCCTCGTTCCGTCCTCACCCGGGACAGCCTTCATGTGTCCAGAACCCTCGCCCGGACCCTCCGCAAAACCGAGTTCGAGGTGACGTGCGGCGTGGATCTAAAAGCAGTCATGCACGGATGCGCAGATCGTCCCGAGGGGACCTGGCTCACCTCAGAGATGTCCGAGGCCTATGCGCGACTCGGAGCGCTTGGTCACGCCCTGAGCTACGAAGTTTGGGAGCGGGGAAACCTCGTCGGCGGGCTGTACGGAGTCGTGCTCGGCGCTCTCTACGCGGCAGAGAGCAAGTTCCACCGAAAGACGGATGCGTCCAAAATCGCCCTCGTCTGCGCCGCTTCGGACTTTTTCATGCGGGGAGGCAACGTCTTTGACGTGCAGTTTACCACGACTCACCTGGCCAGCCTGGGAGTTCATGAAGTGCCCCGCTCGACCTATTTGGACCGGGTGGCGCGCGCGATCAAAACGCCCATGATGCCCGTAAATCCAGGTAAAAACCTGCTCCCGGACGTGCGCGCGTGGCTATCGGCCGGGCGCCCCTGACGCTTTTCTCAATCCCCGCGAGGCGGGACTCTCCCCGCCGCAAAGGTCGTGATAGGGTGGCGACCCTGATGGCCAACGAGATGGAAGGTAAGCCGCAGCCCGTTTACATCATCGAACGGATCCCTGCAGGAGGAGCGCACGGGGTTTCCGACGCGGAAGCAAAGCAGGAAGGGATCCCCACCCCGCCTGGTTTGCGCGTTTTCGGAGAACTCGGACGCGGTGGTATGGGGCGCATTCATCCGGCGACGGATCGCAATCTTCTGCGTCATGTCGCTCTCAAGCGCCTCGACAAGGAGCTCGCCAAAGAGCCGTTCTACGCGGGCGGCTTCATCGGCGAAGCGCAAATCACGGGACAGCTGGAGCACCCCAATATCGTCCCGGTCCATGAACTAGCCATTAGCCCCGACGGCGTCCCCTACTTTACGATGAAGCTCGTGCGCGGCACGGACCTTCACCGCTGGATGGGAGACAGAAACCGCCGCCCTGGTTCCACCGAACGCCTCCAGGAAGGACTCGAGCTTTTTCTCAAGGTCTGCGACGCGCTCGCCTACGCACATCACCGCGGTGTCATTCACCGAGACATCAAGCCCGAGAACATCATGGTGGCTGACTTCGGTCAGGTTTACTTGATGGACTGGGGTCTGGCGCGCCTCATCGGTAAGGACAGCGGCTGCGCCGCTCTCGACGCGCCGGGCGCCGTCGGAACCTCCGCGTACATGGCTCCTGAGCAGGCCAAAGGCGATCCTAAGCTCTTGGACGCGCGCGCAGATGTCTTCGGCATGGGCGCCGTTCTCTATGAAATTGTCAGCGGTCATACGCCTTATGGCGACACCTACGACGCCGACGAAGCTCTCCGAAGGGCAGCCGCCGGTGAAGTGATCCCCATCGATCTCGCCAGTGAACACATCGGCGTCTCCAAGCGCATTCGCAAAATCGTGGAGAAGGCCGTCGCCCCCCGGGTGGAAGACCGTTATCAAACCATTCTTGAACTCCAGGCAGACGTCCGTCAGTTCTTGCGCGGCGGTCTCCACCTTCCGCGTCAACTCTTCAAGCCCGGAGAGGTGATCATTCGGGAAGGCGACGTAGGTGACTCCGCCTACATGGTCGTCAGTGGCAAATGCCGAGCCTTCCGTACGACGAAAGACGGAAGCCAGGAGACCCTGGCGGAGATGGGTGCGGGCGATGTATTCGGAGAAATGGCTCTGCTCTTGGAAGAGCCGCGCGCCGCTTCGGTCGACGCCATGGACCATGTGACGGTCCTTGTCCTCGACAAGCGCACGATGCAGGACGGCCTCGGATCCGATGGTTGGACGGGCGCGCTGGTCCGCGCGCTGGCCACCCGCTTCATGGATCTCGAAAAGAAGGTCCGCGTGAGCGGCATGAAGCGCTAAAAACGCTGCCCTCTGTTTGGGAAGCGCCCTGCTGCACCGCAGGCATATAATTTATAAAGTTAGCCCCGACGGAACCCACTTAGATCAAGCCGCGCTCTTTGAGCCTCTCGATGACGAGCCCTGCCGCTTCCTGAGCGGTTAATTTTCCGAGATCGAGCTCTGCGTCCGCCTCAAGGGGGCGCTCATACCCGGGGGGCCGATGGTTGGGGCCGTAGAGGCCGCGCGCGTCCCGCTTCTGGCACTCGGCAAGATCGGCGCTTGCGAACACTTCGACGAATCGCTCCCGACCGACCGCGTCCCTAAGAGCCTCTCGGTCGGCGCGGAGGGGCATAGCGTAACTGAAAATGCCGATCAGTCCGGCGTCCGCCACACGGCGCGCGAACTCAGGTGTCTGCACAGGACTTGAACCGTCGAGCGGGACGGAGCGACCCAGACCATCGTCTGGGTCCACCACGAGCGCCAGGCGCTTCTTCATGAAAAGCTGCTTTTCGACCTCATAGGCAATCTCAGACTTCCCCGAGGCCGGGAGACCCGTGATCAAAATCACAGAGCCGTTTTGTCCCAGAGCGTCCCGGCGCTGATCGAAAGTCACCTTCGTGCGCGGCAGCTTCGCCCTGCTCCCCTTGCTCATCGCATCGCCAAAGCTGAGCTCGGGCGCAGGTCCCTGCACCATGCCCGCCGCCACGGTATTGTTGCTCACCGGATCGATGATGATGAAAGCGCCGGTGGCGGCATTTTCATGATACGGATCGACGAAGAGCGTCTTATGAGCGTTGATGACGATCTGTCCGATGTCATTGAGCTCGATCCGATTGGCAGGCTTTTCCTCCAGAGTTTCGAGATCCACCAGATGATCGACACTCTCCACGTCCGCCCGGACGAGCTGAGTCGTGTGCTTGATCAAATAGCTCCGGCCCCGATCGAGCGCCTGTTCACTCAGCCAAACAACCTTGGCCGTGAAACGCTGTAACTCCAGCGGCAGGTTGTCTTCATGACAAAGCATGTCTCCACGGCTGGTGTCGATCTCGTCGGCAAAGCGGATGGTGACGGCCATCGGCGCCTTGGCGATTTCAAACTCGCCGTCCATCGTATCGATGCTGATGACCTTGCTCTTCTTGCCGGACGGAAGAGAGACGAGGGTATCCCCCTTCTTCACGCTGCCAGAAGCAATGGTGCCTGAAAACCCGCGGTAGTTGAGATGAGGCCGCAGGACGTACTGAACCGGGTAACGGAAATCCTTCTGATTGATGCCCGCCATCGAGGGCACCGTCTCCAGGTACTGTAAGATGGTACCGCCGGCATACCAGGGCGTCTTGTCACTCGAATGAACGACGTTGTCGCCGAGCTTTGCGCTGATGGGGATGAACTTCACTTCATTGAAGCGCAGGTTCGCGCAGAACGCGGCGAACTCCTTCGAGATCTTATCAAAGACGTCTTGCTTGTAGCCCTCGAGATCCATCTTGTTCACACACACAGCAAGGTGCGGAATTCCCAAAAGTGACGCGATGTACGCGTGGCGCCGCGATTGCTGCAAAACACCGAGGCGCGCATCGATCAAGATGACCGCGACGTTGGCCGTGGAGGCGCCCGTCGCCATGTTGCGGGTGTACTGCACGTGTCCGGGAGTGTCGGCGATGATGAACTTACGGTTTTCCGTAGAAAAGTAACGATAAGCGACGTCGATCGTGATGCCCTGCTCACGCTCGGCTTTGAGGCCGTCGGTAAAGAGAGAAAAGTCAATTTCCCCGCCTTCCTGTTTGGTCGCTTTCTTCACCGCATCGAGCTGATCCTCATAGATGCCGTGCGTGTCATGCAACAGTCGCCCGATGAGCGTGGATTTCCCGTCGTCGACACTGCCCACAGTCACGAACCGACAAAGCTCTTTCTCCTGGTGCTGACGGAGATAGGCGTGGATGTTTTCTGGAGTGACTTGTTCGGTACTCATTAGAAGTAACCTTCCTTCTTCTTCTCCTCCATCGAGCCGTCGGAATCGGTGTCGATGAGGCGTCCCTGGCGTTCACTCTGAGTCGCCAGAAGCATCTCCTTGATGACATCAGGGAGATTGTCCGCTTCAGACTCGATGGCGCCCGTGAGGGGATAACAGCCGAGAGTGCGGAAGCGCACGGATTTCATCATCGGGACTTCCCCAGGATTGAGCGGCATACGCTCATCATCGACCATGATCAGAGTGCCTTCGCGCTCGACGACCGGACGCTTCGCCGCCAGATAGAGCGGCACGATGTCGATGTTTTCTAGGTAGGTGTAGAGCCAAATATCCAGCTCGGTCCAGTTGGACAGGGGGAACACCCGGATGCTCTCGCCCTTGGTGATACGTCCGTTGTAGAGGTTCCACAGTTCCGGACGCTGATTCTTCGGATCCCATTTCCCGTAGCGATCACGGAACGAATAAATGCGTTCCTTGGCCCGGCTCCGCTCCTCGTCGCGACGAGCACCGCCGAAGGCCGCATCAAAACCGTACTTGCTGAGTGCTTGCAAGAGGCCCTGGGTCTTCATCACGTCGGTGTGGACCTTGCTGCCGTGCGTGAACGGTCCGATCCCCTGCGAGACTCCTTCCTCATTGATGTGTACGATCAAGTCGACGTCGTATTTTTCCGCGATCGTGTCGCGAAACTCGATCATGTCCTTGAACTTCCAAGTCGTATCGACATGAAGGAGAGGAAACGGGATCTTGGCGGGATAGAAAGCCTTGCGCGCAAGATGCACCATGGCTCCAGAATCCTTGCCGATGCTGTAGAGCATGACCGGGTTGTCGAACTGAGCCGCCACCTCCCGGATGATATGAATTCCCTCGGCCTCCAGCTGACGCAAGTGAGAGAGCTTTTCTGTACCGAGCAACTTGTGCGCTGCGAGGTTCTTGGACTCTTCTTGAGTCGGGTTCGTGCTCTTTTCTGTGATCATGGGTCAATCTCGTCGCGAAAAGCACCCCGGACAGGGGCGGGAGGGGCGGTCGCGCGGCTAATTAGCACTCTTTTCGTCGGAATATGGGTAAATGGAAAAGTTTTTTTATTTCAAAGGCTTGGATCTCTGTCTCCGGCCGCCGAGCGAGGATTCTCAAAGATCCGAGCCTTTGAAATAAAAAAACTTTTCCATTTACCCATATT
>CAYMQT010000173.1:0-9898 GCA_964392575.1 uncultured Polyangiaceae bacterium
CACCCCGCACCCGCGACAAGGGAACTCCCACACCGAACAGCGTCGGGCGCAAATCCGAACTTTTGAGCCTGCGCAAGGGCCTCGCCAAATCCAGGCAAGCGGAGGGATTTTTCGGAAAACTGAAAGGTCTTTTCGGCACTTCCCGCGAGATCGATCCGGAGATCGCCGCTGAAATCGAAGAAGTGCTCCTGACTTCGGATGTAGGCGTAAAAACGACGGAAGTGATGCTGCAACGCATCAAGGAGAGCCTGGAAAAAGGGGACCTCAACAACGAAGCGCAGGTCTGGGAGGCGCTCCGCGAGGAGGCCCGAAGGACCCTGTCCGTGGACGGACGCTCGGGCGGCATCGTCCTTTCCGGACATCCTACCGTCGTCCTTTTCGTCGGGGTGAACGGCGCAGGCAAAACCACGACCATCGGCAAACTCGCTGCGCAGTTTACGGCCGCGGGTAAGAAGGTGATGCTCGCAGCGGGAGACACGTTCCGTGCTGCGGCCGTGGATCAGCTCAAGGCTTGGGGTCAAAGGGTCGGGTGCGAGGTCATCTCCGGTCACGAAAACGCAGATCCGAGCAGTGTGCTCTTCGACGCGATTCAAGCGGCCAAGGACGCCGGGGTGGACGTGCTCCTGGCGGACACGGCCGGGCGCCTACACACGAAGACCAACCTCATGCAGGAGATGACCAAGATCGCCAAGACCGTTGAGAAGGCTCTCGGGAGTAAGCCACACGAGATCCTGCTCGTGATCGATTCCACGAATGGACAAAATGCTCTGGCCCAGGCACGCGAGTTTAAGGAAGCACTTGCTGTGACGGGACTGGCGCTGACCAAGCTCGACGGAACGGCCCGCGGCGGGGCGGTCCTTGGGATTTGCGACGGATTGCAGCTTCCTGTGCGCTATATCGGAGTCGGTGAACGCACCGAAGACCTCTACGAATTCGATACAAATGCCTTCGTCGAAGCCCTTCTTGGGGGCGAAGATGAAGAGATTGCGGCCTGACTGGAAAGTTTTGGTTATTGATCGCACGAAATTTTGCGTGATATAGTCCGTGCCGCATTGTGGGTCGCGTAAAATCCTTAGTATTTTTGAGGACTTACGCGGCGAGGCGAACCGGTTTAATCTAACTGAATCTCCCGAACCCTACTTTCAGACCCCGCATCCAACACCCACCTTTCGCAAACGCGACCAAATACGAGAACAAAACGAGGCATCGATGAAGAATACTCGCATCGGGCTCCTTGCAGCTGCGGCACTCTGGCTTTTGCCGGTGACTGCAAATGCTCAGGACGGCGCCGACGGATCAGCCGCAGAGGGCGCAGCAGAGGGAGAAGGAGCCGCCGAGGGCGGGGAATTCGACGAATCTGAGTTCAATGAGTCTGAATTCGAAGGAGGCGGAGATAAATCCGCCGAAGGCGTCGGTGACATCTGTAAGATTGACCCGGCGGCCTGTCCCGCGTTCAACATGCAAGAAGAGGCCGACAAGCCCATGGACGAGAAGATCCTCGCCGTACAGCAGCGCTTCATCATCAAGAAGCGCCGCTTTGAGTTTCAGCCTTTTTGGGGCGTGACTCTCAATGATCAGTTCGTGAGCCACCCGGGTGTCGGTCTCGGCATCAACTACTACATCACAGAAGTGATGGCAGTGGGCCTCAACGGTCAGTACTACGAGCCTTTCAACGTGGACTCGTCGTTCAACGCACAGGTCAGGCGCGCTGCGCGTGTGGGCGTACCGCTCACGGAGTATCAGTGGGCCGCAGCCGCGAACTTCACCTACGTACCGGCCGCTGGAAAGTTTGCTGGGTTTCAGAACTTCATCTTCCACTACGACGCATACGTCGTGGGCGGCATCGGTGCGATCAGCACTCGCCCCATTCCGGTCATCGATCCTGACTATCGAAATTTTTCGTACTCTCCAAAGATCGCGTTCAATGCCGGCATCGGTTTGAAGATCTTCTTCAACCGCTGGTTCGCGGCGGTCCTCGAAGTGCGAGACTACATCTTCCTCGATGAGCTCGAGAACCTGGAAGTAGCTGCCGATCCTTCGGACGAATCCACCTGGACCGATCAGAACTCCTTGACCAACAACGTGCAGGCTCAGCTTGGAGTCTCCGTCTTCGTGCCATTCTCATTCGACTACCGACTTCCCAAGGCGGGTGCTGACACCACTGGGCCTTCCGCGGCGGCCCAATGAACGGACAAGGAAAAGGGCACCAGACGATGAATATCAAGATGTTTAGCAAGACTCGAAGCCTCCTTGTCGCGGCCCTCATGGGTGCCGCAACAATGGTCTCACTCCCCGAAGAAGCGCAGGCTCAACAGGTCCGCGTCACAGGGCCTCTGGCAGGGGCTCCGGCCGTGCGAAATCTGCGCCTGTATCGCAAGCTTCGGCTTGAGCTCTCGCCCACGGTTTCGTTCACCCTGCTCGATCAGTACCGGCGCCAGATCTTCTTGGGTGTGCGCGCCAACTACGGGATCACGGACTGGCTCGCGGTGGGTCTTTGGGGAGGGATCTCTACCTCCCTCATCGGGGCCGACATGAACACGGATTTGACTCGTCAGCTCCAGGACGTGAATGCAGGTCGTGATTGCGCCAACAATCCTGCCGAGCTCAACTGCAAACTCACCGGCGTCAACTTGGGCAATGACTTCAGAAATCAGATCTCGTCTCTGAACTGGATTCTCGCGCCTCAGCTGACAGCGGTACCTTTCCGCGGAAAGCTCGGTCTGTTCGACGCCATCTTCGTCGACGCAGATCTGTATGTGTTCGGTGGACTCGGTGTCATCGGGATTTCAGAACGCCCCAACTGCGAAGTCTGCACGGACGAAGATACTTTCCAGGCCCAGAACAGAACCGCTCTGGCACCGACTTTCGGTCTGGGATTCAACTTCTTCACCAACCGTTGGACGGCAGTCGGACTTGAATGGCGCGGATTGCCGTTCAAGATGAACAGCGGCGGATTCGATGTCGCCGGTGAAGGCGACGGTGAGGAATCAGAATTTCCTGATGGAAAGATCACCAACGATGATCGGGAGCTTCGCTTCAATCAGATGTTGAGCCTCAGCTTCAACATGTACTTCCCCCGCGATCATCGCGTCAGCGAGTAGCCACTCGCTCTCCTATAGCAAAAAAGGCAGCCCCCCGGGGCTGCTTTTTTTTCGCGCACCAGTCCAAAGGGCGAGGTGTGCGACAGTCACCTCTCAGTCCGTGCGCGATCACCTCGCAGTTAGAACAGCCCAAGGCACGCGAGCCCGAAGGGCGAGGAGTGACGCGGCGCGGAAAACCGCCGCCGAACAAGTGTGAGGCGCCGGATTTTCCGGCGGACTGTGGGGTGAGGAGCCGCGATTACTCGCGGCGACGAGGGGTGCGGCGGCCGCACCCCTACAAGAATCAGGCCGGTTTTCCCTGGACGGACCCGTCCGCGCCAATCTGAAAACCCTTGGGCGCGGATTTGCGCGTGGCTGAGATCAAGGGCTCCGGCACTTTCCAGGAGTTCTCGACCAGTCCGCTCAAGATCCTGTTCTTCACCCGCAGGGACTCCTCCTCGTTGTGGGAAGCGATCAGCGCCTCTATCGCCGCTTCGCTCTTGCACGAGAGCACGGTGGTGACCGCTGCAAAACGCACTTCCTCGCTCATGTCAGAGAGGAAGGGCTGAACGGCGCTTCTCACCTCCTCTGAACCGAACTCGCTGAGCGCATGAAGGAGCTGCACCTTGGGGGTGGGGTCGCGCATGTAGTCCGTGTCAAACCCGGCCAACACCTCCAACAATTCACCCTTGAGCTCAGCGGGATCAGTGACGATTCCACGCAGAGCTTTGAGCGGCCACGTCAATGCTTCTGCCCGTACGCAATACTTGCGGATGACTTTCAGGGCATCGGGACCCGCAGCCACGATGCCGCGGACCGCTATCTCCTTCTCCTCCTGGTCCTTGATGGAGGGATCCAGGGTCCAATTGAAGCGAGACAGAAGGATCTCTGCGGCGCGAGGAGTAGCCCGCTCCGCCAGGCGGTGGAGCGCATCCTCCCGGTCTAGATTTTGAGAAAGCTTGTTGGAGACCATTTTCTGGAGTCGTAGGAACTCCTTCTCCTCCCCAACAGGGGAATCTTTCTTCTTAAATAAATTGAGCAGTCCCATAATTCACCGGTAACACACCCGAGGTTCAAAGCATTCCTGGGCGGGGGGGAACCCTAGTGCATTCACCGGGCGTGATCGACCTCAGAACTCGGGTGGGGCGAGCAAAAACGCCCCTACCTACTCCTCTTCCTCAGACTCCGGGACGCCGAGCACACTGTTGAGCAGCCCATTGATCCGGGAAGTCAGGCCGCCAAGCTCATCGTGCTCAAGATCGAAACGCAGGTCTTGTTGCCCGTTGATGATCAAGAGCAAACCCTCTTCAATTTCCGAAATCGGCTTGGAAACATAGTTACCGAGCATGAAGCCTCCGGTCACCACTAGAAAGAGTCCGAGAAACCCGACGGCGAATACAGGCCAAAGGATCTTGTCCACATTGGGGATTTTTGAGGCGGGAGCTGCACCGACCAAAACCGCGGCAGTCCCAAATGCCTTGAGCGGAGTTGCCGCGAAGAGCATTCCAGCCCTTTCCCCAGGCACATGAGTGAGCGCTCCGGCGCGTGCACCAGCCACCGCCGCTCCCATCCCGGCACTCTGAAATGAGATTTGTCGTCCACCGCCGACAGCAACGGGGGAGGCCGCTTCTCCCACGACGAGCGCCAGACTATTTCCGCTCGTCGCTTGACTGGTCAAACTCAAACGATCGTCATTGAGAGGGGTTCCCAGAACAACCGCCCCCACGATTTCTCCTGAAGAACTGCGGACGGGCGCATAGGAGGCGAGGAGCTGATCATGACGATCACGGTTGACCCAAAGGCCACTGGCAGTGGTTCCCGAGGAAAGGGCGGAGGACAGGCTCGGATAAACTTCCCCTACCTTGTCTCCGCGCATGAGTTCCGAGCCGTTTCTCCCGACTCCGACACCCTCTCGATCCACAAAGAGGACGAGCGAAGGCGCCATCCGCGCAAACGCCGCATCACCCACGGCCGCATCACGAAGAGTGTTCGCGACCGAAGTCGCAGAATCGCTGCGTGCTTCTGGAGTGCCGGCTTCAAAGACTCCGCGCACCTCATCCGACTCCGCCTTGCGAGCTAACCATCGCTCGGTCACCAATGAGTCGAGAGTGAGTCTCGCTCCGGCTGCTATCAGAGAGCGCTCCAGCTCCCCCCTCTGCTCTTGCGGGTTCGCAGTCACACTCGCCAAGGACGTCCGCAACATAAAAAAGGTGACGAGCGAGAGCACCAATACGATGCCGCCGTTTACGAGGATGATCTTCCAGCGCATTTCCACTTCCCTCTGCCTGGCCGACGAAATGCCGTCGCCCGGGATGCGGGGGTGAGGCTATCATTAGCGGCGCCGCGGCAAAACCCGTTGAAAAAACAGACGAATTTCCGGGCCTCGCCCTGCCCCGCGGCTCTTGTCTCTCGGCGGCTCTTGTCTCTCGGCGGCTCTTGTCTCTCGGCGGCTCTTGTCCTCTCGGCAGGGGGCCCCCGAAAAAGGCCAAAGGCGCCCCAAAAAGGCCAAGGGCTGCGGATTTCTCCCGTAGCCCTTGGATCTTCGTCGGATTTCTTCGACCTGCTGGGGTGAGTGACGGGGTTTGAACCCGCGACAACCGGAGCCACAATCCAGTGCTCTACCACTGAGCTACACCCACCAGAAATCAGCCGCTTGCGCGCCTGATCCGGAGCGACCCGGGTCGCTCGGGGGCAGGCATGTAGCGCGCGCCACGCAGCACGCGCAAGCCCGAATTTGCCGCCAGCCTGGCCCCCGGGAGAGGCTGAGAGGGCAGTGGAAGGGTCTTTCGGAGGGCTAGAGCGGCCTCATTTCACTTTACAGCGTCACTGTTCCTGCTATTTTTGTGCACCGCCATGAAACTGACTCTTATCGCCACCGTTGCTCTGGTCCTCGCCGCAGGCTTGGGATGTAGTCCCGCCGCCGATCCCGTTGCCAAGGGAGGCGCCCACTACCAGGTCACGTATCAGTCTGACCCCAACGCGACGGGCACCTGCGGTCTGACTTCCGTCGGCGGCATCGGCGATCCTACCCCTCCCGACCTCCCGAGCGCTGGAACCGTGCCCTCTGGGTGGGGCAAGCCTGTTCCGGACGGAAAGCTCATCGAAGGGAGCGACGGGAACTACACCGTCGAATGTCAGATGAGTAAGGGCAACAATCATGAGATCTACATCGAGATGGAAGGTCCCAACACGTCGCCCCAAGCCGGGTCCGCTACCGGTTTGACCGGGGTCATCGTGGACGGAACGCTGAAGAGCGACGGCACTGGCTCTGCGACGATCTCTCTCCGCATCAGCCCTCGCGGTGTCGCCACATCGACCGTCCCCTGCACCCTCGCCGCCGTCCCCGCCAAGGGCGAACCGACCGACAACCCCAAGAGCTTCGACATGAGCGATGAACACGCGAAGTTCACGTTCAAATGCCCCGAAGCGGCGCTGTCCCTCGATCCGTTCTCTGATTGTGAGACGCGGGGCACCATTCAGGTGTTCGACTGTGCTAAGAAATAAATGCGTGGCTAAGAAATAAACGCGTGGCTAAGAAATAAACGCGTGGCTAAGAGGTGCCCCTCTCAGCTCGTCTGCTTCTAACGCTGAGGGTTCGACATATCGGGGATGGTCGCCCGGACTTCGTCCAGCGATAGATCTTCCACGCGCACGAGCACGGCCGTGACGTTGTCCTCACCGCCGTGTTCGTTGGCCGTGTTGATCAAAAGGCGACAACATTCGACCAGGTCGTCAGAAGTCTGAGCCAAAGCGCACAACTCCTCGTCGTCCACCATCCCGCTCAAACCGTCTGAGCAAAGCAAGTACAGATCCCCCAATTGCGCGTCAAAAGACCCGACGTCGACGGCGACCTGATCCTGCATCCCCAAGGCGCGCGTGATGACATTCTTGGGTAGTTCGTTGGTCTGCTCTTCCGTCATCTCAGGCATCGCTGCCAGGTAGTCATTGACGAGAGAATGATCGCGGGTGATCTGCTCAATCTTCCCGTCTCGAATGCGATACGCCCGACTGTCTCCCACATGGGCGATGTAGAGGCGCCCGTAGCGCGGACTAAAGAGCGAGGCGACAATCGTCGTGCCCATCCCCTGATGCTGAGAGGAATTGTTCCCCAGCTCCACGATCTGACGGTTGGCCAGCCGAACGCCCGTCACGAGGCGGTTTTCTTCTTCTGAAAGGCTGGGGTCAAAAGAAAAAGGCCACGTCACGTCTTCTGTGGCCACGGTCTCGAAAAACTGAGTCAGCGCTTCGATCGCCATGCGGCTCGCCACATCGCCCGCCTGATGCCCACCCATCCCGTCCGCCACGACAAACAGATCGTGGTGAGGCACGACGGCGAAACAGTCTTCATTGTGATCGCGTTGAAGCCCGACATCCGTGAGCCCGGCGGCAACCGCGCGCATCATCGCCCGTCATTTCCTACGAAGAGCATCCCACCGGCACCGACCAACATGCTAACCCGCAGACTTTCATGATGAAATTGACGTGTCAAGCAAGGGCCGTGCCCGCCAGCCGGCCGCCGTGTCCACCAGCCAGCCGCCGTGTCCACCAGCTTGAGCGCCGACTGATTGTGCCCCCCAAAAAGTCCTTCAAACTGTAAGGATCTCCTTTTCCTTTGCCTGGGTGACCGTATCGACAGCCTGGCCGGCCTGAGTGATGAGTTCTTCCGCCTTCTTCTTGGCCCGCTCGACCTCATCCTCGCTCACGTCACCGGACTTTTTCATCTCGTTGAGGAGATCGATGGCGTCATGCCGCGCCTTTCGGATCGCTATTTTGCAGTCCTCGGCGTGCTTCTTGGCCAGCTTGACCAGCTCCTTGCGACGCTCCTCGCTGAGAGGAGGCACGGGAACGCGAATCAAATCGCCGTCCATCTGGGGATTGAGCCCGAGGCCCGCATCGCGAATCGCGCGATCGACCGCGTCCACCTGCGTCTTCTCCCAGGGTTTCACGGTGAGCATACGCGGCTCAGGCACGCCAATGGCAGCCATTTGCGAGATGGGCGTTTTGGATCCGTAGTAGTCGACCTTCACGGAATCCAGCATCCCGGGATGCGCGCGACCGGTGCGAAGCTTCCCGAGCTCACGCTTGAGCGCTTCATGTGCCTTCTCGGCTGAGTCTGCCAATTCCTGAAATACTTCGTCGATCATGGTTCTCTTCTTCTTGCCGGTGGCGGAATAGCGGAACTGTGGAACAGCGATTGTCGGTTACGAAACAGCGCAGCTCCCTTTCGCTGCTTCCTTTCTACCTGCGGCGCGCGAGCATGACAAATCGAAGCCGAGGGGGCGACTCCTTGCTCTTTTGGGGATCTGGGTGCTGCGGCGCAGCAAAAACCTGCACGCTCGCCGTCAGGTAGCAATGGCCATATGGGAGGCTCATGGAAGCCAACCTCGTCGAAGCAGAACTCACGACGCGACGCGCTGGGCCGACAGTTCTTCCGCCTGAAGCTTAAGCAGACTAAGCGTGTCGTTGATTCGCACGATCTCCGCATACTCCGCATACTCCGCTTGCTCTGCTGCGCTGAGCGTGTCGAGGGTGCTCTTCTCGGCGAGCTCTTCAGCTCGCGGAGATAGATCGCTCCGTAGAGCCTCCAAAGCAGAATCGAGCAATGCGAGAGTTTGCTTTTCCATCGTTGAGCTGAGTCTAGCGCAAATTCTGGGTCAGGCGATCAGTTTGCCTGCAAGCTGGGAATCTGGGTCATCCGAGGGGTTTCGTGTCTTCCGTGTCTTCCCGTCCGAGGTTGATTTTCTGCGCCCGATTTCGGCTGCGCGGAGAAGGGAGACAAAACGGATTGATTCGGCCGGAGGGGTCAGCTGTTGCGTGAAAATCAACCTGGGAGCGGGATTATTGCAAGTCAGCAGCCCAATCGGCAAGTCCTGCCTCAGTCAGCGCGTTCTCTTCTTCGGAGTGTGCGGCAAGACGATTCAGATTCCATCGTGCAGTGCGCGAGACACGTAGCACAATGATCGACACGTCTTCTCCGGGAACGAGAGGAAGGGCTTTTGCTGGAACGAGTGCGCCGTTCTCGTAGCGAGCTCTGATGACCGTCATTGGGTCTTCAGAGTAGCACGACATGCTGACCCTTGCATCAGGCCATAGGAAGCGAGCCTGGGAGCCCCGATTGTTCAAGCCGTGAGTTAGCCACAGACCCGCACGACCTGTCCGGCTTGAGCTGCGACGAGTGCAGCCAAGACTTGCGGAACCAAGGGAAGCAGGTCCGGCAGTCGGTTCGAGCGAGCGCTCAGGACGACGACTGCGAAAGGCAGACCGACAAGGTGTTGCTGGTAAGCGAGATTGCTGTCGATCGTGATAAAGGCATCGACAGATCTGGAAGCCGCACGCAATAGTTCGCCGTTCTTCTTTCCAGCCCACCCTGCCTCGGGAACGGTAATGACTTGATGACCAACCAGGTGAGCTTTCAGACGGCGCGGGAGACACTCATCAAGCAGAACGCGCATGCTGCGTCACAGCCTCACCCGCGATGCGGAGGACCGCCCCGATCTGTTCACGAGAAACCGTCGGAAAGTCTTCCAAGAAGTCGTCGATCCCGTCTCCCGCTTGGAGATAGTCCATGAAGGCAGCAACCGGGACACGCGTTCCAGAAAAACACGCAGTTCCGGACAGCACGCCGGGGTCACTTGTCACTGGATTCGGTTGATCAACCATGCGGCACCACAAGCAGACTGTAGCGCGAGAGCGGCAGGCGGGCGAGGGCGGATTTTCTGCTCTCCTACGCTCCCGGAGCCCCGTCCGAGGTTGATTTCTGCGCCCGATTTCGGATGCGCGGAGAAGGGAGACAAAACGGATTGATTCGGCCGGAGGGG
>CAYMQT010000174.1:0-9670 GCA_964392575.1 uncultured Polyangiaceae bacterium
CCGGATGGGGTCCGCGCTCTCTGCTCGTCGATTTTTCCTGGGATGGACTTTATGACGCAGTGGACTTTCTCGTGGACGCTCCGCTCGCCCCCGAACTTGCAGCAGGGCTCTGTCACGGTGACCCTCGGATCTTGAGCGAGTCCGGTCGTCTCGCGATCATGGTGGGCGAACCTGTTCGTCTCGCCCGGGACCTTTCAGCGCTCGCTCGGCCCGGCGAGGTCCTCGTTTCTCCCGCAGCGGTAGAAAAATCCAATGGGAAGCTCGGGACGACGGGGACGGCCGGGAAGCGCACCGGGCGTCCAGATGTGCCTGCCCTGATCCTCGATCCCTTGAAACCTCTCACGGATTCTTTTGCACCGCTTCCTCCGTCGAGCCGAAACACGCTCGATCTCATTCCGACTGAGCACGGTTCGACGCCGCCCAGCCAAGCGCCCGAATCTCTCCGTGCGCTGCAAGTCGACCGTCTGATCACGACGACCCAGGCGCTCGGTGATACGGCGCCGGCCGGGTTTCCCACGGAAGCAGGAACGATGATGCGCAAGAGGGACGAGGCCTCCCTGCGCGAACTTGCTGAGATGGTGCGCCGAAATTCGGGCGAAGAGGCGGGAGAACGCTTGGATGCGATGGCGCAGCTGGCGGGCGGCAAGAGTGGCGAGGCGCTGCGGCGTCTCCGTCGCTCCAAGGAGAAGGCCCAGGCGGACGATCCTTCGGCCTGCTGTCGTGCCGCCCTGGCTCTCGGCGTGGCGCTTGCGTCGGCGGGCCGGCCGTATGAGGCAGCGCTCGAAGGACTAGAAGGAATCGCGCGAGCACGGCAGGCGCAAGATCAAAGGGGGGAGCGAGCGTGCGCACGCTTTCTATCGCAGCTGGCCGTGACCTTCAAGGACGAGGCTTCGGCCGCGGCTTGGGCACAGCTGGGGATGTAGGGAACCGTTGCACCTGACCCTTGAAGAATCAGTGGTCGCGTTCGGTCCTGACAGGTGGCGCGAACTCGAGGGGCCCGAGGATTTTCCGTTCCTCCGTTACGAATGGTTGCTTGCCTTCGAACAATCCGCATGTCTTGGCATCAGCCGTGGCTGGATCCCGAGATTTTTGGCGGTCTATCGCGGAAAAGAACTGATCGCCTGTGCGCCCGCTTACATCAAGCTCAATAGCTTCGGTGAGTTCGTGTTCGATCAGGGCTGGGCGGACTTCTCAGAAGCGCGCCTCGGGGTTCCCTACTATCCCAAACTCATCCTCGCGGTGCCGTTTACGCCTGCTACCGGGCCACGCATCCTGTTTCGCAAGGGGAGCACAGAGGAAGACCGCGCCCTCACCTTCGATCTGCTTTCAGGCGCCTTGCCGGACTTGGCGGAGCAGCTGGGCCTTTCTTCCGTGCATGTGCTTTTTCCCGATAAGGAGACAGGGCAGCAGTTTGCTCAGAGATCTTGGGCGCGCAGGCTCGGGATCCAGTATCAGTTTCAGAATCCGGGACTTCAATCCTTTGAAGATTACTTGGCGAGATTTCGCTCCAAACGACGCGCAGCGATCCGGCGTGAGTGTCGGGCGTGTCAGGAGGCAGAGATCTGTCTTGAAGTGGTCTCGGGAGAAGCTGTCCGTGACCTAGATCCCTCGCTCGTACATCGTCTTTATCTGACCACGGTGGACAAGCATTTCTACGGCAGGAGGTATCTCACCCAGGGATTCTTTGAGCAGGTCCTCCGCACCATGCCCGAAGGGATCCATGTGGTTTTCGCCAAAAATCGCGAAGGAGAGCCTCTTTCGATGGCTTTCAATCTTCTGGGGAGCGAGGCTCTTTACGGTCGCTATTGGGGCACGTTGGTCGACATGCCCTTTCTGCATTTTTCGGTCTGTCTCTATGAAGGAGTTCGCGAAACCATCCGTCTCGGGCGGTCTCGGTTTGAGCCGGGCGCGGGAGGGGGACATAAGGAAGGCAGGGGCTTTGTGCCCACAATCACCGAGAGCTACCATTTCATCAAGAACGGTTCGCTCGATTTGGCGGTGCGTGACTTTTGTCGTCGGGAGGAAGAGGCGGTCCGAGCGCATGTTGAATCAGCCGCAAGCCTTCTTTAATCTACGAGTCTGTTAGTCACTGAGTAGGCCGGCTTCCAAAAATCCCTCCCACGCGAGGTAGAGGAAGAAAGTCCCGTTCACTTCGGCGGGTCGCGTCAACAAATTGGCCCGTGTGCGAAGCCAGGGTCCGTTCGCTTTTCCGAGCAGCGGAACTCCGAAGAGAAGCGCGCCTTCGAATCCGACCACTTCCGAGAAGGCGCCCCCTCTCGGCTGACTGAAGTGCGCTCCAAGAAAGACCCCGAGCGAGTCCAGGAGGAGATCAGGGTACGCATATCCCCACTCTTTGGATTGATTGAAACGGAGCAAGAAAAGGGGAGAAACGTTGATCCCAGCGCTTAAAATGCGCAAATAGGCGTCGGTGCTAGACAAGGATTCTCGGTAACTCAAACCCAGGCCGGCAAACTGATAAACCATCAGATCGGTCGAGACGAGGAGCCGAGCGGAGCGCGTCGTCGTGTCGAGTTCCGTGCCCACTCCCACGCGGAGGGACATATCTCCGTTGAAGCGTCCGTAGACTCCATCTCCCGGTCCCTTGCCTTCTCCCGGATCGATCACTCGGCTGGCACGCGGAGGGGGGGACTCTGTGTTCGCCCTTCCCTCGGTCACGAGGGTGAGGAAGAGCAACACCAGAAGCAGCAGCTCATTTTTGAGATGTCCTCTAGCCATGGTCGGGCTCTTGTGCGGCATCGACGAGTGAAAACGATCCACCCGCCAGCGTCCCGGTTCGTCCTTCGGAAACCCGCGGCGCATCACCATGGCCGATTTCAGAGAGAAGAGCGTCACGGATCTCTACAGGGTAAATGATGCGAGGCCTGGTGAGGACCTGTCCTCTGAGCCTGCTCAAAAGGAAGGAAACGTCGGCCGGGCGCCTCTCCGTTTGATCGGGGAACAGCACGGTGAGAGGATCTTTTGAGTCGTCGAAGGCCGCGACCGAGGGCGCATCGAGCCCCACATACACGTCTTTATCGAGGCCAGCGTCTTCCGCCAGACTGCGCGCGATATTCAAACAGCGCGCTCGCCCGCTCCGAGTGGCGTCCTCACCGAACAGTTCAAGAGCCTTGAAGAGTCGACGGGAGGTGAGGCGTGAAGCTAAGTCGGAAAGGACCTTGTCCGTGCTCAGTCGAAACTGAGCGAGGGCAGTCCAGATGATGGAGTCGTCCAAAGAGAGGTATTCAGAAAGGGAAGTTTCTTCTTCTCTGGCCAAACGAGCGACGGCTGGCGGGACTCCGACCACAGGCTGCCCTTCTAGAAGCAGTGTTCGGACGCGTCCCAGGATTTTTGACAGGAGCCAGTCGCTGGCGCGACTAGCTTTGTGAAAATAGACCTGCTGAAACATGAACACGCGCGCGAGCGTGAAGGATTCTATCGCCGGTAGGCCCTTGGCGCCGTCAATGGCGAGGGTCGGAGCACCTCCAGGATCGCGTGGGGGGGCCAGGCAAAAAGAGCGGAGGAGCCAGTCGAGATCGTAGCTGCCGTAGCTCACCCCGGTGAAATGAGCGTCGCGCAGGAGGTAGTCGCATCGGTCGACGTCAAAAGTTCCGCTCACGGCGTGCGCGAGGTACGGAAGTTCGTGTTCGCCCCGGATCAGGGACGCCACTCTTTCCGGGAGGGCCGGATCAGTTTTTGCCAGGACCTGGTGAACCTCTGTTTCGGGCGACAGCACGATGCGGGTCGACCATTCCTCATGAGTGACCCCCCCTGGAATCGCCTCCTCAAACAGGTGGGAAAACGGACCGTGGCCGACGTCATGAAGCAGTGCTGCTGCCAGGGCATCTCTGGCCCGTTCGGTGGTGAGACGTTGCCAGTAGGGCAAATCTCCCGAGATGGAACGGATCCGCTCGATGAAACGGCTCATCACGTGCGCCGTCCCGAGGGCATGAGAAAAGCGCGAGTGATCGGCGCCCGGATAGGCGAGGGAGGTCAGCCCCAGTTGATGAATCCGGCGAAGTCTTTGAAGTTCACGTGTTTCAAGCAGAGCCGGGACTATCAGCTGCTCCGGGGACTCGAAGGAAACGAGGCCGTGGACAGGATCGCGGAGGATCATGCTCCTGGCATAACATGGCTCCTGCGTTTCAGCGCTCAATCTGCGTTTCAGCGCTCAATCTGCGTTTTCAGTCAATCTGCCCCAAAAAAACCAAACGTACCCAAAAAACCAGCGCGCCAAAAAAAGTGACTGAGAGCCCTAACTCAAGCCTTGGGATATGGGGTGATATGGGTTAGGGTGAAGAATATTTCTGGCCAGGGTTTCTGGCCAGTCGGGTAGAGATGAGCTTTGCTCTGCTCCAATCATGGGGGGACTTGGGTGACTAGACTGGCGGGTCAACCAACAACCAAATAGCCAACCGAATGAACAAAGAAGACACACTCTCTGAAAATCGCAGCCTCTCTGAGAACCGCGGCGAGGAGTCGACAAATCCGGTCGACTTCATGGGATTGGTGCACGTTCTGCGTGCCCTCCCCAAGAAAGATTTTCAGATGCTCATTCGGCGGATAGACGCGGCCGTCGATCCGGCCAAGCGGATTGACGTTCCCTCTCAGGTAGCGCGGCTGCTTCTGAATTCGGTGGAGCTTCGCGAGCCGGGGCGCCTCGGACGCGCTTCGGCTGAGCTCCTGATCAAAACGGCGCAGGTCGGTGGGGTGTTTCGGGTAGAATCCGCTCCAGCAGGACTTGAACCGCTGGTCAAACGTGGGCTGGTGTTTCCCCGGAAGGTCAAAGGCGGGATTGAGATCATTCTTCCCATCGCCTTCATGCTCGAAATGAAGAGTTGGGATGGGGATGACCCCCGAAGCGCGCGGGCGCTACTTTCTCAGGCGAGTCAGGAGGTGGCCACGGCCATTGCGTCTCACTACCTCGGTCGCCCGGTTGCGCCGCCCATTTCGTTGGCCCTTGAGGAAGCCTGGGCTGTGCTGACTCAGCCGGAGCGTCTTTCAGAGGAACTTTCTTCTCTCCCTCCTCAGGAGAGAAAGCTCCTTCATTCGGTGGAGGAAGTTGGCGGCGAAGTCGACACGGAAGAACTCTTGGAGATGGAGCGCGAGCCGGTCCGTCTGCGTGGTGCCTCAGGTGCGACGCCTTCCCGTCGCGGCGTTGGTTTCGCTCTCGAACGACGTGGATTTTTGATCCCTGTTCACCCCAACCGTCACGTCATTCCGACAGAGGTGACACGTCTCGTCGGTGCCGAGCGTCTTTCCGAGCGTGAGGCACTGCGCGCAAAGATCCGCGACAAGGTTCGTGCGGAAGATTATATCCCGCAACGGGCGCGCTTCGCACAAGAAGTCGTACCCCTGGTCCTCGGCATTGCGATGGCCGTTCACGGGGGTGAGGCGGAAGTCCGTCCCGGTGTTGGAACGCCTAAGTCCCTTCTCTCCAAGATGGCCACACGATTTGCTCGGCCTCCGGAGGTGATCGCACTGGTCGCGGCCTTGAGCCGGATTGCTGGACTCTGGGATGAGAGTGCCACGGCCAGCGAGGGGCGTCCGGGGCAGCTGCGTCTGGAAGAGATCGGTTCTTTGATCTTTGAAACGTGGCGGCGTGGCGCGGCGTGGGACGAGTCCCGTCCGGATGGGGAACTCCTGCGAGCGCAAGGAGAAGCCCGGGAGGCAGGTGCTTCTGGAGTGATTCGGAACATCGTCGTGGAAGCGCTGCAAGAGCTGGGTGACGGTCAGTGGGCCCCTTGGGGCGCCATTCAAGACTACCTCAATGCCGATCCGCGCATTCCGGGACTGACTCGCCTGATGGAGCGCACCTCTTCCAAACTGGGGATTGAACTAGCGCCTCCGGTGGAAGTGGCCCGTAGGATGGCCGTTGAAACGCTCCATGTTTTGGGCGTGGTGGACCTGGCCTCTCCGGACGAGGGAGACGACGTGGTGGGGCCGATGCTGAGGATCACTCCTCGGGGACGGGCTTGGCTGAGCGGCACGTCCAGCAATACGCCCTCTCGCCCCGGTAAGTTCATCGACAACCAGACCCTGCGCGTCGGCACGTCAGTGGCCTTGTGGAATGTCCTCGAGCTCAACGCGCTCACGGAAGTGGGAAATGTAGAAGGTGATCTCGACCTGACCCTGACTCCTCGCACTTTGGCGCTAGCCATTGGCACCGGAATCGATCCGTCGGTCCTGCGCGCACGGCTCGAAGCGGTGGCTGCCCTCCCTGACCCCATTCAGCGGCAGCTGGCACAAGCGAGTGCCGTTTTGGGTCGAGCGGAGTTCGTTCCCGCGGCTGGCTTCATTTGGATTGATGACCCGGAGGTGAGACGCATGCTTTCCACTCGCCGCTCCACGGCGGACTTGTTCGTCAATCCTTCCCCGCCCAGTGGTCTGATGGTGACCGCCGGTGTCGATCTCGACAAACTTTCCCGTCGTTGTCGCACCTTGGGCGTGGAGATTCTGGACGGTGGCCGGGTGCATTTCGCACAATCCGCCGCGCCCCCCTCTCGCCGCAATCGCAAGAGTGACGCCCCGCCTAGCTCCGGGAGTGTCAATGGCAACGCCAAAGGCGCGGCCAGCGGCGTTCGCACGAAGACAGTCGGCACTCGCCGCAAGAGAGCCACGAGCTAAGAGCCGGTCCGAAAACCTGCTGCGCGCCCCACAGCAAAGGTGGTCGTTCTCAAGATACCCTTGCATGTCTCGTCCTCCTTCCTCGCAAAAGGGCGCTCGCGACGGTTTTTGGACCGGACCGGCTCTAAGCGCGGAGCCGGCTCGCGAGCCACGCTTCGAGCCCGGGACTTGCGCTGACGTGCACTAGTTTTCCGTCCTTCACGAAGAGCTCCGCGGGCAGAGGACGACCGTTGTATTCGCTGGCCATCACGAAACAATAGGCGCCAGTGTCACGGATCACGACCTGCCTCGGGACTTCACCGAGCGCGTGATCCCCGAAGTCGTCGGTGCTTTCACACACCGGTCCGACGACGCGATGCACGAGCTCCCCCGGCTGTCGTTCGACGGGTTCGATGCGGTGGCGCGCTTGGTAGAGCGCCGGGCGGAGGAGGTCGTTCATCCCGGCATCAATCATCAACCAGCGGCGCTCTCCGCTCGTTTTTTCTTGAACGACGCCTGCCACCAGGACTCCAAAGGGGCCCACCAGACAGCGCCCGGGTTCGACCACGAGCATGAGGTCGCCGAGTCCTTGTTCTCGCAAGAGACCGAGTGCCGCTTGGGCAAACTCTTCGGGGGGACGGGCGGGGCTGCTCCCGTAATCGATGCCGAATCCTCCGCCGAAATCTACGTACTCGAGTCGCATTCCTTGGGCGCGAGCTTCCTTGGCGGTCTGACAGACGACGAGCGCTGATTTCAGGTAGGACTCTGGCGTTTTGAGCATCGACCCGACGTGAGTCGATACCCCGACCAGCGTGAGCTGGGGGTCCTTGGAAAGCAAAGTGAGAGCTTCGGGGAGATCACGAACGGCGACGCCGAACTTAGCCTTGTCATGGCCGGTAGCGATGTGGGAATGAGAGTCGATCTCCACAGCCGGGTTGATCCGCAGGGACACACGGGCCACGCGCCCAAGGTCCCGGGCGCGCTGACTGATTCGCTGTAGCTCACCCACGCTCTCCGCCTGGATGGCGAGGATGTCCTCGGAAATCGCGAGGTCGATTTCTTCACTCTTCTTGGCAACACCGCTCAAAACAATTTTGCGTGGCTTGACCCCCACACGCCTGGCAAGGAGGAGCTCTCCCCCCGACACCGCGTCGACTCCGGCTCCGGCCTCCGTGATCGCACGGACCACGCTTGCCGCGCTGTTCGCCTTGACCGCATAAGCGATCAGGTGGGGATAGTCCCCGAAGGCGCTCTCGATAGCCCTCACCTGGGCCTGCATTCCGGACAAGTCGTAAATATAAGCGGGAGTTTCGACCCCTGCCTCCGAAAGCAAGTCGGGCAAGGCCCGTGAGCCGAGGGTCGCCCGGCCCTCTGAATCCCTGTGAAAGCCGTGTTCTGACGGTGCCATGGGGTGCCATTACCAGTCGGCGCGAGGTTTCGCTATTCTGTCCGAGGCTTTGTGGCACTTTGTTGTGCTAGATCCTCCGAGGAATCCTCTTGTCGCTCCTGGCATACCCTCCGTTAGAAATCTCCAAGTACGAGTTCTTGGAAGAGATCGGCCATGGTGGCATGGCGACGGTTTATCGCGCCCGCGATCGGAGACTCGGGCGCGAGGTGGCAGTCAAGGTCATTCACCGCCATCTGCGGGAGAGTCCTGAGGTGGGGCAGCGATTTCAAAGCGAGGCGCTTGCGGTCGCCAAGGTAAAACACCCCAATATCGTCGAAGTGTACGACGTCTCGGGTGAAGACGAAACGGAAAAATACCTGGTCGTCGAGCTCATCCGAGGCATCACTCTACGCCAGCTGCTCCTGGAGCATGGACCGCTTCCGCCAGAAATGGCTGCCTGTATCGCGGTCGAGGTTTGTCGTGGCCTTTCCGTCGCGCATCGGGAAGGCGTGATTCACCGGGATGTGAAACCGGAGAACGTACTCTTGAGTACAGTCGAAGGTGAAAACATCGAGGAATCGGCTCCTCGGGTGAAACTCACGGATTTCGGGATTGCCAAGTTGCTCGACGCGCAGGGCGTGACGCACACGGGTCAGGTCCTCGGTTCGCCGGCGCACATGGCCCCTGAACAGATAGAAGGTGGGGACGTCGGCGCGCGCGCCGATGTGTTCGCGACGGGCGTTCTTTTGTATGAAATGCTGACCGGCGTCCTGCCCTTCGACGGCAAAAATCCCGCTCAAGTCCTGCGCAAGGTGCTGGACGGTATTTTTCTCCCGGCCGAGCGGCAGCTTCCGCGTGTGGGAAGTCCTTACGGAAAGATCACGAGTCAGGCTCTTGCCCGCAATCAGGGTGACCGGTTTGCCTCGACAGCGGCCCTCGGAGAAGTGCTGGAGAGAGAGCTGGGGGATCTCGGAATCGCGGATGTTCGCAGGGAGATCACTTGCTACTTGAAGGATCCTGGGGCCTACAGGGAACGACACGACAAGACGATCCCGGAGGTCATCGCCAAGCGTGCCAGTGAAGCCCGGGCCCAGGGAGACGTGGTGCGCGCCGCGGCCCTCTTCAACCGTGCCCTCGCGTACCGCCCTGATAACACGCAGCTTCTCGCCGAGGTTGCGGGTCTCGCGCGCCGTGAGCGCCTGAAGAAACAGATGTCCTCTTGGGGCGGCGCTTTGCTTTTATGTTTGATGGCGGCGGGAGGAGCCTACCTTTTGCGCGGGGTGTTTGCGTCAGACAAGGTCGTCCAGAAGCAGAACAGCAACAAGAACAAACCGCCCATCGGAGACATCAATGCTCTGGTGAAGAAGGCCGTTCAGACTCCCAGAGCTGCTCAGAAGGAAGTTCCCGCTGAACCCGAAAAGGCCGTCGTCCAAGCACCCAAGGTCATCCATGTTCCTAAACTGGCATCGGCTCCCAAGCAGGAGGACCCTCCCGGCATGCGCGCAGTGAGGACCCCTGTCGTTGGTCCCCAGAACGCGCGCGTGCGCATCGACGGTCAGCTCTTGCCCTGGTTTCAGCGTCACACGCTGTCCGTGGGTCCGCATACCTTCGAGTTCGTCCCCCCGAACAGTGAATGTTGTGAAACTTCTCCGCCGGTCACCGTTCAGGTGGTCGCGGGTG
>CAYMQT010000175.1:0-9446 GCA_964392575.1 uncultured Polyangiaceae bacterium
CATGATCAACGCGGGTCTTCCCATCGTCCGCTGCATCGACATTCTCGCAGGTCAGCAGACGAATCTCTTTTTCAAGAGCTTGCTAGAGGACGTCAAGGGTCAGGTCGAGCAGGGATCTACTTTCAGCGAGGCGCTTGGGCGGCATCCCGCCACCTTCGACGAACTCTTCGTCAACCTTGTCCACGCGGGCGAGGTGGGCGGTATTCTCGATTCGATTATGCTCCGCCTCTCCATTTACATCGAGAAGCGCGCCAAGCTGGTCGGTCAGGTCAAGGGTGCGCTGACCTACCCCATCATCGTAGTGATCATCGCCATCGGTGTGATGGCGATCCTGATGGCTTTCGTGATTCCGTCCTTTGAGCAGATGTTCAAGAACTTCGGCGGCGGACGCGAGTCATTGCCGTGGATTACCCGGGTAATGCTTGAACTTTCCGAGGCTTTTGTGTCCTGGTTTCCACTCATCGCGCTCGTCTGCATCGGCTTGGCCTTTGCTTACATTCAGTTTGCAAGAAGCGCGAAGGGCAAGCGATTCATTCACAAGTCTCTTCTCACTCTTCCCGTGATGGGCAACGTGATGGAAAAGATCGCCGTTGCTCGCTTCACGCGCACGCTGGGCACCCTGCTTCAATCTGGTGTTCCGATCCTCGATGCGCTTCATATCTGTTCCAAGACCGCCGGCAACGTGATCATTCAGGAAGGGATCATGGACGTTCGTCAGGCGGTGAGCGAGGGTCAGAATATGGCCGAACCTCTTCTCAAGAGCGGTGTTTTTCCTGAGATGGTCGTGCAAATGATCTCTGTGGGCGAGCAGACGGGTGCGCTCGATCAGATGCTCAACAAGATCGCGGATTTCTACGAGGAAGAGACCGACGTGGCGGTTGCGGCGCTCACTTCCTCTCTTGAGCCCATCATGATGGTGGGGATTGGCGCCATGGTCGGAACGGTGCTCGTGGCCATGTACCTGCCGATCTTCTCGCTGGCCGGCAGCATCAAATCGTAGGCTCGCGATGAGCTAGAAAAGAAATGTCGAGGCCGAGTCTCTTGCCCTTGGGGCCGTTCTTGGACCCGCGTCGTTCGGATCTGATGCGGCGTCTGGCGATTTTTTCGGCGGGACGCGCGGTGGTGTTCACGGTGGTGGTCGCGCTCGCTCTTTTCGTGCTTTTGAGTCGAGAGGGCGCGCTCGCCTTCAGCTACTCTCCCAAGGTCCTTCTGCTCGTGCTTTTGCTCGCTTACGCCTCTGCGGGTCTTCAGTGGTGGAGCAGTCGTCACCCCGAACCTGGACAGAACGTAGCTCTGAGTTTGCTCGTGGTCGATCAGGGGCTCTTCGCTGGAATCGCCTTCGTGACCGGTGGCATCTCCAGCGGGGTCACTTCCTTGTTTGGCGTTACCTGTCTCGCCGGGGGGTTGCTCCTAGGCATCCCGGGCGCGGTCGTGGCGACTCTCGCGGGAGGAGTTTGCTTCAGCTTGATGGTGCTCACGACGCAGGGCGGGGAGGGACTTTTCCCGCCGGATCAACCGGCCCACCTTTATGCCTTAGCCCCGGGACAGGCGGCGTACTACTACTCTTTCAACGTCTTGATGCTCCTGCTCGTTGGCCTTCTTTCGAGCTACCTGGCTGAAAGACTTCAGCGCGCTGGTGGTGAACTTCGCGCGGCTCATCGGCGCGTCGCCCAGGCCGAGCGGATGGCAGAGTTGGGACGTCTTGCCGCCGGCCTCGCTCATGAAATCAGAAACCCATTGAGTTCTATTTCTGGTTCGGTCCAGATGCTTCGCTCAGGCGCGGAGCGAGCGGAAGACCGCGAACTTTGCGAGATCGTTCTTCGCGAATCCAAACGCCTCGATGACCTTGTCACCGATATGGTCGACCTTTCTCGGCCGCGACAACCTCAGCTGGCCGAGACGAATGTCTCAAAGATCGCTGCTGAAGTGGTCCTGCTTGCAGGTCAGTCGGGGAGAGGGACTGAGGACGTGAGCATCGTGTTCCGTGGGCCTTCCGAAGTCGTCGTTTCTGCGGATCCAGCCCAGATCCGCCAGCTGGTGTGGAATCTGGTTCGAAACGCCGTCCAGGCGAGCAGCGCCGGTGGCGAAGTTCGCGTAATACTGGAATCCGAGGAAAGTGTTCGTCTAAGCGTGGAGGACGACGGGGTTGGCATCGACTCTCACGCGAAAGAAATGCTGTTTGATGCATTTTTTACCACTCGGAGTCAGGGGACCGGGCTGGGGCTCGCGCTTGTAAAAAAGATTGCCGATGAGCATGGATTTGACGTCGACGTCTTCAGCGAGCATGGAAGCGGAGCTCGATTCACCGTCCATCTCGGCCCCACCCTGGGTTCAGCAGCTCGGCAGCGTCCTGCTCCCTGAGGAATCTTTTTGGGTTCTTGAGCGTATTGTCCTTCAAATGACCCCTCTCGGTCATCGTTTGCGATAAGTAACTACCATGATGAAGTTTTCTCGTTTCCTCGTGCTCCTCGGTCTCAGCCTCTTCCTTGTCACTGGGGTCGCCTCAGCAGCTTCCGCCGCGCAGGGCTATCTTGAAACAAAGCAACGCGAACTGACGGAGATCATCAAGCAGCCGAAGAGCACTGCCAACGATCAGAAGTTGACGACGACTTTCGATGCTCTGCTCGACTACGATGCGTTCGCGAAGAACTCTCTGGAGGGTGAGTGGGAAAAGCTATCGACCGCTGACCGTGAGAATTTCAAGAAACTCCTCACGGTTCTCGTTCAGCGCTCCTACACGAAGAACATTCGCAGCACTTTGGATTACAACATTATTTTCAAGGGTGAGCAGCCTGCGAAGGCGGGGGAACTCGTACAGACGATTGCCAAGCACAAGACGGACAAGCGGAAAGAGCAGTTGAGGATCGACTACCTGGTTCATCAGGTGTCGGGCAAGTGGCGCGTTTTTGACATCATCACCGAGGGTGAAAGCCTCGTCAGCAACTACAAGAGCCAGTTTCGGAGAATCGTCTCGAAGGACGGGTTCCCTGGGCTGCTCAAGCGCATGCAGGAAAAAGTCGATTCTGGTACCTGATTGCCTGTATCTTTTGAGGGAGCAGTATCTTTTGAGGGAGCAGTGCTCCCTCAGCTGGGCTTACGCCCCTAGGCAAGCCCTTGCCAGTTAGGAGATGTGCTCTAGAGCGAGTATTGCTAGCATCGAGTGATGAGCCCCAGGGGCACTCAAAGTGAAAAGGATGCGAGCCGAGACGGGGCAGGATCGGACGCAGTACATGCCTCAGACGCAGTACATGCCTTTGCACCCTTGGTTGCAGCAGGCAGTGCACTACCCCTGCGTCTGAGTGTGGCGGAAGGTGGGCTTGGCCTTGAACTTTCGAGGCCGGTTCACCTCGGACTCTTGAGCGTCACTGAGCTCGAGGTAGGACTCATCGGACTTCGCTATCCGGTGGATCTTTCGCACGGGGTCAAGCATTTCCGGAATCGCCGAAGCGCGCTGCGGCGTGCGATCGTTCACATCGATTTGGCACTGCTCGCGGAGCGCTGGTCTGTGGCCGCATCTTCGGTGTTTGGCGGAGACGTCACCATCCGCATTCAGCCGCTGATCCATGAGCAGCCGGAGGAGAGAGACGAGCCTGATGGTGGCCAGAAATTCAGTCAAGGAGCGAACTCCAACGCACAGCTTCGTGCGGATGCCTTGGCGGTCACCGCCTACACAGAAACAGCGGTTCTGTGCTTCGATCTTGTTCTTGCTTCAGGAGCGTCACCGCGCTTCGTTGTGGATGCGCCTCGCTCCTTCGGACGTTCCGATTCCCCGCTCCTGCTTGCTCTCAGGCTCCTCGACGCGGGGCTTGAGGTTGCCGCACCTGGTCTCGTAGGCCTTCGTCGGAGTGGTCGGACTCTCGAGGTGCAGAGTCTCGCGAAGGCGGTGGCCCTCATGGTCTTGCCTTCCCTCGGATGCCGACTCCCGGAGGTGTCTCAGCAAGTTATTTTGGGCGTAGAGGCTTCGCGCGGGGTCCTTTCGCTCAGTCTGGGCAAGGGAGAGGAGCCCTTCCACAGCGGGAGGCGGGCCCTGCGCTGCTCAGCCACCGCCGCCTTCGCGCGGGAGGCGGATACGCTCCTTGCCTCTGGAGACTGGGATGGAGCGCGGCTTCGCTATTTGAGCGCGCTTTCCCAGGCGCCAGAACATCCAGACATCCTCGCTGATCTTTCGGAGTTAGATCTTTCTTTCGGACATCGGGCTGAGTCCGCCTTGTCTTTTTTGGGGGAACATGAGGGCCCCGCTGTGTCTCGGGGCCGGGAAGCCTCTTCGCGACATCATTTGGCTTTTGCGCGTGCCTTGGCCGCTTCGGGCAGAAAAGACGCAGCCAAGGAGTCTCTTCGCCGCGCTCTGTCGGTTGAACCTGATCCTCTCCTGCGCGCCCTCGTGTACATCTGGCTCGCAGCAGAAGGTACCAGTCCTGGTCGACGCAGGCAGGATCTGGATAGCGCTGTAAAGAGCGCTCCCTTTTTTCCGGTTGCGCGCTTTGCGCGCTTTCGCCTGGCCCTTGAGCAAGAGGATTTAAGGACTGCGAGTGTCGACGCAGAACAGCTGGAGGCACTGGAGACGATGCCCTTTCGGCGCAGTCAGATCTGCCAGAGTATAGGCGAGGCGTTTTCGGCCGAGGGCCACGAGCAGCGAGCGCTCGTGTGGTTCAAACGTGCGCTCAGGCTGTCTCCGTCGGAGCCCCAGGTGATGATTTCCTTGGCGTTTCACCTGCAAGCGAGCGGTGAGAAATTGAGAGCTGGGGAACTCTTTCAGGCTGCGCTTTCACAGCTTGAGGAGGCTTCAACGGGGGCGGGTTCGCTCGGCCTCGATGGCTCGAAACCGCTCCTTCAGAGAGATGGCGAGAAGCATTTTTCACTGATGTCGAAAGCCTATTTTCACTTGGGTCAAATCCTGAGTGAGGAAATCTCTGATCTGTCTTCAGGATTGGGTCTTTTGGCTCAGGTGGACAGCCGCTCGGAGTACGGAGCGCAGGCGCGCGTGCTGGAAGCGGAACTTCATCATAAGAACGGGCGCCTCGATGAACGAGATCGTGCACTCGCTCGCCTCCTCGAGGCAGCAGAGCTGAAATGGCTTCGCATTGATTCGGTGAGCCGGCGCTTGGCCGTGCTTTTGAACCACGTGGAAGAACAGGGAGATTCCGCGCTGTTAGACCTGGGTCGTCGGCTACTCGGGGATGTGCCCTCCTGAAGCCCAGCTCCCGACACGGCGCCCAGCGTATCCTCGGGGCCCAGCGTATTCTCAGGACCTGCGCATTTCCGACACGGCTATCCGCTGGGCCCCTCTTGATGTACCGTCATTGGCTCATGTCACTCTTGTGCGAGACCGAACTCGCCGTTCGCGCGATCCGGGTTCAGCCCTCTGAGCTGACCTTCGTCAAGAATGCGCTCGAATCAAGTGAGGGTATCGGATTCATGATCGCAAAGCGCGGAGGGCATGCCTTGCTCGTGGCACCGGTGAGTCAGGTCACAGCGCTCGATGGGTTCATTTCGGACATGATGGCGGAGGTTGGACTTGTCCTTGGCAAGTGCAAAGAACATGAGGAGGCACTTCGTGTCGCACTCTAATCCAAAGGAGCATGTGGGGGTTCCTGAGCAGCTCCTTCTGGCCGACTGGGGAAGCGAATCGCCTCAGCGACCTTTGGCAGTTCCTGCGCGAATCGCGTCGGATGGTCGCTCGACGGCCGTGTGGCGTCAGTGGCTGTCTTCCATGGCAACCGATGCTGAAGCAGCACTCGCTGCGGCGATTGCCTATCGAGAGATGGATACGGCCGGTCGCGAAAAGTGGCTTGCCTCCTTGGACTTCGATGCTCCAGAGGTGAACGTACCGAGAGTGGCGCTTTATGCGCCTCTTTTGGCTGTGGAGCAGGATCCGGTCCGGCGCGATAGGCTGATTTTCGCTCTCAGTCAGGATCCCGATCTTGGGATGACGACCGCGCCTCAGCAGGCGTGGAGTGGCCGCGAGGCCTCGGGGACGGAGGTGTATGTTTTGTCGTCGCCTCTCTATTTGAACTTCGTTCAGGTGCTGGCGTGCGGTGTGAATCAGGGAGCATTCGTCTGGGTGAAGCACGACCCGATCCTGGCTGTGGGGAGTGTTCCCCGAGAGGGTCAACAGGTGGGGGGTGCCGTCCTCGAGCGTTCACCCGTGAATGTGGTTCTCGATGAGCTTGCCGTGGCGGTACTCTCTCATCAGCGCCGCGGTCGGCCGCTACCAGAAGCTTTGCAAGTTCTCGGAGATCTGCTTGGTGCGCTCGGACCGTAGGGGATCCCTCCTCGCCCTCTTGCGCTTTGTGAAAGTGGCGCTTTTCTTTGGGTTCGTGACTTGCTCTTGTCGCCCTGAGCCTCGAAAGCAGTCGAGTTCGGAGGCTCTGCCTACCCTCGATTACTCTTTTGCGGGGGTGGACGGAGAGGTGATCGACCGAGCGCGGCATTCGGGAAGGGTGACTGTCCTGCTCTTTGTGACGACCTTCGACCTGGCTTCTCAGGTGCAGGCGAGACGTCTTCAAGACTTGTTTCGCACGCACGTACCCCGGACGAATGCAGCCGCGATCGTTCTCGAAGCGCCCAAGTATGTGGATTTGGCGCGAGAATTTCGTGAACAACTTGCTCTCAGTTACGATGTGGCGATCACGGACAAGAAGGCTCTCGAGACGCACCCGATTCTTTCTCGCGTGCAAACCGTGCCCACCTGGATCGTGCTCAACCGAGCTTCCGCCATCATCTTCGTCGGCACCGGAGCCCTGACCCCCGCTCGACTGGAGGAAGTGGTCCGTGCGGCTGAATAGGGAAAGCTTGCTCGTGCGGGGGCGTGAGGCGAAAGCCATGCTTCTTCAAGCGCGTTACCTCTCGCGAGATCTGCTCCGGGAGCGCAGGAGAGGAACTGGTCCGACCGTGATCCTCGTTCACGGAATTTATGCGTCAGCCGGGGTCTTTCGACCCCTGAGAGAGCTGCTGCATCGTTCGCTCGATGCGACCACATACGTTTTCAGTTATCTGCCTGGCGCTGGGATCCTCGATCTGTCCGAGCGCGTCTCTGAGTTGCTCCATCGTGCGTCCGAGCCGGCGCCCATCGTGCTTGTGGGTCACAGTCTGGGTGGCCTCGTTCATCGCGCCTATTGTCAACGTCCCGATCGCGACAGTCGTGTGGTTCTCACGGTCAGTCTAGCGGCTCCTTTTGAGGGGGCGCGGCGCCATTCTCTGGTTCCGGGTCAGGGCGGGCGCGACCTGGCCCCTGGGACTCCGTTGCTTTCAAGCTTGCGGACACCGAGTGCTCTCAACCTTTCGGTTGCGCACTTCGCCGTCGGAGCAGCGGACGATTCTGTCATCTTTGGTAGTCCGTTTCCCGACTACGGTGAGCGCATTTCACTCAATCATGTCGGGCACAATGGGATCCTTTTTGACGCACGAGCTCACCGTTTGGTCGTCGAACACGTGAAAAAATTCGCACGATTCACCGGAAACGGGAAAATCGACCACAAATGACCGCTCAGGAGAGCGCAGTCTTGAAGGCAGAAATGAGACGGTCGAGATCTTCTCGCGTGTGTTGTTCCGTCACTGCGATGAGGATCTTGTCCGCATCGCCCGCATCGAACTGACCGAGATCGACGCCTGCCATGATTCCGTGATTCTCCAGAGCACGCAGGGCATCTGCGGCAGATCCGCTCTCGACCCGAACAGCGAACTCATTGAACACGATAGCTTCGGGATGAGGATCTGAAAGACCGTCCAGCGCGCACAATTCTTTGCGCAGGTAGTGCGCCTTTGCGAGGCACTGCGTTGCCGTTTCGATGAAGCCCGTTTTCCCGAGCAAAGCCATGCGAATCGTGAAGGCAAGCGCGAGCAATCCTTGGTTGGTGCAGATGTTGCTCGTGGCGCGCTCGCGGCGGATGTGTTGTTCCCGGGTGGACAGGGTCAGCACGAAGCCTTGCTTCCCATCCTGATCGACCGTCTCTCCGCACACTCGGCCGGGGAGTTGCTGTAGGTACTTGCGATCGTCCCTGCAAGCCATGAGTCCCACACCCGGCCCGCCGAATTGCGGAGGGCAAGCGATGGGTTGTCCTTCGCCGACCACGATGTCGGCACCCAGATGTCCGGGTGGAGTGGCCACGGCGAGGGCGTAGGGCTCTACCACCGCTACAACGAGCAGAGCACCACGATCATGGCAGTACGAAGCGAGCGCAGAAAGGTCGGTCAGGACGCCAAGATAGGAAGGATAGCCGACGACGACGCAAGCGGTGTCCTCGTTGATTTGAGTCATCAGCGCGTCGAGATCCGCCGCTCCGGACGAGTTCCGCCTGACGAACGTCGCGCCGCCCGGACAGCTCCCTTCAAGGTAGGATTGAGTCGTTTCACGATAGTGCGGATGAACGCAGCCGCTCATGAGGACTCCTTCGCGCTTCGTCAGGCGGCGAGCCATGAGGACACCTTCTGCGACAGCGCTGGCGCCATCATACAGGCTCGCATTCGCTAGCGGCAGACCATAGAGTTCACTCACCATGGTCTGGAATTCCCAGATCGCCTGTAAGGTCCCTTGAGCGACCTCCGGCTGATACGGCGTGTAAGCCGTGTAGAACTCGCTTCGGAGCAGGAGTTGATCGACGGCCGGTGGAACGTGGTGTGCGTAACTGCCACATCCCAGAAACGACAACATCGTAGCGGCGGTATTTTTGCTCGCGAGTTCCGTGAGATGTCTCATCAAGCGCGGTTCCGCCATCTTCTCCGGGACCTGAAGGTCCCCCTGAAAGCGCGCCTCCGGCGGAATCGTGGCGAACAAGTCGTCGATGCTAGAGAGGCCTGCGGCCTCGAGCATCTCGCGTACCTCTTCTAAGGTATGCGGCAAGTAGCGCATCAGTGATCCGAAGTTTCGACGTGGTTGCGGTACGCGGTGTGATCAAGCAGGTCGCCCTGCTCAGCGGCCAGGTTTGACGGTTCGATGGCCAGCATCCAGCCTTTTTCCCACGGGTCCTCGTTGATGATCTCGGGCTCGTTTTCGAGCGCCTCGTTGACTTCTACGACGCGCCCGCTGAGGGGAGCGTAAAGATCGCTGAGGGTCTTGACGCTTTCGATGGTCCCGAAGGCTTCCCCTGATTCGACCTCATCGCCGACACCGACGTCCAGGCCCACGAGGGTGATGTCACCCAACTGCTCGACGGCGAACGAGGAGATCCCGATGTAGATCTTCCCGTCCTGTTCCTTCGCCCATTCGTGCTCTTTTGTGTATTTTCGGTCTTCGAGCGTCTGTACGGCAGTCATTTGATTGACAGGCCTCTAGCGTGGTTTATTCGCCTTGGCTAGAGGCCTTCCGGGATGTGTCAGCTCGGGGAAAAACCCCAAGAAATGCTGGCAGAAGGACGGCTCACGCCGCGCGGGTGGTACTGGGCGGCGCGGCGCTGGGCTGCACTCGGCTTGCGTCGGGGCTGCACTCGGCTTGCGTCGGGGCTGCACTC
>CAYMQT010000176.1:0-3660 GCA_964392575.1 uncultured Polyangiaceae bacterium
CCCTGGCTCCAGTCCGGGTGGGCAGCCCCTTCTCCCTCCTCCGATGAGCAAGGTTCCGCCTCCTCCCGGGGGTAGGCCTCCTCCTCCTATGGGAAAGGTTCCTGCGCCTCCGCTATCGTCGGGCAAGCCCAACATGCCTCCTCCGCCCCCTAGTCGGAAGCCTCCGCCCCCTCCGGGCCGTAAGAAGTAAAGGCTCCGTCGAGTCAGAGCGTCGAGAAAGTCCCGGCGTTGGCGTCGAGTCGTGCCCAAGCGCCCAAAGCGAGAGGCTCATTGCGTTCGCCGTGACCCACGGGAAGACCACTCACCACGGGCACGCCCAAACCCAGAGCCCTCTCGCGGAGAACGGTCTCTACGGGGACTTCGAAGCGGCCGGGGGAGCAGTCTGTGAAATCTCCAAAGACCAGCCCCGAAAGAGTTGCAAAGTGACCTCCTTGATGGAGCGCCGTCAACATGCGGTCCACGCGATAACTGGTCTCGGTCACGTCTTCGAGGAGAAGGATCCCTCCTTCTGGGAGCTTGAGTCTTCCCGCGACCGCCTCGCAAAACAGCACCGTCAAGTTGCCCCCACACAAGGGACCTTCCGCCTGTCCTTCGGCGAGAGTGAGAAGCTCGGTGTAAGTCGAACTGGTGTGGCCCATGAGAAGCGCTCGCAGCCGCTCTAAAAGCGCCGGCTCTGCGCGCCCGAGACCCGTGAGATGGGGGCCGTGAATGGACCCGAATCCAGTCTGATTGAGCGCCGCATGCAGGCAGGTGGTGTCGGAGAAACCGACGACCCACTTTGGACTCCGTACAAAGCCGGACCAGTCGAGGTGCGGGAGGATTCGCCCGAGACCATAGCCACCACGCGCAACGAAGATGGCTCGCACGTCAGGATCGTCCAAGGACTCTTGGAGTTCGAGAAGCCGCGCTTCGTCGCTCCCAGCGAAGAAGCCCTTTCGTCGAAGCTGAAGTCCGTCGGCGATCCTGAGATCGAAGTCCGTAAGGCGCGCGGCTCCTTGCTCGAAGGCCTCGACGTCAAAAGGGCCGCTAGGCGCTACCACGGAGACGACGTCACCTGGTTTTGCCGGTTTTGGAAACTCCATGCCGCAGCTTGGCAAGCCAAGGCCTGGGTGAAAAGAGACGGCTAGGGTGGTTTCCCTTTGCAGGGGTTTCGCTAGGCTTCTTTGCCGCGATGAAAGGAGGTAGCACACTTGCACGTCTGACCGACGCAGCCGCTGGAAGGGCGCTCCCGCTCTTCGGCAAGGTGTTTGAAAAGGCCCGCGAGCAAGCTGAACGCTTGTCTCACAAGCTGCTCGGGGATGACTTTGATGAGCGGGTTGCGTGGTTGCGCCACCGCTACGAGCGGATGGGCGGCGATCCTTTCGGGTTGGATCCGGAGGTGGCGAAATCAGCGGTGACGGTCCTGTCGTTCTTTCACAGGTTGTACTTCAGGACGGAAACGCACGGCCTGCACCATGTACCGGAAACGCGCGCCCTCTTGGTCGCGAACCATTCGGGACAAATCCCCATCGATGGTGCAATCCTGGGCAGCTCCTTGTTTCTCGACCTCGATCCGCCTCGGGTGGGGCGTGCGATGATTGAAAAATGGGCCGTGACGCTGCCTTTCGCGTCCACGTTCTTCAACAAAGTGGGGCAAGTGGTCGGTGTGCCGGAAAATGCGCGCCGACTCTTGGCGATGGAAGAACTCCTGATTGTGTTTCCTGAAGGGGTGCGTGGGATCGCAAAGCCGTTCAGCAAGCGTTATCAGCTGCAGGACTTCGGTCCGGGTTTCATGCGTCTGGCGATTGAGACCAACACGCCGATCATTCCGGTGGCGATTGTGGGAGCCGAAGAGCAGTACGTGAACTTGGGCAATTTGGAATGGGCGGCGAAGGCTCTCAAAATACCCGCGTTTCCCATGGTGCCTCAGCTTCTCGTGCCTGGGGGGCAGCTTCCACTCCCGCTCAAGTACCGGATCTACTTTGGTGAACCGTTGAGATTTGGAGGCGATCCGCACGATGATGAGTCGGTGATTGCGGACAAAGCTTGGCTGGTGAAACAGACGATTCAGGACATGCTCAATCGCGCTCTCCGGGAGCGGAAGGACTTGTTTCTGTGACTCTTCCCTCCGAGGACCTTCGCCCTCGCCCCCCGCGCAGCGCGGTTCTCATCACAGGACTCACCGGACGGCTCGGGAAAAGGCTCTTGCGGCGTCTACACCGGGAGCGACCGGTGATCGGCATGGGTCCCCAGGCGCCTCGGGGATTGCCCCCCGATGTCGAGTTTGAACAGACGGATCCTCTGCGCAGTGCGGCCCGGCGCGTGTTCAGTCGTTCGGACATTGGCGCGGTGGTTCATTTGGGCGTCGTTCACAATCCGCGCGCCAAACAGGCGGACGCGCACAGTCAAAACGTCTTGGCTTTTCGCAGGATCGTTGAGTTTGCTCGGGACTACGGCATCCCCAAAGTCGTGCTTCTTTCGAGCGGAAATGCCTATGGACCTCGGGAAGACAACGCGCAGTTCTTGACGGAACAGGCTCCTCTGCTCGCGGGGGGTCGCTTCAGCGACATGCACGGGATCGTCGAAGTGGACATGTTTGCTCAGTCCTGCTTCTGGTCGTTTCCCGAGCTAGATCTGGTGATCCTAAGGCCAGCCAACATTCTTGGGACGGTGCGAAACGCACCCAGTAATTATTTGAGGCTCAAAGTCGCCCCGACGCTTCTCGGCTTCGATCCGATGGTCCAGGCGGTGCACCAAGATGACGTCGTGCATGCGATTCGGCAAAGTTTAGCGCCCGGGAAGCGAGGCATCTTCAACATCGCAGGGCCGCCGCCGGTGACCTTATCGCGGGCGCTAGGGCTCCTCGGCCGGGGGCACGTTCCGATCCCATACACCCTCGCGAAATCGGGACTCTCGGGGCTCTTCAAGCTCGGGATGAGTCAGTTCCCATCCCCCGAACTGGATTTTATCCGCTACGTTTGCATGGTGGACGACACCCTGGCCCGGATCGAACTCGGCTATCAACCGGTCCACGACCTGCTTTCGACGCTCAGAGCCGTGGACGCGGAGAGGTGGGTGGTGTGAGCCCGCGATCTCGACCCCCTCGAGGACTCGCCCTGTGGGCACTCTTTTTCAGCGTTGCGTGCGGACGGCACCAGGGTGAGAGCCCTGCTCCCGTCTATCGGGTCAACGAGCTTCCGCCCTGGGAGCCGCCCGCTCAAGAGGAGGACGTTTCTGACTTTGCAGATCTTCCCGGCGAATGGGTCCCAGAGCAAGAGGAGGAGCCAGAGCTAGCAGCGGAACCAGAACCAGAGGAGGAAAGCGAAGGCTCCACCGCTCCGAAGGACGACGGGGACAACGGGGATGACGGGGTGAGGGGGACAAGCGAGGATAAGGGACGCTGACTCAGAGCCCTCGACGCCCCGCCCAGGTTGTGTCAAGGTTCGCGCCCCGCGAAAAGCCCAGCAGGCGGGGCGAATAGCCACGATGACCGAGAACCAGGCAAAGAAAACGTCCGTAGATCCCCTTGTCGAGGAAATGGAAGCTCGCGCTGCGAGGGCGCGCTCGATGGCCCTTGCTGCTGCGGCAGCGGGTCTTTCAAAAAAGGCGATTGCCGTCGAGGTGATCGACGTCGTGGGCAAAGTCGACTACGCGGATTTCCTCGTCATCATGACAGGGACG
>CAYMQT010000176.1:3670-5069 GCA_964392575.1 uncultured Polyangiaceae bacterium
GGACGAGTGATCGACACTGTGGTGCTCTTGCGGACGCGGTGGATCGCTCCCTGAGTGAACAGGGCATCCCTCCGCTCAGTAGTGAGGGCAGGGGAGAGTGGATCTTGATCGACTTTTTCGACGTGGTCGTTCATGTGTTTTCCGAGAGTGCGCGGGATCTCTACGATCTTTCCGGGCTTTGGCTGGACGCGAGCCGGGTGCCGGTGCCTGATCGCGCGCCTATCACTCCCGGGTCCATCGAAGCGTGAAGATCACTCTCGTCTGCGCCGGGAAGCTCAAGGAGAGGAGTTTCCGTGAGTTGGCGGATGAGTACAAAAAGCGGATCGAACGCTACGTTCCTTTGCGTGAGATCGAGACCAAGGACGAAACGGGGCTTCTGCGCGCCTTGCCGCCAGGAGCCAGGGTCGTGACCCTTGAGGTGCACGGGAAACAGCTGAGCAGTGAGGGATTTGCGGAGCGCCTTGCGCGCTTTTCGGAGATGGGAAAAGGGGATGTCGTCTTCGTCATCGGGGCTGCGGACGGGATCCCGCCCGAAGTGCGTGCCGTTTCGGACGAAGAACTGAGCCTTTCTACGATGACGCTTCCTCACCGTCTCGCCCGTGTGCTTCTTCTCGAACAGATCTACAGGGGACTCAGCATCCTGCGCGGAGAGCCGTACGCGAGGGAAGGGTAGGGTAGATTATGCACGGGGAGCGCGTTCTAGGTGCGCGCCTTTTTGCGTGAGCGGTCCACCATCCAGGCGACCCCGATGCTCAGGGTGTAAAGCGCGATGAGCGGTATGGCCAGAAGGACCTGACTGAGGGGATCCGGGGGAGTGATGACGGCCGCGACAATGAACGCTATGACGATAAAATAGCGCGCAAACTTGATGAGATGCGTGTGGTTGATGATGCCAGCGATGGACAGGAAGAAAACCACCACCGGGATCTCGAACACGGCACCGAACGCGAGTAGCGCCTGAGTCACGAATGCCAGGTAACTCTCGATCATCACCGTGGGGCGGACTTCGAGGGCTGAATCGAGCGGAAGTTCCGCGTATTTCAGCAGGTACTCGAAGGCGAGCGGAAACACGACGCTGAAGCCGAAGTACGCTCCTGTGCAAAACAAAAGGCAGCTCATCAGCACAAACGGTACCGCTAGCCATTTTTCTTTTGAGTAAAGCCCAGGGGCGATGAACGCCCATACTTGATAGAGGATGATCGGAAGGGCAAGAACGAATCCACCCAGCATGGCCAGCTTCACGTAAGAGATAAACAGCCCAGCTGGATCACCGAAATGCAAGGAGGGTGCGCTGCCGTCCTTTGCCCAGCCTTCGACGTAGGGTTTAGTCAGAAGGACGAGCAAGTCCTCTTTGAAATACCAGGCCACCCCGGCCCCGACGATGAAGGCCAAGATCATG
>CAYMQT010000176.1:5079-9423 GCA_964392575.1 uncultured Polyangiaceae bacterium
CCTCCTCTGGCTTCTGGGGTGAAGCCGAGGCGAGCTGTGGAGCGGTCATGTCGTGGGCCGTGGGGGGAGGGAACTTGGAGCACTTTCCGGAGCGCGCTCATTTTCTAAAGAGAGCAGGTCCTCGGGGAGCGCGCCCCAAGCGTCGGGGCCCTCCGTGGGGAATTCGAGAGCGAGATCAGAGGGTTCTGAAAAAGCGGAGACGGGAGCAGCGGACGGGTGCTGGCGCCGGAACGCTTGCTCGCCCCTCAGGAGGGTTCGTAGCTCTCGAACGCCGTCGAGTAGGTGCCTTCCAATGCGAAGTAGATCCCCTCTTCACGCAGGATGTCATCGATGCCTGTCTGCACGCGCATGTCGGCAGTCATTTTTTGCAAGCGTCCTACCCATTCGCCGGCCGTGCGCATCATTTGCGGAAGCTTTTGCGGACCGACCACGATCAGGGCAACCAGACCAACGACGGTTATTTCGAGGAAGGAAACCCCAAACACGGCCGAAACCTACTCCGGGATCAGACTTGAGGCAACACGGGATCGGAGCCGCTCAGAGCCTCATCGATGTCGTTTAGCGCGCCAGGGTGCGAGCGATCACGACTCTCTGAATTTGGCTCGTCCCTTCGTAGATTTGAAGAACTTTCGCGTCCCGCATCAACTTTTCAACGGGATAATCCTTCACGTATCCATTTCCACCGAAGACTTGTACTGCGTCGACAGCCGTTTGCATGGCGCGATCCGCGCCGAAAGCCTTAGCGTAGCTTGAAATGATGGGGTTTCGCTCCCCCGTGTCCAGGTTCCAGGCAGCTTTTTGATAGAGCAGCCGTGTGGCCTCCGTACCGATGGCCATCTCCGAGATCATGGCTTGGACCATTTGATGCTCGATGATCGGTTGCCCGAAAGTTTTGCGCTCTTTGGCGTAAGCGAGACATTCGTCGAGGCAGCGCTGCATCAGTCCCGTCGCCATGGCGCCGATGTCGGGCCTCGTTTGATTGAACGTCTCCATAGCGAGTTTGAAGCCGTCTCCCTCTTTGGCCAAAAGATTTTCTTTGGGCACGACGACATCCTCGAAATGTACGGCGGCGGTGTCACTCGCCCTTTGCCCCATCTTGTCTTCATGCTTGCCGACGCGGAGTCCCTTGGAGTCCTTATCGACGATAAAGGCGGCAATTCCCTTGTGACGAAGGGAGGGGTCGAGGGTGGCGAAGACGACAAAGAAAGACGCGAAGGATGCGTTGGTGATCCAGCATTTTTCGCCGTTCAGAACATAGTCATCCCCGCGCTTCTCGAAGCGTGTCTTGAGACCGGCCACATCACTACCCCCGCTGGGTTCAGTCGTGCAGTAGCTCGCAAAGAGGGGAGCTTCGGTGAGCATGCCGAGGTACTTCTTCTTTTGAGCTTCGGATCCGGCCAGGGCGATCGGCGTGAGCGCGAGGGTGTTTGCCAGCATGCTCGTCTGGATCCCGGTGCAGCCGTAAGCGAGTTGTTCAGCGATGAGGGTGTTATCGAGTTCACCGAGCCCCGCGCCGCCGTACTCTTCCGCCACGGTTGCGTTGACGAGCCCCAGCTCCCAAGCGGCTTCGAACACGTCTGTGGGAAAGCGCGCATCACGGTCGCACTCGGCCGCTACAGGAATGATCCGCTCGCGAGCGAACCTTCCGGCCATATCCATCAGAGCAAGCTGCTCGTCGCTAGGTTGAAAACTGAGCATGAAGGTCCTCCAAGTGTGTCACAGGACACGGTAAAATTGTCTCCCCAACCGCAGCCGGAGAACAAGGGGGCGGTCTACTTAGCGTCTTGAACGCTTCCGGGCTCGGCTGATTTCCTCGCGGATGGCCCGAGCACCCATGACATAGCCCAAAGTGATCCCCACGAGGAGCACGCCGGGGATATAGATGATGTGTTCGAACGTCACCCTTGACCCCTAGGTCCGCTTGGATGCGTCGCCGAGGCCCTTCTCAACGAGATCGAGGCGCGCAGAAAAGCCGGCCAACTTTTTCTGCGTGAGCCAGATCATAGCGAAGACGAAGAGCCACATGAGGATGTAGGCTGCGGTCAAAAGGCCCGCTGCGCTCGACGTTTCTCCCCCCCCTTGGACAGCGACGAACTCCGTGGAACGATCAGCGACGCTGGGGGTTTGGCTTTCGGTACCGGTCATCCTTCTTCCTTTTCGTAAGGGTAGTCTTCTTCGCCTTCGGTGAGACCCAAAAGAGCGCTCAGCTCTTCGGCGTCTTTGAGTCGGGACTCTGTGAGAGCGAGGCGAGCGCGCAGGTGAAGCAGGAGCGCCGCGAGGAGGGTCATCGTAAAGAAACCCACGTATAGTGCGTGGTACATCTCACCGCTCCCAAGGCCGCCGCCACCCTGGCCAACGACCGTCGGGTGATTCCCGCCCCAGAGGCGTACCGAGTAGTGAATGACGGGCAAGAGGATGGTGCCGAGAACGCCAAAGGCGGCCGCGAAACGCCTTTCTGCGTCGCCGTCCCCGGTAAAAAGCCGCAAGAAGACCATGGCCACGTAAAGCAGAACGCTGAGCAGGAGAGTCGTCAGGCGAGGGTCCCAGGTCCAGTAAACGCCCCAGGCTTTTTTCGCCCAAAGCGGGCCGCTCGCAAGAACCATGAGTCCAAAGACGACGGCCGCTTCGGATCCGGCCCGCGCCCAGGCATTCCTCTTGTGAGAAGGCCCGGCGAGGTAAGCCGCGCTTGCGAAGAAACACACCAGGCCTGAAAGGTACAGGGCGTACGCGGCCGGAACGTGAAAGTAGAAGATCTTCTGGGCCAGGCCGCCTGCCGCCTCCTGAGCCTCCGGGGTTTTCGTGTAGATGTACCAGAGGTGATACGTGAACCCGACGGCGGCAGTGAACATCAAGGTCACCAAGCCGGGATGGAGTTTGGGGGTAGGTGGGTTCGCGGACATGAATCGATGGCTGCTGTGTGATTGAACCGCGGTTCGATTTGGACGCCGCGGTGCGGCTCACCCCAGGGACTCTAGAGGTGTCTTGAGAGGGGGGCTAGACCCAGGGAAGGCGATCTCGCTCAAATTTCGCAGGAGGAGAGGGCCAAAAAGGCGATGATTTCGGCGCGCAGGAGTTCAAACTCCTTCACCGTTACATCGATCTCCGTCTGACGGGCCGTCGACTGAGTGTCCACCATGTCGAAGCTCGTGCCCGCCCCCATGGAGAAGCGTGCACGTGCGAGGTTGGCGTTGTCTCGGGCAATTTTTCTGGCCTCCAGCGAATTGTCGAGCGCAGCCTTCGCAACCTGTACGCCGCGCGTGCTTTGAGTGACCTGCAACTCGGCTCGACGGAGGACCCCGAGCTCTCGCTGATGAGCCTGTTCCGCCAGGGCTGTGTTCAGTCGGCGCTCCCCGTAGCGGATCCCACCATCATACAAATGCCAGGTCAGACTCGCGCCGATGGTCCAAGTAGTGTCGGGAAAGAAGAAGTTGTTGCTCGCGCTGTAGTTCACCCGGGAGGTGAGATCGACCAGGGGAAAGTAGCTGAACATCACACTGTTGACGTTGCGTCTTGCGATGGCCGCCCCGGCCGCCGCTGCCCGGACGTCCGCCCGATCCTCTGGCTTCTCGCTTCGAGTGCAGGTTTCCCGAGCGTCCGCCCGCAATTGATCGAGCTTGAGATCCGGGGTGACGCCCCAGGCTTCGCTGTAACCGAGGGCCATGCCCAGCGCTTCCCGAGCGGATCTCAAGGTCTCTTCTACGCGGATCACTTCGGCACGACTGCGATTGACTTCCTGACGAGCCCGCAGCACGTCGATGGAGCTCCCGGAGCCGAGTCGTGAGCGCCGCTCATCCAGATCGAGGTTAGAGAGGGCCGCCTCCAAGTTGACCTTCGTGACTTCCGAAAGCCGCTCAGCGGTGATGACGGTCACGAGATTCTCCGCAAGATCGCCGATGATGAGGCGCTCGGCGTCCGCCACTTCGAGAGCGGCCTGGCCCACTGCGCGCCGACTCGTTGCGTGGTCATACCAGCCTCGGAGGTTGACGACAGGGATCCGGAGCGTACCGCCGGTGGACCAGTTCTCTGGATCTGCGGAAACTCCGCCGGGCCTTTCGGGAAAGCTGTTGAGATACCGCGTGTACTGTAAGTCGGCGGTCAGGCGAGGTAAGACGGCTCCGAGCGCCATGCGCGCGCGGCCCCGCGCTGCTTCGACCTGTTGTTGTGCCGTGATGTAACTTTCGCTCCGGGTGCGCACGAGATCCAAAGCCTCACGCCAGTCAGAGAGGACGTTGGCCGGAGGGGGAACCGGGGCGAGCATGGGGTCATCCACGGTCGGACGATCATCGGGCGGGCTCCCGGTGCTGCCGCTCTCAGGGGCGTCCACTGCGGTCGAGGTCGGGGGCG
>CAYMQT010000177.1:0-4971 GCA_964392575.1 uncultured Polyangiaceae bacterium
GCGGAACGCCATGCCGGTGAGCTTGCCGTTCAGCTCGGGGATCACCTTGCCCACTGCTTTGGCAGCACCGGTGCTGGAGGGGATGATGTTCTCAAGAATCCCACGGCCTCCGCGCCAATCCTTCTTGGAAGGTCCGTCCACCGTCTTCTGGGTGGCGGTCGCAGCGTGAACCGTCGTCATGAGGCCGCGCTTGATGCCGAAGTTGTCGTTGAGCACCTTGGCAATGGGAGCCAGGCAATTCGTCGTGCAAGAGGCGTTGGAGACGACGGTCTGCCCTGCGTACTTGTCGTCGTTCACGCCCATCACGAACATCGGCGTGTCGTCCTTGGAAGGAGCCGACAACACCACCTTTTTGGCGCCAGCCTTGATGTGACCCTGCGCGCCCTCGTCCGTCAGGAAGATTCCCGTGGACTCGACCACCACGGACACACCCGCATCGCCCCAGGCGAGCTTCTCGGGATTTGTTTCCGCCGTAGTACGGATCTTCTTGCCGTTGACGGTCAGGATGCCGTCATTCACTGCGATATCGCCCTTGAAACGACCGTGGACGGAGTCGTACTTGAGCATGTAAGCCAGGTAGTCGACCTCAAGGAGATCGTTGATGGCGACGATCTCAATATCGTCACGAGCGGCTGCTGCGCGGAAAACCATACGGCCAATTCGACCGAAGCCGTTGATACCAACCTTAATCATTTGTCTTGTTCCTTCTTGATTGTGCGGAGGAGGAGCCCAGCCCTGGGTGGGCGGGTCTCCGGTTGCCCAGACTGCCCGCACATCTCGCGGAGCCTGGGGGTAGCTTTCGATCAGTTCGATGCCTCCGTCTCGTCTGCCCCTCACCCTTGTCTGGTGAGGTGACAGCCCCTCCCTTTTCCGAGGGGAGGGCGGGGCCGGTGAACTGGGATTGACATACCACCTTCTGCCCCCTTGTGTGGAAGTGGACTAGAATTCTTGATGGAATTTCCGCTTCCATGGTTGTTTCGTAAGTTTCATCCGGAAGTACCCCTGCTTCACTCGGACAGTATGAGCGGATCCGAGTCGTGATGGCGCTCAGGCCCCAAATTCTCTTAGACTCTCTAGTCTATGGCCAGGTTCACTAGCGATCAGATTGAACACGCTCTCGACGCAAAATCCGCGCGCCTCAGTCCCCAGGACATCCGGCGTATCGCCCAATCGAAGGCCTCGGTCATGAAGATGATCGACGAGTTTCCGCCCGCGTGGGAGAAGGCCAAACGTCAAGCCACCCTGCTGTTTCAGTTGATCGAGGCAAGCGCTACAGGCAAGACCAACATCCACCCTGAAGATCTCAGATCCGCCGCCGGCGCTTTGATTTATCTGGGTGAAGCCCTCGACATCGTGCCTGACGACGAAGACGACGGCTACGACGATGATGCCGCTATCGTCAGCCTTGGCATCAAGCGCTCAGAAGTCCACGTCCGTGCGTACTGTGAAAGCGCCGGGCTCAACGTCGCCGAATATCTCGACTGACCTGGTAAAGTTTACCTTGCGCAATCATTAACCCTGGTTAACAATAAGCGGGTGACCCAGGCCCCCCACAAGCACCGACCGTCACGGGTCAGCAAGGAAGACCTCGCTCTCGACTGCGTGGAGGTTCTGGGGACGCTCGCCGCTCTTTTTGAAGAGAGGCGGCGCCAGCTGGCGCAGACTGCGGGCCTTTCGGTGCAACAATGGCAAGCGCTCGAAGAGGTGCAGCATGAGCACTTCATGCCGAGTATGTTCGCTCAAAGACGGTCCAGCAGCGCGGCGGCGGTCAGCAAGATCTTGAAGCAGCTGAGCGACAAGGACCTCGTTCGAGCCCGGATCTCCAAGCAAGACGGCCGTCAGCGCGAGTACGAGGTCACCCCTTTGGGCGAAAAGATCCTGGCACGGGTGCGCTGTGAACGTCAGCAAGCCATCTCCGACATCTGGCTCAAATTGCCGCGCGAAACCTTACAACAATTTCATGAGGCCGGTTCGACCATCGCACAGCGCCTAGAAAATAAAGCGGCCGAGCGCCGCTAAACTCAATCATCGAGGAATAAGACAGAGGAACAAGACATGGGCAAGACACTCTACGAAAAAGTCTTTGATCGCCACGCCGTACGCAAACTCCCGTCCGGCCAGTTTCAGCTGTTCATGGGACTGCATCTCATTCACGAGGTCACCTCACCGCAAGCGTTCAGCATGCTCGAAGAGCGTGGCCTGTCGGTGATGTTCCCGGAGCGCACTTTTGCCACCGTCGATCACATCATCCCCACCACCAGCCAGCTCAGGCCTTATCAGGACAACCTGGCTGAGCAAATGATGACGGCCCTGGAAAACAACACAAAAAAACACGAAATCCGCTTCTTTTCTCCAGAAAAGGAAGAGCAAGGGATCGTGCACGTCGTCGGACCTGAGAGAGGTTTGACGCAGCCTGGCATGACGATCTGCTGCGGAGATTCGCACACGGCGACCCACGGAGCCTTTGGTGCTCTCGCGTTTGGTATCGGGACAAGTCAGGTGCGCGACGTGCTTGCGACTCAAACCCTGGCCATGGACAAGCTGAAAGTCCACCGCATCGAAGTCCGCGGCAAGCTCGGTCCCGGCGTCTACGCCAAAGACGTCACGCTCTACATCATCCAGAAGCTGGGAGTGAAGGGCGGCGTCGGCTACGCCTATGAGTACGCCGGAGAGGTCTTCGACGACATGAACATGGAAGAGCGGATGACCGTCTGCAATATGGCCATCGAAGGCGGCGCGCGCTGCGGCTACGTTCAACCGGACGACACCACCTTTGAGTATCTCAAGGGTCGAGAAGCAGCGCCGACGGGTGACGCCTGGGAGCGCGCCGTCGCGGATTGGCGCTCTTTGCGCTCCGATCCGGACGCGGTCTACGACGACGTCGTTCAGTTTGACGCCGCCGACATCGAACCTGTGGTGACCTGGGGCATCACCCCGAGTCAGTCGACGAGCGTCGGCTCTACGGTGCCTTTGGCCAGCGAATTTTCCGAGGACGAGCGCCCCACCGTGGAAGAAGCCTACAGCTACATGTCCTTTGAACCCGGCCAGAAGATTGCCGGGATCAAGATCGATGTCGCGTTCATCGGCTCTTGCACCAACGGACGGCTGAGCGACATCGCGGAAGTGGCCAACCTCGTCAAAGGAACCGGTCTCAAGGTGAAGGAGGGCGTGCGGGCGATGGTCGTTCCGGGTTCGCACACGGTGAAGAAGCAAGCGCTCGAAGCAGGCTACGACAAGGTCCTCACGGACGCCGGGTTTGAGTTCCGAGAGCCCGGCTGTTCCATGTGTCTGGCCATGAATCCCGACAAGCTCAAGGGACGGGAACTGTCTGCTTCGAGCTCCAATCGGAACTTCAAAGGCCGACAGGGCTCGTCCTCGGGACGCACTCTGCTCATGAGCCCTGCCATGGTGGCGGCCGCCGCCATCCGTGGGGAAGTCGCCGATGCGCGCGAAGTGTTTTCAGTCAAGTAAGGAAAGGAGCGAGAAATGAAAGATCCAAAAAGAATCATCCTCACGGGGCGCGCTGTCGCCGTCCGCGGCAATGACATCGACACCGACCGCATCATCCCGGCTCGTTTCCTGAAGACGGTGACTTTCGAAGGCCTAGGAGAGCACGCCTTTGAAGATGACCGCGCGGGACTCAAGGCTCAGGGTAAGGTGCACCCTTTCGATGACCCGAAGTTCTCCGAAGCCACGGTCCTGATCGTCAACAAGAACTTCGGTTGCGGTTCAAGTCGCGAACATGCTCCGCAGTCGATCAACCGCTGGGGGAACGGAATCACTGTAATCATCGGGGAATCTTTCGCGGAAATCTTCTATGGCAATTGCCAAGCTCTCGGGGTCCCTTGTCCGGTGGTTTCCGCCGCAGTAGCCGAAGCATTGATCTCCGCCGTCGAAGCGGATCCGGCTCTTGAAGTCACCGTCGATCTCACAAAATCGGAGATCCGCGTCGGGAGTCAGAGCTACCCCCTTTCGATCCCCGAAGGGCCTCGGCAGTCGTTCCTGGAGGGCTCCTGGGACTCGACCGCGGAGCTGCTCGCCGGGAAGCACGAGATCCAAGCGACCGCACGGAAGCTACCGTATCTGAACGGCTTCGCCTAAGAGCACGTCCGAAAACCTGCTGCGCGCCCCGCGGTATTCCGCGAGGGGTCACACCAGATGAAAAAACGGGAAGGTTCGTTCTGAACCTTCCCGTTTTTGATCTTGGACTCAGAGAAAATACTCTCAGGGCCAGGCGCTTCGGATCTCAGTAGAAGCCGACTTCATCCAAAGCGAAGTCGAAGCTGCCACCAGCGATGAGGAACTTCACCCGCTGTACCGTCGTGGCCGTATATCCAGTCGCCCCGAAGTCCGTGAAGGGAACCACGTACTTGGTCCAGGTTCCCGTAGGGTTGATTTCCATGCGGTAATCGACCTGGGTTGCACCCTCATCCAAACCGTCGGCCACCAGATAGACGATGATCCAGTTCTCCTCGATGCCGCCCCACTCATCGGTTGCTGCAACGGTTCCTTTTGCCCAGAACGTGAGACCGCTCGCTGCGCTGACGTCTTGGCATGCGACGAGAGGATCCACAGCAAAGCGAATCCCGCCAGGACCTGCTTCTGCGACTGCCGCGTCGTAGCCAGAACCGGCATAAGCCAAAGAAGCAGTCGTCCCGTCGGCCCCGTCCGTGGTCGTTGTCGTGATCAACCCGCCCAGCACAGCGTCTGCCGGCGCGCTGATGGATCCGGCAGAGGCGTTGTCGTTCACGTAAACGCCAAATCCGCTGTTGTCGGCCTCGAAGTCAGCAAAAGGTGCACAGGCGCTCGGGGCACTTCCGCCCGTTCCATCGCCGTCTCCGTCGCCATCGCCATCGCCATCGCCGTCGCCATCGCCGTCACCACTTCCTCCACCAGAACCGGAAGAGGAGCCTCCCGTAGCGCCGTCACCGTCGCCATCGCCATCGCCATCGCCATCGCCATCGCCGGAAT
>CAYMQT010000177.1:4981-9404 GCA_964392575.1 uncultured Polyangiaceae bacterium
AATCGGAATCCGAACTACCTGAGCAAGCGATGATGCTGCTCACGCTGAGTGCCAAAAGAAGAGCTGATGCTTGAACGATTTTCATTTTATTCCTCACTTGTTTTCTGGGGAGAATTCGAACCTACACCTGAGAAGGCCGCGCCGAAGTCAAAAGCAAAAGTACACCAGTCAACGACCCGGCCCTGGGCTTTCAGACCGTTTCTCCAGGGCTCTCCGACCCGGGTAGTTGGTCCTCCGTCGCCTGAGGCCCTATGATTCCCCCGTGAACAGCGAAGCGTTCGACCCGTCAAGAGAGGCGGAGCCGGAAGGAAGTGGGTTCGACTCCGATCTCCCTCCGAAACATCGGGATCTTTACCAAAGGTACCGGGCGAAGATGCGCGGCCTCCTTTCCCAGATCGGGCCGGGTTTCAAGCATGCGGATATTCTTCTCGTCGCTCCGGACTTACTGCACGTCTTGATTCGGCTGGCGGCGGACAGACGGGTCCGTCCTGCCCAGAAGGCAAAGCTGATGGCGACCATCGCCTATTTCGTGATCCCCATCGGCCTCGTTCCCGAAGCCCTCGTCGGACCCATTGGCTACATCGATGACGTAGCGCTCGCCGCGTACGTGCTCAGCTCGATGCTCAATTCAGACGAAGCTCCCATCGTCCGAGAACATTGGGCCGGAGAAGGAAACGTCCTCGACGTCGTCAAAGGCATCCTCGACGTCGCAGAATCCGCCATCCGCGGCGGACTCTGGCGGAATCTGAAGGGATTTCGTTTCCGAAAGTAACTTTCCCTCTCCTGCCACTCATCAGCAGGCCCTTAACCACCGACCTCGCATCTTACAGCACACGACTACTCTCCATATTTCGTCGCGAGGGACTCGACCAAGCTCACGTAGGCGGACCTCGCGTCGTCCTTCGCCAACCCCCGCTTCTTCGTCCAAGCATCGAATTTCGCGCGGCCCTTCATGTCCAGCATTCCCGGACGCGCCCCAGACACGTCACCTTCCGTGCCCTGCTTGTAAAGCGAATAAAGTTCGAGAAGTTCCGCCGGACCCGGCGTGCCCTTCAGCTTCTTCACCCGAACCGACGCTGTTTCAAAATCGTTCTCGACGCTCATGTCGTTACGTTATCAGTTGTCCGTCGCTTGAACAGGGGGAGAAGAACTGTACGAAACCGAGACCTCGCGCCAAGTGTCCTGCGCTCATGGACAAATGCGACGATAGTCAACCGTCCAATTGGCGCTACTCACGCTTTCGTTTCTATTGCCATAAGCGAGATGCAAAATGCCCGTCGGATCCAGGGCCGAGCAGGGCCCCTCACCAACGATTCCTGCACTTTCCAATGTGGTACTCACGAACGCGCCTCCTGAAGCTTTGCGCGAGTAACGCAGGTCATCGCTCGGAGCACCCACGACCAACTGGTTACCGACGAGGTAATGGACGATGTGCACCGTTCCATCCAAAGCTACATTGATACTCGAATTGAACCCTGCTCGTGCCGCGCTGTCTGCCTGCGCGTACTGCCAGGACGCATCGGAAGTGGGGCGATACGCGTAGCGGAGGTATCCAAGGTAGTCCGTATTGTCGTAGTAGGTGACGTGAAGTCCGCCCACAGCATCCAGAGCTAGATCGACGTGCGTCCCCCAGCGGCCAGCATCGAGATCAGCCGTAGTGAAGGAGCCGTCACTCGGTCGCGTGGCGAGTTTGAGTTTTTCGTTCGTCGAGTCGGTGTAGGCGATGTAAATGGTTCCGTCGGGGGCGACGACGAGCGCGGAAGAATACCCTACGTCACCGACACTATCGACGGGCGCACCTGTAGAAAAACTGCCTCCACTCGGTTTCGTTGTGAAGAGCAAATCGCGACCAGAGTCATCTACCGTGGAATGATAGTGCGAAATATACACGTTTCCCGCAGCATCCACCGCGATAGAATTTTCTACGGGGCCGTTGCTCGTCGCGGCGCTGGCGGTAGTCGTGCTGAAAGCACCCCCAGCTGAACGATGGGCGTATTTCAACACGCTACTGCTCGCAAAGCTGATGTGCACACCGTCGGCGCTGTCTATTGCAAGGGAAGCCTGGAGGCCAGCGTTGTCGGGGATCACGATGCTATGATCCCACGCACCTCCCGCAGGGCGATAAGCGTATCTGACACCGCTCAAGGAAGATGAATGTACGAGATGCAATCCTCCCTGCGCATCTATTGCCATGTCGGAACCGCTGCTGGATGCGTCCGTATCCATGGCCTCTACACCTGCGGTACACGCACAAGTGTCTCCATTGCAACCGTGTGTGCAGACGGAGAACTTCGCTTCATAGCTGCACCCGCTTGGCTCACTACATAGTCCAGGCTCTGGATAGTGCGTCATCTCACCATCGACACATAACACGGCGGGTGGAGCGTCACAGGTCAGCGTCGCACACACGCCGGTACCAGAGCTTCCTCCAGTAGCGTCTCCATTCCCTCCAGTGCCCTGAGAACCACTCCCTCCTCCACCGTCGCCGTCGCCGTCACCATCGCCGTCGCCACCGTCACCATCGCCGTCGCCGTCGCCGTCGCCGTCGCCGTCGCCCGCGTCACCGGTGCTATTCCCGGCGCCATCGGGAGAGTTGTCTGAGTCACCACCACCGCCACATGCAGATACCCAAACCAGTGCACAACCGGCACTTGCCGTGAGGAGTCGACGCTTCATTTCGGTGCATGGTAACTTCAGCCCCCTGTTCTCACAACAGCTTCTGGACGGCTTGCGAGCGCTGCGAAAAGTCGGGTTTTGAGCTGTTTTAGTCGGATTCATGACTCAATAAGTGCCGAAGCCCTGGGCCGGTGCTATGGGGCAGCCTGCGAACTCGAAATGAGCGTCGCCCCCTACGCAAGGTGCCTGGTCCGTCCCGAGACGGCGCGGTCCCCTCGCCCCTCAAGGCCCCGAGAGGACCGCCATGACAACTGAACGTAAGAAGCATCACCCGATCCGCCGGACGAAGAAGTCCGAAGACTCACCGCGCCGAGAACAAGGCGGTCACAAGCACTATGGCGCCGCGAAAAAGCCAGACGAACTCGAAGAGGAAAACGTCCCTCGTCGAGAACGTCGAGCACTCAGTCACGTGGGGGGGAATGTTTCTCTCCGATCTGGATCCGGGGATGAACACGATGTGCTCACACGGGCCCTCAGTGTTTCTGCGGAAGAGGAGCAGGTCATGATCGACGTGCATGGCTTTCACAGCTACCCGGCGCGACTACATCCTCTCACGGCGCGAGGACTCATTGCTGGATTCTCTCGCCCAGGCGCTAGGGTCCTCGACCCGTTTTGCGGCAGCGGAACGGTCGTCGTCGAGGCGAGGGCACTCGGGCGTGAAGCGATAGGGAGCGATCTGAATCCCCTGGCCGTAGAACTCTCTTGGTTGAAGTCTCGCGGACCCACCAAGAAATTGGTGGAGGAGATGGTCAGCGCCGCCGCCCGCATCGCCGACGTCGCGGAGGAACGCCGACTCAAAAAAGCTGATCCTTATCAAAGGTACGACGAGGAGGATCGCGAGCGTTACCCTATCCACATGCTGCTCGAACTGGACAGCATCAGCCACGGCATCCATCAGCTTTCCAAACCGGAGCTGGTCCGGATGCTGCGACTCGTCGCCTCCTCCATGCTCACCAAGGTCGCTCATTCCGAGGGCGACACCACCCGCAGAAAGGCGCCGCGACGTCTCCCCTCCGGGTTCGCCATTCAGTTATTTCACCAGAAAGCAGAAGAGCTCGGGCGACGTCTCGACGACTACCGAGAGCGTCTCCCGGACAAGGCACCGCGCGCTTATGTCGGCTGCTCAGACGCCCGACAGCTGGAAAAAATCGAGCATGATTCCATCGATCTCATCGTCACTTCGCCCCCCTACCCCGGAGTCTACGATTACCTCGACCATCACCTGCATCGCATTCAATTCCTCGGCCTCCGCGAAGGGGCCTTGCGCGAGCAAGAGATAGGTGCACGTCGAGCGTACCGTGATTTGCGTGTCGAAGAAGCAGCGCAACAGTGGCGCAATGAAATCGGTCCCACTTTGAATGAATTGCGACGGACCCTCGCTCAGGATGGCCGGGGAGTGATGATCATCGCAGATTCGGTGGTCGACGGACGCCCTCTGTACGCCGACGAGCAAATTGAGATCGTGGCTGAACGCGCGGGCATCGACATCACGTGCATTGCGTCCCAAGAGCGCCCGTTGTTCCTGCATGGCGCCGAAAGAGCCTTCTCTCATCGACCCCGAAGGGAGCATGTCGTCCTGTTTCGGCCGGGGAAGCGGCAGAAGAAAGGGAAGCTCACCCGGGAAGAAGAGATCCTTGCCGCCGCAGAAGCAGCGCGGGACGCCCGCATCAAACCCGCTCGCTTTCAGAAGCCTGCGCGGGAAGAGGAAGAAAGCGCTCCGCTGCGTGAACCTGACAGAGACTTTCAA
>CAYMQT010000178.1:0-9376 GCA_964392575.1 uncultured Polyangiaceae bacterium
AAGAGCCGTTCGTGTATTTTTTTGTGCCGTCGCCGTATCCGTCGACGTTTCTTCCATCAGGATTGAGCTTGGGCTTTCCGTTGTTGTCGTCGTCGCTACTCGTTTCTCCTCCACAAGCGGAAAAGCCGAGGCCGAGAAAGCCCGCGAGGAAGAAGGGAAAGAACTTTGTGGAGGGGCGAGACAGAGGCATTTCAATTTCAATCGAGACAGGGCAATTGTGGCTGGGATTGTTCAGAATCGCAGCGCATTTTATCGCAGCGGCTCTTTCTTTCTGCTGGGCTGCAATGCAACCGCTGTGCCAGTCCCCTTTGCGCGGGAGCGTCTAGAAAAAGGCGACTACAGTGCTCTTCTGTGGATCCAGAAGCGGCACGTCGTGGCACATCGTGACACGCTCTGGCGCTTCTCCGAAAAACTGGAGGAGAATTTTCAGAGGTACTTTCGGTGCCATTCCGTCCCCATGTTGTCGTCTGTGACCAGGGGAAATCCGCGGGTGCGGGAGAGAAGCTGCGCCCGCGTCTCGATTCCTAGCCTTTCGGGCGGCGACTTGCCGTAGGTATCAGCCATGAAGAGGACTTCATCGAGACGTTCGAGATGATGAGGGTCACTTGGATCGAACACCGGACGACCATCAATCTCGTATTCGAGAAGGATCTTCTTCCAGCGCTCCCGGTCCGGGATCAAGGGACTTTCGCTGGCCATCATGAAGTTGATGACGCGTAGAGCGTGCGGAAAGACGGTCGCGCCGGTGCGCAGGACCTCCTCCGAGCGCGTCGTGTTGTAAAAGATCAATCCCTCGGTTTTGAGATGAGGCTTGGCGAGCTGCAAGAACTCTACGGAAAGCAGGTTCGACATATGGCTTCGCCAATTGTACGAAGTATTCATGACGATGGCGTCGAAGGACTCTTCTGGATGGCGGGCCAGCCAGCGTCTACCGTCATCGATGATGATTTCGACCTTGGGGTTTTCAAGCAAGCTGCGTACTTCCGGGTACTTCTGAATGAGCTCTACGTAGCCTTCGTTGATTTCGACGATGGTGAGCTTTTTCACTTGTGGGTGATGAGCGATCACCTGCGCCCATGACCCCGACGAAAGTCCGATCATGAGTACCTCTTGTGGGGCCGGATGAAAGGCACTCAGAGCGTAGGCGCGCACGATGAGGTTGGTGTCATGAACGAGCGAGACGCTGAAGCGCCCGTCGTACTTACCTCCTCCGTAGATACGCTGATCTTGGCCGACCGAGATCACCCCGCTCTTCGTCTCGACCGTGTCGCGGAAAGCTAGTCGTGGGTGATATTTATCTTTGAACTGAAGCTTCTCGTAGATGTGGTGAAACCCGGGACGCTCAAGGAAGAAGAGGGATACGAGCAGGAGCGAAAGCGCGAGGAGAGGCAGAGGCTTGTTTCTCGAAGTCGTCACCAAAAGGGCGCCTCCGAGCCCGATACCAAGGGTCGAGAGACCAAGTGAGATTGGACCAAGGGAGAGCGAGTCCATCAAGGCGAACCCGGTGAGCATACTTCCTGAAGTTGAGCCGACGATGTTGGCCAGGTAAAGATAACTGAGGCGCGCTCCGGCCTCTTTGTCGGGCGCGATACCGAGATGACAGATCAAGGGAAAGGTCGCTCCGAGGCCTGCGGCCGAGAGTCCGACGAGTAAGAAGGTCTCGGAATAGTGCCTTCCGGCCTCCACCAACCAGCCGATGGCGGGGATGAGAAGGAAGCCGAAGACATTCACCGCCAGAATGAACCAGGCAAGGGTGCGGGTTTGCCTCAGCTTGCTTTCGCTCTTGCCCTCTTTGCAAAAGCGCCTCACGAAGATCGAGCCGAGGGCAATGCCGGTCAAGTAGGTGCCGAGCAAAAGCGGGAAAGCCGAGGCTCTTCCTTCAGAAACGAATCCGTAAACCCGGGACCACAAGATCTCATAGGACAAGGCAATGAAGCCCGCTGCGGCTGAGAGGGACAGAGAGAGGCCAAACGGAATGAGCGAGGGTGCGGAGGAAAGAGCGGGCGTGGGGCGTGATCTTGCGAGGTTTTTTTCAGCCAAGCCCCATCTCTTGGCCAAGAAATGCAAGGAAACCGCTCCGGCGCCTACGCCAAGGTTGATGAATGCCGCCAGCTGAACGGAGCCCTCGAGTCCCAGACTTCGCATGAGTACGAGCGCCACCGCGAAACAGGCCGCGGCGGAGCCGAGCGTATTGACGAAGTACAAGAGCCCCACGGATCTGCCGACGTTTCCTGAGGCGTTGACGAGGTAGGAAACCAAGAGCGGAAGGGTCGCGCCCATCAGAATCGTGGGAACGAGGACCAATGCAAAAGAGTAGAGACCGGTGGTGAGAGTCGACGCGCCGAGAGTGAAGGTCCCGACCCACTCGAAAAGTGATAGGGAGGCGAGCCCGAAGGTAGCAATCCCAAGTTCGAGCAGCCCGAAGACGAGAAGTTGCGGAACACCGGATCGCCCCGAAAGGGCGCCGCCCGCGAAGCTGCCCAGACCGAGACCCAGCATGAAGGCAGAGACCACGACGGTGATCGATTCGATATTGACGCCGTAGAGCGTAAACAGGCTGCGTTGCCAGACGAGCTGATAGATCAAAGCGGGGAACCCGGAGACGAAGAAAATGACGCAGAGCGTCAGGATCAAGCCTCGCCCGTGTGCTTGGCCTGGCTGCGGGCTCGTCGTTTCGTGGGTCATGCGCACTTCTCCAAGCCGGGGACGCTTCCACGGTTTTCCGGTCTTCGTCAAACGCGCCTTTTTAATTCAGAAGGATTTTTCGAGCGGGAGTGCGTGACATATGAGTGCATGTAGGGGGTTTAGGTGCAGCTGGATCGGGTCAGGTGCAGCTGGATTGAGTCAGGTGCAACGGGCTTGAGGGGTTAGGTGTGCACGCTCTCTTGTCATCTTTTGAAAGGAGCGCCTTGCTTTCCCTGGGACAGGCGTTCATCTTTCGATAGATCTTGAGCTGAGTGAGACGAAAGAATATGAAAACTTACGCTTTGAGCGCCGTCAGCGCGCTGACCTTGGGCCTTTGGATCATCGGTTGTAGTGCGGGCCCCGGCCAGAATAGCGATGGCACGGATGGCGACGGCGACGGACCGGACGGCGGAGACGGGGATGTCAACCTGCCTGTCGATCCGGTGGACCCCAATCAGCTTCTTCCTCCCGCTCCGGGCTGTGGAAACAGTATGCTCGATCGTTCAGCGGAGGCTTGCGACGACGGGAACAATGTAGACGGAGACGGCTGCTGGGCGAACTGTCTGGGGGTCGAGCCGGGGTTCATCTGCGCCAAAGAAGGCGAACCTTGCGAGCGCTTTGCACGCTGCGGTGATGGACTCGTTGCCTTCCCAGAGCAATGTGACGACGGAGCGCGCATTCCGGGAGACGGTTGCAGCGAAAACTGCAAGGTCGAGTTGGGGTTCAAGTGCGACGGTGGAACGTGCACGAAGACTGTGTGCGGCGACGGAGTTGTCGAGGGCGCGGAGATGTGTGAGCCGCCGACCCCGGGTTGCACCAGTCAGTGTCAGTTTGCTCCGGACTGCAGCGGAGGAGGTGCTTGCACGTCCTCCTGTGGGGACGGTCTCGTGCTCGGGGAAGCTTGCGATGACGGAAACCTCGTTCCGGGAGACGGCTGTGACCCCAACTGTCAGGTGGAAGAGGGTTACGATTGTTCGGTCAAAGAGGGCGAATGTGAGCGTGGAGCGACGGGCGAGTGCATTTTGCGCGTCCCGGCCACCTTTCGAGATTTTCACTCCAACCACTCTGACTTTCAGGCGGACAGCTGTGCGGGAGGCCAGGAAATCGTTCCGAACATCGTTGCCGCAGACTTGGTGGGAGGAAAGCCGGTCTCTGTGTCGGGGGCTCAGTGTACTTCCAACATGGACGACTGGTTCAAAGATAAACCCGGCACCAATGTCACCGTGCACGGCGAAATTGTTCTCTATGACAACGGGAGTGGGAACTATGTGAACCGCTATGGCGCCGCGGGCGAGCAATGGAGCATGGAGTTCAACTGGGGCGGGTGCGAGGAAGGTGGCCAGGACGGTCCCCCCGGTCCTCGCTGCTTTTATGACGGGAATCCGCTGTTCTTCCCGGTGGATGGAATCGCCGGAGCGCTCACAGGCTATTCCGAAATGTCAGTGATCGGTCCGACTTACGGGTCGAACTGGCTCCCAGAGAACAACATCGCCGGGCACACCGACACGGGCCCGCACAACTTTCACTTTACGACGGAGGTGACGTATTGGTTTCCCTACGACGCAGACACCAACGCAACGCTGGATTTTAGCGGTGATGACGATGTGTGGGTCTTCGTCAACGGGAAGCTGGCCGTGGACGTCGGCGGGATACATCCTCCCAAGAGTGGCAGTGTGACGATCACCGGTGCTGCTCCGGCCTTTGGCATGACGCCGGGCAATGTTTATGAGATCAAGGTCTTTCACGCGGAGCGTCGCGCGAATGGCTCGACTTTCAAGCTGACCCTGAGCGGCTTCAATGCGCGCCGGTCAGATTGTGTCGCAAAGTGTGGAGACGGCATCATCGGATTTGGCGAGGAGTGCGACGACGGCGAAAACAATGGCGGCTACAATGCTTGCGGACCCGACTGTACTCTGGGCGAGTATTGCGGAGACGGGATCAAGCAGGAGGCCGAGCAGTGCGACGATGCAGATCCAAACAAGCCGGCGGGCTGTAACGGTTGCAACATCATCGTCGTGAGGTAACGGGGCACCGATGCGCTTTAGACGAAGGGGCCTGTCACCTCGTAGGTGAGTCCTTGCCCCGTCGGTCCCCCTCGCTGAGAGCTGAAATAGAGACGAGAGCCGTCGGGGCTGAAGGCTAGTCCGGTGATTTCTGAGGCGTCCTGTCCCACGACTTGAACGAGGGGTTTGAGGTTTCCATCGGCGGTGATGACGATGATTTGCATGTCACCGGCGTCCTCAGCGACGAGGAGCTCCCCCGAGGCCGTGCCGATGATGTCGTCGACTCCAGACAGAACAGGATTCATTGCGCTCGCTCGATCATAGAGAACGCTGATGCGCCATGTTTCTGTATCGAGTCTCCAGACGCGGTCGTCCCCCTTGGTGGTAAAATAGACGATCCCGTCCTGCCACCAGACGCCCTCGCCGCCGTTGAACTTGGCGCAGTCAGGGACTTGATAGCGGGTGGCAACTCCCGCAAGTGCTTCGGGATCGGGAACTTTGACCCACTCGATTTCGTCATTGCCTACGAAACGAGCCACTTCAAGCACACCTTCCGTGAGATCTGCGGCCCCCCCTTTCACCCGAGAAGGAATGAAGCGATAAAATGCTCCGTCGACGAGATCTTCCGTCATGTAAAGGTGATGACGCTGTTCGTCGTAGGCGAGTCCTTCGCGGAAGAATCGACCGAGGGCGAGGCGTTGCTCGGCGGGCTTGTTCCCCAAGGGGTCGCATTCGATGACGCGCCCGTCGATCACTTCTTCACACGTCAGCCAACTTCCACCCGGGGTCGTGCCCCCTTGGCAGTTACGGCTCGTCCCGGTAGCAATGGCATACGTCGAAGTGAGTGCTCCATCCGCAGAAAATTTGAGAGAACTCACGCCTCCTCCACCGTCCGAGACTTCGGAGTTGACCACATACACCCATCCCCCCTCGGAGTCCGAGAAGCAGGCGCCTCCGTCCGGGTAGGCGGGCCACACGTAGTCGAGTTTTTCAAGGGGACGCTCTCCCGAGGTGGCGATGAGTTTGACTGAGTAGCCCTCAGGGAGGCGGATCCCGAGTTCGTTTGCGTCCTTCAAGGGACCAAACGTCGGGAAATGCTCAGAGTTCCCTTCTTGGGCTTCTCCTCCGCCCGGGTGTCCACCCTCTCCGTCCTCCGACGGAAGGCTTTTCGCGCCTCCTGTTCCGCTTCTCCTATTGTGAGAGGTGTCCCCCTCCCGCTCCCGCTGATCATGGCCACAACCAACCATCATCGCGCCGAGACCCTGCAAAGCAGAGCGGACGAACACGCGACGAGTTTGCGCGCGAGACGGAGGTGCCTTCAGTTGCCCCCCCCACTCCACTCCTGGATCACGCGACTTCGCTCGTCGACGAAGGTCTGCATGTCCCGGAGAGCTTCCTGGTAGTTGCAATCGACACCGCTGGGCGCAGATTCCGCTTCAGGCCAGTTCGCGCTTGCGTAGGCGGCTTGGAGCATCGCTTTGACCTTTGTGGGAGAAGTCACGTTCAAATTCAAGAACTTGATACGGGACAGATACTCTGTCTCATAAGCCGTCAAGAAAGAGTCCTTGATCACGTTCCACCATCCACCGAAGGCGTCTCGATTGCCCTGTTTGCCGATGAATAAGCTAGCGTCGGAGTCAAGCATGCCGCCCAGCGTCAGATCCATATCCCAGGGGATGAGGATCCATTTTTCGTCCGACAGGCGCTGATAATAATAGTAGTTGTGAAATGAATCGTCGAAGGGAGTGAGGAAATTCATCACGCCGTAGTAGGTGATCATCTTGTCGACATCGAAGGTGCGGTTGAGATAAGTCCGCAGAGCCGGTGTGCCCTGAGCTCGAGCCGCATGCAGTCCTTCTAGCATGGTGATGAAGCGCTCGTGTCCGTCCCATTCGTGAGTTTTGCGAGGATAAGTGTACTGATAGCGCTCAAGCGGAGAGTAGCCGCAGTTTTCTTCAAGCAGGCTACCGTTGCCCCACCCGTAAGGTCCCGCGTCTCCATCCAAACCAGATGCTTTGAAGAGATGACCGACATCGGAAGCGTCCGATTGCGCGTGAAAGGCGGTGAGAAGATCTTCGTCCACGCGCTCCATTTCTAGCATGTAGCGGTAGTAGTCGCCGTTGATGTGGAGTCTCGCGTAGGAGGCAGAGGGCGCTATCAGGCCGGCGTCGCGAAACAGCTGAAACCCCGTGATCGCCGTGTATCCGGGACATCCTTGCACCAACTTGTTCAGGATGGTCACCCGGTGTCCGTTCAGGTGATGATAGCGGGGGAAGCCGATCCGGTAGCTCATTCCTCGGAGGGGATTTGGGCGTTGAGGTGCAGCACCGTCGTACCCAGACAGCTCGGGGCCGAGATCTCGGTTCCAGCGACTTCCTTGATACCGCACTTGGACGTCGAACACTTCTCCTTCGTAGATGAAGGTCGCCGGCACGCGGTCTTGCCAGCGCTCGTTCAGATCGCAATCGTCCTCGCGCCCCGCGGTGACGTTGTCCCACATCTCGGCCCAATCGTCCGGGTCAATGAAGAGGTGGTAGAGTTTTGTTTGAGCTTGGATGCCTGGGTCGACGAAGTACGCGTGCCAGTCATAAGGATCGGAGGGACGAGGCGAGATCACCTCTTGTCCGGCGCCCCGATCACCGAGCACACGGTAGCGGACGATGCTGTTTTCAGCCTGAGCGGGGAGAATCGCCGTGCGCTCGCTTCCGATCCCTGAAAGCTCGACCACCGAGGTGGGTTCATTGTCGACTCCGAGCTGATCCGTGAAGTATTCTAGAAGCAGGCCCGAAGCTCCTTCTTGATCCGAGAGCTTGACGAAGATGTGCGCCGGATCCGTGGGACCGATGAGAGTGGCGCCGCTTTCCGTTTTGGCGCTCCGCTCGACGACTACAGTTAGACTTGTCTCGTCCATGCCAGGGTTCGTCTGGCCCGGACTCGGTCCGTCCAGGGGGGAGGCATCCCAAACGCCAGGATTGTTGCTTGCCTTTTCACAACTGAGCCGCGCAAGGGAGCGTCCGGCGTGCTGATGAGCGGAAAGGGGGAGACTTTCCGGTCCGAGCCAGTCCTCGGAAACGCCTAGTCCATCGGCGGAGATGGGCCAGGGAAATCCGTCATCATAAGTGACCGAGTCGATGGTCTCCCCGTTTTTCGCTTCGATGCGGATAGACTCGCCGTCGTTGCTCAGATTTCCGTCGAAATTGCCGACCACGAGGGCAGCGTCGAGGGTGTAGTGAGTCAAAGAAAGAAGTGCTTCGCGGTTCTTGGCGATGACGATGAACTCCCCCGGAGCGAGAGAGCGCTCTTCGAAGTCATAGTCGGCGCCTCCACGGAGCTTCATTCCACCGAGGTCAATGTCTTTGTCCCCACGGTTGTAAATCTCGATGAACTCATGCACATCGCGCAAGGAATTTTCTTGCACCGGATGGTACATGATTTCGCTGATGCACAAATCTCCCGGTGGGAGATCTCCGCCGCCTGATCCGGCGGGATTGCCGGATCCGCGGCAGGCTCCCAGAAGAAAGAAGCTGCCCAGGGCCAGGAATGCTCTAGCGGACGGGACCAAGGGGAAGTGGCTCGCATCCGAAATGGATTTTGATGGAGGAGCCTATGGTCGAAAGGACCTCGTCACAGGTCTTTTCGCACATGACCACCTCTTGATCGTTGCTCATGTACCAGCCTTCATCACAGCTTGAACCAGCGGCGTCGCGCAAGATGAGCGTCGACTCTTGTCCGCCCGTCGGGGTCAGCACAAGGTTGATGTTTTTGAGGTCGAGTTCCTTACCGTCCGGAGGTGACGGTAGTGTGTATTCACACGAGACGACCTGTCCGGCGATGGTAGCCAATGCGCTCCGCAGAGCGAGACTGAAATCATTCTCTTCAACCATGTCGAAGTGGCAGTAGGGAACTCCGTCGTGTGAGCAGTTTCCTCCGATGCTCGTCCCGCCGACCTCGGCTGCCTCAGACAGCCACCAACGGGAGTCGTCGCCGGTCCCGACGTTCTCTTCGCTGCCCGGTGATCCGATCAGGAAGGTACGAATCCCGTCCTCGCGTGCGTCTGCGATTGCGTCGATGATCGGCTGCGGATTGCTCGGGGGGGAGAGGGACGGAGAACCGACGCATCCGCGCGCCAGAGTGGGCTGCCCGTCAGTGATGAGCAGCATGAACGTGTTGCCCGGGAGATTGGCCTCCTGCACGACCTCAAGCGCGGTCGCGTAGGCGTCATGGGTGGGTGTGCTCGAGTAGAGGGTGTTCGTATCGAAGAGATCCTGGATCCTCTCTCGGTGATCGGAGCCTGGTTGACCGAGGAGTGCGAACGGAACAACTGCTCCTGTGTTCACGCACTCCGAAGCGTTCTTCACCGTATTGTTTCGCGCGGCTTCCGTGTCCTTGTTGGGGTACATCACCATCCCCAAGGTGACGCTGGGCGGAAGATCATCGATTGCGTCACTGAGCGCGTCGCGGGTCACTTCCCACTTGGTGCGACCGCCGGTCGCATCTGTGGTGGAGTTCATGGAAGAACTCACGTCTACGATCAGCATGATGCTGGCCGGTAGGGGCTCCGGTTCGGCGGCCCATCCGGCGCAAGCTCCACTTTCCAGCTGTTCGATTTCTTCGGCGCTGATGGGGCGGGTGCCCCCCTTATCTTCCGCGGGATTGGCAAAGCTGTCGCCGTCACCGTCGCCGAAAAT
>CAYMQT010000179.1:0-5303 GCA_964392575.1 uncultured Polyangiaceae bacterium
GCCCCTTCGGAGGGGCCTTCCTAATCCCTCGCCCTATGGGCGAGGTCGATTAGTCTAAGGAGCCCTCTAGCCTAAGGGCTCTAGTCTGAGGGACCAAGACCCAAAAATCAGCTCCGGCCACGATCCGGCCAGAGACTGGCCTTTGCGAGACGAGAGCTCGCTCCTATACTCGTGCTTCTGACGAGGAGAAGAATTGAGCGAACCCCAGGCTTCCATCCTCATCGTCGACGACGAACCCGCGGTTCGTGATGTTTTCACGCGCTTCTTCGAACTCAGCGGGTTCTCGGTCCGGACCGCTGCCACCGCCGAAGACGGGGAGCGAGAGGCTCTCGACGGTCAGTTCGCGGTCATCGTGGCAGATTTGAATCTCCCAGATGCGACGGGGCTCCAATTGGCCGAACGCCTCCGCTCCCAGAACTGTCGCTCGAAATTCATCTTGCTGACGGGCGAGCCCTCACAAGAAACCGTCGCTCGAGCACGTGAGCTCCAGATCTCTCGCTACCTGTCCAAACCCGTACGCGCTTCCGTTCTCATCGAGGTGGTGCGGGAAGTTCTTCAGGAGGACTGAAGAAAGGGACGGCAATGTCCCTTTCCAACCGAGCCCGTATGCTGAATCAACAGCTGACTACATTCGCCCTCGAGCGTGCTTCGGGTGCCCTCGGACTCCTCCCTGAAGCGGAGCGTGGCGACGCAGAACACTTACTCACCTTGGCAACCGAATTCTGGTCCGGAACGGAGCCACTGCCGCCGACTGAAAGGAAGTCTCTTTTGATCGAGGGAGCGCGCCTCGCAGAAATCTTGGCTCGCCGCAGCGCCCACGCGATGCCTTACGCTGCCCTCGCCCGAGCACTCCTTTCCGACGCACGCGAGGATCCCCGCACCGCCGAGACCCTGCTCCAAGAGTTTGAAACGAAATTAAGCCTGCTGGGGCTCTAAAGCGCCTCTCATCACTCGCAAGGGCGCCACCGCCGCTCACCCCGAATAGATGAGGCGAGCGTCGGCGGAGTCGGGGCTGTCGTCCTGAGGGGAAACGGGCTTTCGGGAAAGCGTGAGAGGTCTGTCTACTTTTTCGTGCCTTTCGGCGCGACACTGTCCAGACCCTCGCTCTAACCACCGACACACATCCGGCCTCTTTTCGTACACACCGCAAAGATAGGCGCTTGCGGACGGGCTGAACGTAAGCGCGGCGCAATGTCCGTCCACCATCCTCATGAAGGCTTGGTTCTCAACAAACTCCGTGAGAAGTTCAGCGTCGCTCCCCAGTCGCTCATAGTCGACGCCCGCCACGGTCAGATAGCGAGGGTTGTTCGAGAAGCAACAGCATCCGCACGCTACGCACTGTGGAACCGCGCTTGTATCAATGGCCACCCCAGCCCCTTCGCTCAAACCAAGAACCTGAGGGTGGCGCAGAATCGGTGGAGTCTCGGCATGGTCGTCTTGTAGCACCTGACCCCACCCGTGTTCCCAAACTCGGTCGTGACTCTGTCTTTCGAGGAGTCGTCCGGGGCCGGACCACTGGCCAATTTCAATTCCGTTATGATTGATAAATTACACTCTTGACGAGCATGCAAGACACTCATCATCCGCATCTCTTCGAAATGACGAACCAAATATGACCTTTGCCTCGACTCTGGGGGTGGGCGTATCTGATAAAATGCACCACAATGTGCGCCCACTCGCGAAAGGGGCGGCGTCCGAAGCGCACCCCTTCTCCGCGACGAACGGCGAGACCTCCAGAAATGGGGCGGCCGCCCAGCCGACGAAAGAGACTCATGCGCACATCAAAGCTCGACTCACCAGGTGACCGCTTCCTCGCCCTTTCCCTCAGCTATGCCCTCGAAGAGATGTGGCTCACTCCGACGGAAATCTGCGATGCCTTTCCCCCGAAGGCACTGATGGAAAGCCTCGAAGGGTCCCCAGAGCTGCGCGCTCGCCTCTTGATCGAAGCCGCTGGCGTTCATGAGCGCATCGCGCCCAAAAAGTCGACGATGGCGGCAGCCGAGGACTTGATCATCGCTCTGGAAGAAGGGGTCACCTCCCCCAACGCGATCCTCGAGATCTTGGATCCAGACGAATGGGTCAGGCATCAAGACCGAAAGAAGATCTGGCAGCTCCTCACGCGCGAGGCCTTTTGGACCGAAGACACTCCGCGCGCCCAAGAGCGACTCCTCGATCTACTCACGACTGCGCTCGATCAGGATCTGCTCACTCAGGACGAGCTCATCTCCACCATCGGGGTCGACCGCTTGAGTCAATCTTTTTCCCGCGAACTCTTGGAATCGAGCTTCACCGAAGCCGTCAAGAACGGCCTTTCCGGCCTTGCGTTTGGCGCAGAACAACTGCTCGATCTGATTCCGCTCTCGACCTGGCTCGAGCACGTCCCCCTGTCCCATATCTGGGACCGCACGGTTCTCGGCAAGATCGCTGTGAGCGCTGGCGTCGCTGCTGCCCCGGAGGCCCCTGCGCCGAAGTCGGCCGGGCGCAAGGAAAATGCCGAAGAAAAGAAGGCGCGTGCCCGGGCTATCGCCAAGCTGGACTCTTTCTCTCGATTGCCCAAATCTGCCGAACGACTCGACACGACGATTCTCTTGGCCCTGGAGGGCATGTACACAGAAATCGCGGGTGCACAGACGGACGAAGAGCGCGAAGAATGCATTCGTGACGCTTTCCCCAACCCTGCAATGATGGAAGAAGCGCTTCTTGCCATGGTGGAAACGCTCGATGATCAGGTGTCGGCCCAGAGCCTCCGCGAAAGAGGAGCTGATGGCCACTCCCTGATCCAACTCGTCATTTTCGAGGAACGTCGCCGAGCCAACCGCGCCGCGACTTCATCACCCCCTCCCGTGACAAGTTCACCGCCTCCATCGGTGCGCTCGGACAGCGTCCCGCCCCCCCCCAACTCGTCCGTCATTGCGCCTCGCACGGCGCAATCGCTCCCTCCCCCGCTGCCGGCTAAAACATCAAGGAAGGCGTCGATCCCCCCGCCTCCTCTGCCTTCGCAGGCCCGCACTCCCCGCGCACGCTAGCGGGCATGTAGGTAAGGCGGTTCGCGGCGGTAGCCGTCAGGAATTCGACAAATTCCTGACGAAATCGTACAAATTTTGTGTTCTCACGGCTCACGGCGGAAGCTCCCCCCTTCTGCTAACGTAAGGAGGGGCACGGATGCGGTGCTCTCTTGGTCCCGAGATCCGGCCCTTTCCCCCCAAAAAGCCACAAGAATGCACGAATCAAGGCCTCGACCCCGAGCTCAACGTCGCCGTTTCCGACACCACCAGGTGTTTGTCTTCCTGGCGCTCGTCCTCCTCTCAGCGGTTGCCCTCGCCGGAGACCTTCGTCATCAAGCCTCCCATGTGACCTCCCGCAGTCCCGCACAGATCTGGAGTATCCTCACGGATTACGAAAACATCTGTAACAACTGCAAGTACAAGCGAGATGACCTCGTTGTCGTGAAGAAACTCAGCTACAAGGCCACTGAGAGTAAGTACTACACTTGGTCTCACGTCAGCTCGACGATCAAAGACGTAAAGTACTTCACTGAGGTCACGGTCACCAAGAAGGCCGACGGAACCTTTGTGGCTAACAACCGTCAGCTGAACGACAAGGACGGCGATCTCATCAAGGTTCTTGAGGAGAAAACGGGCCTCAAGCACTCCCCTGCCTTTGACCGCGGGAACACTCATTCGGTGACGGAGATCCTTCCCGACGGAAAGACGAAGATCACTCAAACCGTCACTCTTACGGTCAGTGGCATGCTTGCCATGTGGGAAGGGCGTGTCCTTGCCAACATGAAGAAGAGCTTGCAGCTGACTTTCGAGCAGCTAGGAAAATAAGCAGCACAGGTCTCCCGGCGCTGAGAGTCCTTCTGACTCTCCTCGACGGGGCACGACGATTGCCCTAGGTTCCGGGCGTGTGGCCCATCTTCCTTCGTTTCGGCTCTTATGAGCTAGGCACCTACGGGGTGCTCGTTGGGGTTGCCGTTCTCGTGGCTCTGGCAGTCGCGCGGAGCCTGGGAGTGCGTGACGACCTCGAACCTCGTCAGGTCAACGACGCCGGCCTTCTGACTCTGCTTGCGGGAATGGTCTGTTCGATGGGACTCGGGGTCCTTGTTGCTGTGGGCTCGGGACATAGCGTGACTTGGGCCGAGCTGCGTAACGCCGGGGCGGTCCAAGGGGGCTTGATCGGCGCGCTCCTGAGCGTTCCTCTCATCGCCCGACGCTTTCGCTTGAACCTGGGTCATCTGCTCGATGCTTTCGTGCCCGCCGCAGCCCTCGGTCAAGGATTGGGTCGTCTCGGATGCTTCGCGGCGGGTTGTTGCTTCGGCACACAGAGTGAAGGCTTTTTCGCCGTCACCTACACAGACCCCCGGAGTGCGGAGCTAGGCGGCGTCCCTTTACACGTTCTTTTGCATCCGGTGCAGCTCTACGACGCTGGAGTGCATTTCCTCGCCTTTTTGGTGCTCCTTCATCTCCACAAGCGCGCCTTCGTCCGCGGTTGGCTCGTGGGCCCTTGGTGTATCATCGAGGGAGTGATGCGGCTTGGGATGGAAAGCTTTCGTGGCGATCTGGGTCGAGGGTTCTGGCTGAATCAACCCTGGCTGAGCACCGGTCGGATGACTTCCCTTCTGCTCATCTTGTGCGGCCTCGGTATCCTCACCGTCAGAGCCCACGTGACGAAAAGTGCGGCGCCCCGGCCAAGCTGATCAGGTACTGACGCAAACTCATTTCTCCAGCGGCCAGCCTGGCTCGACTCTCTTCAGCGAGACAATTGGCGCCACCGCCGCCAGACAAGAAATACGCGGCCATCAGACCAGAAACGCAATTCTGGATGTCGTTGCTCTCATGGACGTACCGCGCGAGAGCATCGAGATCAGAGAAGACCTTACTGCTCTCGTCGGGCAGGATCACTTCGGAAACGGTATCGATCGGCTGACCTGCTTCGTCCGCGCGATACCTTCCGGTTTCGTCAAACTGCTCAAAGGTGAATCCGTACGGATCGAAGTTCTTGTGACAGTTCGCGCAACCACCCACTCCGTGATGAAGTTCGTACTTTTCCCTCGTCGTCTTCGCGTTCTCGATTCCGGGCGCCTGGGCCAAAGGTGGCACGACGTCTGGGGGTGGTGGGGGCGGGACGCACAGGAAGCTCTTGGTAAACAGCAAACCGCGCAACGTCGGAGACGTTTCCGTTTGATGAGACGTCGTAGCCAAGAGTGACCCTTGCGCCAAAAGGCCCAGTCCTCGGCCCGGCGGGCGGGTCACCCGGGCGAAGGCATCCCCGCTGACGTCCCCGAAACCGTAGAAGCTGCT
>CAYMQT010000179.1:5313-9335 GCA_964392575.1 uncultured Polyangiaceae bacterium
GACCACTCAGCGCCGTAAAATCTGCGGTCATGAGCGTATGAACCGTTTCTTCTCGGAACAGGATTTCGTCCAAGTAAAGGCGGGTTTCATCGACCAAGGCATGGGAAATCTGAGAGGCAAAGTTCGGCTCCGCCGCCCGCGATTGATTGGCGACTCGCCCGTACCCCAGCCACTGCCGGAAAAACTCTCGTCCCACGTCCCAGTTCTCCCTCGGGGTCAAAAGCGCGTCCGCCTCGTGCATGAGAGCTTCCGGGGAAGACAGCGCTCCGGCAGCTGCCTTCTCAAGAAGATCGAGGCTCGGAGTCGTTCCTGAGTACGTGTAAGCGAGATTGGTGGCGATCTCGTACTGAGTCAGCTTGTGCCCCGAGGAGCTGGGCTCTCCCACTTCGGAGCGATAAACCGCGAGCGGAGATTGCAGCATCACACTCAAGGTCCATTTCACCGCCGTAGCGAAGTCGGAGCGAGTGGCGATGGACTGATGGTAATCGACGTAGCGTGTGACGTCACCTTCAGACAGCGGGCGACGGAAAATCCTGAGACCGTACCGGTTCACTAGTTCCTGGGCGCAGGCTGCGTCAGGTGTCGCAGAGCTGCACGGCAAGAGCGCACTGAGAACGGACGGCTCGGACGCGAGATCTGCGATTGTCTCGGCAGTTTCAAGCAGATTTTTGAAAGTCGGTCCGTTCACGACAAGCACTTTTGCGTCCGTACTGAACCCCAGGTTCGACACCGGATCCTGGGTGAGCTCCACCCCGCCAAAGCTGGCTGCAACTTCTGGAAAAATATCTCGCAGGGTCTTTTCCAGCTCGCTTCTGGTCAGCCTCCGGAGCAGTCGCGCTCCGGTGCGCGATTCAGAACAGGTCTCTCGGATCCCTTCATGCGACCCGCCGGGACAGTCCTTCCCGACGCAGGACGTGAGTTCTTCTTCCTCCTCTTCGGGATCGGTCAAGTCCGCGCCATCAGCGTCGCCATCACTTCCGTCCTCTCCACCCCTTCCGGGCCCTGCGGAGCAGGCGGCAGCGAAAAGGCCCAGAAGGACAAGTGGAGCGATCCGCGCACCGAGCGAGACTCCGGACGAGAAAAGCCGCTTCACGCCAGCACCTCCGAGAGAGGGCTGACGCTCTTGCCCGCAAAACTTGTCAGGGAAACCCCCATGCCGTGGGCGACCGTCGCGAGCAGGTCCCGATGATCCGCTCCCGGCACATAGACGGACTGACCCCCTTTGAAGGCCCCGCCCCCCTTGCCGATGAGAATCGCCGGCAGGAAAGTCTCACGAGGTCCACCTGGAACGTCCCAGGTTTCCTTCGTGTAGCCCGAGGTATGGTTGGCTCCATCGACCACTTCGCTCAGAACGAGCACCGTCGTGTTGTCGAGCACCGTACGCCCCGGATCCGCAGGGTCCTCTGCCTTCAGCACGTTGAGGAACTTTTCCGTCAATTTTCGCATGTACCATTTCTGAACTTCTGCAAAGTCGAGACGCCCCTGGGTCGCATCTTTCCCGGAGTGCGAGAGTGGATCGTGATGATTGGCGGCAAAACCGGGGCCTCCCGGAAAGTTCATCATCACTTGGCCGTTCGCATGTAGGTTCTGGAGCGTGATGATGCGCGCGGTCCCGCACAGCATGGCCTGCGCAGAAGCCTCCAAGTGACCATCAATAACTTCTCCAAGATTGGACACGTCATAGGGGTCCTTTCCGCTCATGCCCTCTGCGCTTGAAAGCAGCGGGCGCGATTCACAGGACACCGTCCCAAGGCCGCCTCCGCTTTCAGCTGCGCTCCTATAAGCGCGGAGGGATTCAAGATGAATCGAGAGCTTGTTCTCCTCGCCCGTCAATCCTTTCAGCTTCACTTGCATCGCTTCTAGTTCGCCCTCGGTGAGAACCAGACCCTCCCGGCGAAACTCGAAAGCCAAATCCTGGCTACTTTCTGGGGGCGGCGCCGTGCCCGGGGCGAGGCCAGAGAAGAGATCCGAAAGAGCGTCCGCCGGGTTGGCGATGGGGTCGACCCATCCCCCGTGTTTGATCAACTGCCCATCCGCGCCCGCCCCTTGTGGATTGGCATGAGCGCCAAGCACATGAGCTGTACTTCCGAGCGCGATGGCGACCTCATAGTCGATTGAGTTCGAAGACTCCGCGCCTGTGAATGTCGACCGAATCGCCGCATGGTTCGTGGAAGTATTGATGCCAACTCCGCGCAGAACGGTCACATACTCCTTGACACTTTCGAGGGGGGACAGGATCCCTGCTCCGCTCGCGGCCAGGTTCATCGACTCATCCACGAGCCAGTGCTCAATCGGCATACCGTGAGGCAAATAGTAGAGGAACAGGCGCGTGGGTCGTGCGCTTTCCTGCGCTACCGCCAAGCGCGCCATTTTCGAAGCCATAGGGACCGAGAAACCGAGCCCCAAGGCCGCAAAAAACGTGCGTCGAGACAGGAGCTGGTTGAGACGCGCGTCGCGTCGATTCTGATCGTTCATTCTAGGTTAACTCCGGAGCCCAATAAGATCGGGGCCGATGAGCCCAATCTGGCCGCTCCGAAGCCAAGCGCAATGTGTGCATGTGTGTGATATTATTGACGGAACCGCTGCCATTTCTTTTAGTAAAGTAGATTTACTATCTAAACTGAAGCGCCGAACGGGCACCGCGGAAACTCATCATTCGCTCATCGATCTCCGAAGGGCCTTCATTTGAGCCACAAAAGCGCAGATCTGCCGCATCGGCGCGGGATTTACGCTGGAGCAGGAGGCGAAAAGTGCAAGCTCGCTAGAAGCTTAAATATTTCTTCTGTTTTCAGATGCATTTTCTGAGTCTGAGAGGTTCCTGGTGACATACGCGGATAGCCTCCGGCCCATGAACTACAAGCCCCACCCCGAGCGATACCACTCCATGCCCTACGCCCGCGTCGGAAAGAGTGGGCTCAAGTTGCCGCGCATCTCCCTAGGACTCTGGCACAACTTCGGCGGGGTGGATGACCCCGGTACCGCCATCAAAATGCTCACACGCGCGTTTGACCTCGGCGTTTGTCATTTCGATTTAGCCAACAACTATGGTCCTCCCGCCGGCTCCGCAGAAGAAACTCTCGGGCGCGCCCTCAAGAATGAATTCTCGGGTCTCAGGGATGAGCTGTGTATCTCCAGCAAAGCAGGCTGGCACATGTGGGACGGTCCGTATGGAGACTTCGGCTCCCGCAAATATCTGATCTCGAGCTTGGACCAAAGTCTCAAGCGGCTTGGCATCGAGTACGTCGACATCTTCTATCATCACCGACCCGACCCTGACACTCCACTGGAGGAATCCATGGGCGCACTTTCGCAAATCGTAAAGAGCGGAAAGGCGCTTTACGTAGGCATTTCTTCCTATAGTCCGGAAGACACTGCCCGCGCAGCCCAGCTCCTCAGACAAGCAGGCACTCCGTGTCTCCTTCACCAACCTGCCTACAACCTCTTTCACCGGGAGCCAGAGCAGGGCCTTCTCGCCACCCTCAAGCAAGAGGAAATGGGGTGCATCGTGTTTTCTCCCCTCGCTCAAGGCATGTTGACCGACCGCTATCTGCATGAAATCCCCAAAGACTCGCGCGCCGAGAAGAGTCACGGGTTTTTACAAAAATCCGAACTCACGGACGCGCGCCTGAAGAAAATCCGCGCGCTGTCTTCTGTCGCGGAAAGCCGGGGCCAAACCTTGGCCCAGATGGCCATCGCTTGGACGCTTCGAGATGAAGTCGTCACCTCAGCGATCCTCGGAGCCAGCCGCGTGAACCAGATTGAAGATTGCCTAGCCGCCGTGAACAACACCGCCTTCAGTCCCGAAGAACTCACCCGCATCGACGCCATCCTCGGCACAGAAAGCTAGAACTGCCCAAGCTACGCGAGCCCGGAGGGCGAGGAGTAGCGAGGCGCGCTCAGCACCCCCGCCGACCAAGTGGGAGGCGAGAGAGCGCACGCGGAAGTTGGGGGTGAGCTTTTTCGGAATTCACTTGGGTGCAATCGCGCCCAGATCTGGAAGGGGGATCGAAAAAGCGCGGATC
>CAYMQT010000180.1:0-1676 GCA_964392575.1 uncultured Polyangiaceae bacterium
CTCCGGTGCGGTGGGGGCAAATGTGATGGCGGTACGCATCTCACAGCTGGCTCCTCCCGCGGCCCTCAAGGCGCCGGATGCGGAGACCCGGGAGCAAGGGCTCCGTGCGCTGCGCCTGGAACTCGAAGCGACACAAGAAGCTCCGCTTCGAGCCCTCATCGAACACGAAATCGCCCGGTGTCACGAGCTGCGGGATGATCTTGCGGCGGCGGCCCGCGATGAACTCTCGGCGACGAAGAGCGCCTCAGGGTTTATTGAACCCCTCGAAGCCCTCATCGACATCGCGACGCGCTCACGCTCGAAATCCAACCTGACGAAACTGCTGGGACGCCTCAGCAAACTCGCTCGAAGTGAAGAAGAGCAGGTCAGAGCCTCCCTTGGGCTAGCGAAAACCTGCTCGGCCGCGGAGAACTGGGAGGAAGCGGAGGAGGCGCTCCTTTCCGGTCTCGAAGCATCGCCCGCTTCACAAGCTCTCTGGATCGCTCTGGAGACCGTTGCTGCTCTGCGAGCCGACACGCCCCTTCTTCGCCGAGCGACCACCGGCAGGGCCGCCCACGCGCAAAGCTCTGAGCTGAGGTGTCTGCTGTTTGAGCGCAGCGCACGGCAATCCTTCAGGGCCGGAGAACACACAGAGGCGTTCGCGAGCATCAAGCAAAGCCTCGACGAGATGCCCACCCTGAGAGCGCTCGAACTCTGGGAAAGCATTGCCCTCAAGGCTGGCGAAATCGAGGAAGCACGAAAGGCAGCCATTCAGACCGCCACGATCCTGCGTGCGGTTCGCGAGGAGCCGGAGGAGGCCGCGCTCTACCAGATCCCCCGCTCCGAACAGACAGGCCATCGAGCCCTTTCCGCTCAAGTCCGGGCCATTCGGTACTCCGTGCAGCTCGGCGCAGAAACAGATGCCAGAGAGCTAGCGGAGCAACTCGTCGACGCGACGGCTGGCTCTCCTCTCGCGCTCGCGCTTTTAGGTGAAGTCCACAAGCTCAGGGGGGACGTAGAAGGTTCGGTGACCGTCTGGGAGCGGCTCCTTCATGCCCCTTCCTTCCGCGAAGAAGACCGTGAGGTACTCGCCGTTTTGGGTGCTGCCGCGGCGGGCGTCCTCGATGACAACGGGACGGCACAGAAATTCCTGGAGGAAGTACGCAAGCACACCCCGAACGCTCTCCTCCTGCGGGTGCCGGAATGGATCCGAGCAGAACGCTCAGAGACGGAAGACGGGCTCTTGGAGCTGCTTTCGAGCCTGGAGGCCGGCGCGAAAGACGAAGACTTCTTGCTTGCAAAAGCGCTCGTCCTCTTGGACAGCGGCCGCTTCGACGAGGCAAGCACTCTCCTCGAAAAAACGCGCGATCATTCGGGGCCCCTGGGACTGCTCAGCGCAAGTCTCCGACGCCTGATAGCGCGCCTGCGCGCTGATGGAGAAGCTTATGAGCGTGAAAGTCAGGCGGTTGCCGAGCTCACGGCCGATCCGGTGCTCAAGTCCTCCTTACAATGGGAAGCCCTGCGCCTGACCCTGAAAGCGAGGGGAATCGAAGGCTTTCGTCCAGAGACACTCCCCGCTGGGGCGATTCCGCAGCTCGCCACAGAGTTGGTTGTCAAAAGCGACGATGGTTCCTTGATGCGGGCCGTGGACTCCTACTTTGCCGCCCTAGGAGAGCCTCCGCTCAGCGAGGACAGTC
>CAYMQT010000180.1:1686-9328 GCA_964392575.1 uncultured Polyangiaceae bacterium
ACAAGGACGGGGAGCCGCAAGCAATCCTCCGCAGAGCGCTCCAGGTCCTTGCGCTGGCCGAAGGAGGTGACAGCGGATTATTGGCGCAGCTGTTCGCGACGCACCCAGAGGATCCTTTCCTGGCCGGCGCGGCCATCGCACAGGCCCGCCGCCACGGGATGGATCAGGAGCGCGAAGTTCGTCAGATCGCCGCGGACCACGCAAAAGACGCCGCCCTACGGCATGCCTTTCTCCTCAGAAACGCTTGCCAAGACCTCGTCCACGGTAGCCTAGAGCGAGCAGAAGCGGGGATCGCAAAGGTAGAGGGCTGGTCTCAGAGCGAAAAAGACTCCCTCAAACGCTGGTTCGAACTCTCTCGCCTCAAGGGTGACCCCCAAAAAACCTTCCAGCATCTGTCCGAAAACAGATCGGACGGAATGGATCGGAGGCTGCTCTACGCTGCGCTCCTCAGAAAATTCGACCCGGAGTCCCTCGAAGACTTTTGGCTCGATCGAGCACCGGAGGATGAACAGCTCTTGCGGATTTTCGATGCCGCCCTCCGCTCCTCTGAATCCCTCGACTATGCTCTCGACGCCGCCAGTGCTCTCGACGCCGCCAGTGCTCTCGACGCCGCCAGTGCCAGCGCGCTTCTCTCGGAAACCCAACGTCAAGCGCTCTATCTCGCGCGCAGCCACCCCCCCGAAGAAGCCACTGAGCTGCTCCGTGAAGTCCAGCGACTTCACCGCGTGGACCCGGGACGCGCAAGTGCGATCTCGCTTTGGGTTGCTGCGCGACGCGCACGCTCGGCAGAACAGGAAGCGCTGATCCTGAAGGAACTCGGAGAAAAGGACGGTGCTCTGCTTGCCGCTGTTTCTGTCTTCGCCCTCGGCGCCCACGAGCGACAGGCTCACCGGGCAGCGCTTCTTTCACTCTGTTCCCCAGCGACCGGTGACACAGCGGCCTCTGACACAGCGGCCTCTGACACAGCGGCCTCTGACATAGCGACCTTGGAAGAGGATCCGGCCGAACAGGAGCGTAAGGTCTCCGCGGCCTGGGCGCTGCTCGAAGGTGGGTCACATGACGTATCGCCCGAACACGCTTCCGACGTAGAGCGACTGGGACAGCTCCTGGATCCCGACTTCAAAGACCCGGACGCACAGATCGCCTGCTTGATAGGCGCCTATGAGCGCCTCGCTCTCGATGATTTCGAGGGAGCCCTTCCCTTGTTTGAAAAACTTCATCGGGCTCTGCCCGATGATCTCACCGTCTGCCAAGGTCTGAAGCTCGTCGCAGAAAACCTCGATCGACCTGATCTCGAAGCCGTCGCCTGTGCTGAGCTAGCGCGGGGTGCCGCAGACAACCACGCATCGGCGAAGCTTTGGGAGCGAGCCGGCCTCTTGTACCAAGATCGGTTGAACCTCCCCGACGAAGCTGAAAAGTGCTTTTCTTCGGCGCTCGCTCGGAGCCCTGGTATCCCCCTCGCCTTTGAACGACTCTATCGCTTTGCTCGTTCGAAGAATGATCCGGCGCGGCAGGTCGAGCTCATCGACGCGCGACTGGATACGGCAGAATCAGAAACACTGCTCATCGAACTCTACTGGGAAAAAGCTCGGCTCTGCCGAAAGCTCGGACGGCGCGTGGTCGCCCAGCGCGCCCTTTCTGAGCTTCTCAAGCTCGACCCGCAACACCTGCCGGCCCTTGCCCTCAGCGCCGAGCTGCATCTCGTCGATGCCAGACTTTCGGAAGCAGCCGAAGCACTTCGGGCGATCGCCCTGCACCCGGAGACCCCCGACAGCGAACGTTCTACTTCCGGACTCTTCGCCTGCGATCTCTTGGAGCAACAAAAGCGACACCGCGAAGCAGTCGAGCTCTTGCAGGCGCTCGACGAACGTGGCCTCTCGGGCGCGGCGGGTCTACTGAGGAAGGCACGCTCCCTCGCGAGGACAGAAAACTGGGGAGAAGCGTACAAGGCCTTCGACCTCGTCAACCAGCAAGAGGATTCCATCGAAGCGCGCTTGGCGGCCGCTCAGATGATGTTGGCGATTCAGCGTGATCACTTGCGACAGCCAGATGAGCTCAAGCGCTCCGCACGTTGTGTCCTCCGGGATGCCCCCGCAGATCCCGATGCAGTGAATGTGATCTTAGAAGAGAATTTCTCGCCAGATGAACGAAGGCGCCTTTTGGCAAGCGCCCGAGCGAAGAGCCAAAAGCAGCTCCGCCAGTTCCCCCTCGATCCCGAGGAGATCGCAAGATTCCGCGCCTTGTGTGCGGACTGTGGGGATGACGGGATGGAGCGGATCGCCATCGGAAATCTGGGCCTCACGGGAAAACTCTCGCTCGAAGACCAGACACGACTAGAGAATCTGCGCTCCCGCTGCCCCTCCATGCCGAGTTTCCCGTGGTCCGCTTCTGACCTGGAAACGGCGAGCGATCCCGGACAGCTGGGGGCCATCGGACTTTACGCCTCCCTCTTGAGTCCTCACATCGGGGCAGAGATTGAACCCTCCCTCGATGGCCTCGGCGTGAGTCCCCTCATGCGTGTTGACGAATTTTCTGGCGATACTCTGCGCGGCGAAGTCGGCACCTGGATGGCGGCCTTCGGATGCGGAGACTTTCAGCTCTATGTCGGAGGCGCCGACCCTCACATGATCCGCGTCCTTTCCGCGGAGTTGACGACGATTGTCCTCGGCGCGGAAATCCAGAGCCCCCTCACTGCCCTGGGTCGTGCTCGCCTCGCGGCACAGGTGTCCGCCGTCCGGCACGGAACCGCGGCCATCCTCAATCATGCACCTGATGAGATCCGGGACTGGTTGAAGGCTGCCGAAATGTTGGCTGGACGAAGGGCGGCAAGCGACGCCGATCAGAAGCTTGATGAAATGGCCCGAAACCTGTCAAAGCGCATCACGCGTGAGGATCGGGACCGCCTCACTCGCACCTACGACGAACTCCGCCGCGTTGAAGTGGATTTGACGCAGACTCCCTATCACGTGGCGCGAGGGGCCGCCCGCGCCGCCGTGCTCGCCTACGGCGACGCTTCAGTCTTGCGGCAGATGCCTGAACTTCTTCCCGAAATTCCTGAGGAGCGCGCCGAGACTCTGGCAGAAATCATACGCTTCGTGCTCTCGGACGAGTACCTCAATCTACGCAAAAAGGCGGGCTTGGAGGGGGCATGAGCGAACCCGAACACTCGCGCGAGGAAAAGGTCGCTCTGGGCCTCGCCTCCCTCATCGATCAGAGCGAACCAGCAACTGATTTCGTGCCTGGTGCAGGAGAGCCGTCCCCTGCGCCCGCTCGCGCCCGTATGGATTTTGCCGCCCTAGCGGCAGAGCTCACGCGCGACGCGGACCAGCAGAGCTCCGCGCTGGCCAAAAGTCGAGGACTCATCATCGCAAGCCGACTGTGGCATCTCTCGGGAGAAAAGGAGCGGAGTTATGAAGCGGCGCGCGCCTCAGCCGAAACTTCACCGAAGTTGGCGCTTTTAGGACACGTCCTAAGAAAACACGCAGACCAGGCCAAAGAGTCCGCCGTGGTCGAGCGCACGCTCGAGACTTCGGCTCGCCAAGCCGCTCACCCAAGCTCCCGACGCCACGCGATACTGCGACTTTCTGAGCATCTTCTCGGCCAAGGCAGAACGTCCGAGCTGGGGCACTTACTCGATCAAGCGTCTCGCTCCGGCGAAGCGGATAGTGCTATTTTACTCCTGCGCATCGTGCATCGCATCAGCCAAGGCACGACCTTGGCCGGAGTTGAGTTGCCCCTCGAGTATCGCGAGCAGCTCTTGCTCGCCCAGGAACTTCTGGGCGGACACGAAAGTCCGCACTCGGAGATCTCGAACCAGGGCGGAGACTACCTCCCGCTCGTTCGAGCGGCACGGCTCCTCCACAAGGGAGACATCGAAAGCACGCTCTCGACGCTTTCGTCGGTCGGAATGAGTCAGGTCACCGTCGCTCGACTGAGGGCCGCCCTCTGCGGAGCAGAACGAAGCGGACAACAGGCAGCACTCGAAGCGCTCAAGACGGCCCTGAGAGCTGAGCTTGCTCTTGGAGCTCAGCCTGACCGAAGGACGCTCAGGGAGCTCGCCGCTGTCGCTTTCGAGACCGAGGCGACCGAGACCCTAGGCACTGTTCTTGAGCATGCAGATCCTGGAATGGGTACTTTCTCCCTCGAAGAACGCTGGTTACTCGCCGCTCGCGCCGGCAGGCCGCTGTCGCTCACCCTAGAGGAGGCGCACGAGCTGTCGCCGACAACACCGCTCGCGTTCGCCCTCGGCCCGGAGGAGGTTTTCGCATTTGATCCGGAGAATGCGTCTCAGGAGGCCCTCCTTGCCCAGATCGGGGACGGCCTTGGTCGTCTCGGTGATCTCACGGCGCCCGTTCTCTCGCTATTCGCTTCCGACGCCCTCAGTACCTTGCAGAGTCGAGGCGACGCGAAGGAAGTCTGCACCGGACTCACTATGGCCACTGCTCGTATCGCGGGAGACGAACCCACGGCGGTCCGCAGTCTTTCGAAGTTCGGAAGCCTCGAAGACGAGCCGGAAGCAGCGCTCATTTTCGGGGCGCTCCTGGAACATTTTGGCGATATAGAGGGCGCCCTCGATTGTTACCGGAGAGCAAAAGAGGGGGGAAATCCGGTCGTCTCGGAAAGTGCGCAGGGCGGACTTCTCTCGCTGGGAGTAGCGTCCGCCTCGCCGCCTCTTCGCGAGGGTGTCGAGCCGGGAATCGCGTTCGCTCTATCTCTAGAAGCTCTGTCTTTAGAAGCTCCGGCCCTGGAAGAGGCGCAAACTCTCGACAGCAAAGAGCGGGGTCGCGTTCTCTTCGAGGCCGCAACCTCCCTCATGAACCTAGACCCGAGCGACGCCCATCTCGCGGGGCTCACGTTTGCCGCAGCCGTCCTTCTAGAGCGTCGCTCCCCGGGAGCCCTGAGCGATTCAGCCTTCGAACTTGCGACTCTCCCCGGCATCGTCGGAGAGCTGGCCGGACTTCGTCAACTCCTCTCGCCCATCGGCGTGGAAGGCTCGACGCTACGACCAAGCCTTCTGAGCTCGAATCTTCTGAAGTCAAAGGATCGCTCCGTCCTTACCCTCTTGCGCTCGCTCTCGGGCGACAAAGCTGACCTTGACCGCGCGGAAGATGTCGAAACGCCTGGCGAGCGGGTCCACACTCTCTTGAAATTTGCCCGAGGCATCGTCGGAACTCTTGTCGGGGAGAGCGCGGGAGGAAATGTAGACACGGCTTCCCTCGCCGAGGTCGACCCGGCCATCAGTGACGTCGCCCGGGACCAGGCAGAACTTGACGGACACTATTCCGACCTCGGCAGCTACTACCTAGAGCGCGCGAAGTCAGAACCAGATCCCGCCTCGAGAAGGTACGCCTACGAGCGACTGGCGGCGATCGATAGTGCAAAAGGAGACGAATCGAGCGCTCGCCTCTGGATCCGCACGCTGGCGGAGGAATACCCCTCGCACATCCCCTCGCTCCTCCGCGCCGAAGAGGAGCAGCTCTATCAAGGCTCCCCCCCCAACACAGAAGCGCTTTCCACAACGCTTCCGAAAGGCGATCGCGAGGCTTACCAGGAAGTACGCGGCGCCGAAGCTCTTGCACACTCGGATCTCCGTGCGGCTCGACGACATCTGGAACCTCTCCTCGAAAGTGAAACCCCGTCCCTGTTGGCCCTGCGTGGGCTCGCAACCGTGGCCCGTGACAAACGGGATGACTTGCTCCTTGCGCGCTGTCTCGCTGCTCTGGTCCATCGAACAACCGCGCTCTCTCGAACAACCGCGTTCTCTCAAGCAACCGCGGAGCTTGATCTCACCGCGACGCTGCTAGAATATGCATTCTGTTTAGCTCGCTTGGGAGAGTCAGAACGCGCACGGGCCTCGGCCAAACAGGCGCTCGAGGTGAGCCCCGAATCCTTTGTCACAAGACAGCTCGAAAGCTACCTGTTTCGCGAAACTGAGGACAAGATTGAACGAGCGGAACGCTTGGAAGCGTTTGCGCGTTCGGCGCGCGACCGCTCTCATCGAGCGGAACTTTGGCTGCTCACCGCCGAGGCCTGGGATGAAGCGGAAGATCCGGGACGCGCCACTCATGCCTACGGAAAAACCCTCGATGCTGACCCTGAGCAGCATCGAGCCTTCCCTCGACTGATTGCGCTTCTTGAGGAAGCGGGAAATCTGCAAGAGCTGGCGACGCGAATCAAGTCTCGCATCTCGTTGATCGCAGCCACCTCAGCCGAGTCCCTCGTCCTTCATCTCAAATTGTCCCGCGTCTCGTCGCTCGCTGAGCAGTTCGAGGAAGCCAAGCGGTATCTGGAAGAGGCCCTCCTCCACCACCCTGAGAGCATCGAGGCGCTCCGCGCCCACGCCGAAATCAGCGCTGCACTGGGACAGCACGCGGCGGCAGAGAAATCTTTACTTGCGCTCAGGGATCGGGTTTCCGATGAAGAGCAAAAGCGGGGAGTTCTGCGCTCCATCGCCAAACTCTACTATGAGCATCTCGACAACATCGAAAAGGCGATGGATACCTTCCAGGAGATCCACCAAAAGGAGCCGGAGGACCGGGAGATCAGCGCCACTCTCGTGCAAATTTTCTCGCAGCTCGGTCTGGCCGAACGCGCGACCACTTTGCAAACAGAATTGATTCAGTCTGCGCGAACCCCAGACGAAAAGCGCGAGCAAGCGCTCAAGTTAGCGGAAATTTATGAGACCGTGGCGAAAGACATCGAGCGGGCAGGTGCGACGCTCGAACGCACGCGCAAAGCCTATCCCCTAGACGCCGCGACCTTAGAGGCCACGGTGCTCTTCATGGATCGACACAATGCGGCAGGTCCGCGGGGCTTCCTCCTCGACCGCGCGTCCAAGGACGCTCGTCGCAAGCTCGAGGACGGCAAGCTCGACGGCGCTCTGTTTGACACCCTCGCGCGGGTCGCACGGTTGTCCGGAAACAGCGCTCTTTCGGACTGTACGGAGAACGCCCGGGCCGCTTATCTGGGCATTCCGAGCGCTCCCCTCAAGGGAGCCGGTCTATCGGCCCTGGACCCCAAGGTCGACGACCTCATCAGTCCCAAAAGCCTTCCTGCTCCCTTGAGGCTCTTGCTGCGTAAGACAGGCGCGGCCATGGACGCCGCATTCTCAGTGGATCTGTCCCGCCTGGGGGCGCGGCGCCTGGAGTCCGGCACCACGTTCGACAGGTTCGCGCGGATTGCTGAGGCTCTCGGAGGAAGCGCTCCAGAACTTTACATCTCTGATTCCTTGGGAGCCAAGTGCTTCCCCATCACGACTGAACCCGCCCGCTTACTGGTCGGGGCCGGCGTCGATCAGATGGATGATCGCGAGCGGGACTACCTGCTGCTCCGCGCCATCAAGCTACGCTGGCTCGGGCTAGGTGCCCTCTCTCGTAGCAAGGACGAAGACAGATGGCCGATGCTCGTGGCTCTACTGCATCTCTTCGCCCCCAACTGGCGCCCAGCGGAAGTGGACGGGCGTAAAGCTGCACAGGCGAAGGCACTGATTGAACAGGGTCTCGCTCGGGTCGGCTACGACGATGACGTACCGATGCTCGCCTTGGAGGCGATCGGTGCTCTCGCGAACCATACGGATGCCTTCGGAAAAGACTGCCGCACGCTGGCCAACAGGGCCGCTGTTTTGGGGATCGGAGATCTGCAT
>CAYMQT010000181.1:0-7352 GCA_964392575.1 uncultured Polyangiaceae bacterium
AAATACCACACCTAGAGCCCACTGCGGAAGGGTTCCGCGTTCGGATTCGCTACGGCTCGGGCAAGCAAGCGAAGCTCGTGATTCCGATGAAGGACCGGGCAGCGGCTGAGAAGCGCGCCTTGGCCCTTAGGGAGCTGGCCAAATCGCTCCGTGCCTTGCCCCCGGCGGAAGCTCGACTGTTCATCACACGGGCAGCTGAGGCGACTTCAGAGGCGAAGTTCAACGCCATTGCCAAGCTCGCTCAAGAGGAGATGGGAGCGGCACCGGCGACAAGCTCAAAGACGTTCACGTTCGCCGAAGTAGCCGACGAGTGGGTGTCGGGCCGGTTGCACACCAGATACCCCGACCACGTGAAGTACAAGAAAACCGCAGATGACGATGAGCAGATGTTTCGGGTTCTTGGAAAGACGGTGGGCAACGTCCCTATTGAGCAATTCCGCTTAGAGCACGCTGAGAAGGCTCTAGCAGAACTCCCAGCCGGGCTTTCACCTGCCAGACGTAGACAGTACGCCCAAGCAATGGCGCGCGTCTTGAAGCTCGCGGTGTACCCGTTGAAACTGATCAGCGCTTCGCCTTTGCCCACCGGGTTTTTGCCCAGGGTGGGGAACAGTAAGGCCAAGGTGTGGCTCTATCCCGCCGAGGATGAGGCGCTCATGGGCAACCGTCGCATCCCTCTAGGTCGTCGGGTCCTGTGGGGCTTTCTTTCTCGGGAAGGTTTGAGGCTAGGGGAGGCGATGGGCCTACGCTGGAACGACATCGATCTAGAACGAGGCGCCATCACGTTGACGGAAAACAAGACGGACGATCCGCGCATGTGGGCACTGGGGCGCGACGTGGCTCTTGCTCTTGAGTTGTACCGTCCCAGCTACGCCATGGATGAGGACTACGTGTTTCCTCGTTTCGATGACATTCATCGGGCCGCTAGCGTGCTCCGAAATGACCTCAAGGATTCAGGCATCACACGGGAGGAGCTGTTCAAGGGGACGAAGAACCGATCCATGCTCCGAGTCCACGATTTGCGCGGAACGTTCGTTACCCTGGCCTTGGCAAATGGACGCTCCGAAGCATGGGTTTCGGACCGCACGGGGCACAAGTCCTCCGAGATGATCAACCGCTACCGCCGGGCCGCACGTTCTGCTACTGAGCTGGGCCTCGGGTGGCACACTCCTTTGAATGTGGCACTCCCCGAGACTCGCCCAGAAGGGGGTGAGTCCTCTCAGGGTGAGTCCAAGGGTGAGTCCAAAGGGGATTTGACTCACCCCCCAAGGCAAGATAAGAGCACAGAATCACTCAAGAAAGCCGGAGTGGCGGAATGGCAGACGCAGCGGATTCAAAATCCGCCGCCCTTAAAAGCGTGTCGGTTCGAGTCCGACCTCCGGTACTGAAAAAAGCTGAAGAGCGGAGAAAAAGCGACGGAAATCCGTCGCCTTTTTTCTTTTGTTGCTCGGCCCAGTGCTGGTCGGTCCAGATGGAAGTGACAAGAGTCAGCGGTTCCCTCGCCGTTTTTGAGATGTGCTGTTGTCTTCGTTGGTGTTTCCGTTGGGGGCAAAGCGCGGGAACTTGGGAGCGTCGTCGGCACACAAGGACCAGTCTCGGCGCAGGCGCTTGTCGAGTTTGGGGTTCTGATGATGCACGTGACCGTTGTAGCCCTGATAACCGAGGGCCAGGCCAAAGGCGATGGTGTGGAGCGCCATGACCACAGTGATAGAAGCCAAGAGCAGGTAGCCTTTCGAGGGTAAACGACTCCAAATGAAAAAGAACCCGAGCAAGCTGAGAAGGCACAGTCCGAGGATGACGTCGCCTTGGTAGCGCATGGTGGCCATGTACAAACCCAGGGGCACAATCCCCGGCAAGGTGCCTGCTGCCAGGAATGAAACGAAGCAGAACAGAAGGGCACGTCGCCTGGGTGCGGAAAGGCTTTTCCGCTTGATGGCGAATGCGAAGGGAATGATCAGGACAAGGGGAGAGGCGAGGAGGATCCCCACGACGGGTTCGTTCAGCAGATACCCTTCCGGACGCGTAAGGAAGCCGGGAAAATCAGGAGCCGGAAACCATTCTTGGAAGAGGTAAGGGAAGTGACAAGAGAGAGCAGGGGGCCTCAGAAAGTACGTGTACAGGTTGACGGGGATGTCCTTCGTATCGAACCGAAAGGGGAAGGGGCCTGTCTGGAGATTGGTCCCGAACTCCAAGAGGTCATCGAACCTCACCCAGTTGTAGTAAAGCAGACCTAGCCCTGCGAGCCCGGTCGGGACCAGGGCCGCTGCGAGGCCCGTGAATCTCCTTTCCCAGGAACTCTTTCGCCAAGGTTCGAGCAGAAAGCCAGAGGCGAAAGCGGAGACGATGACGGCGGGAGCGATGCTCGCGCGACAGCCCATGGCAAGGCCAAAGCTGATGCTCCCGCACGCGAGTAGCAGTAGCCTTTTCCGCCACCCCGAGCCGGAATTCACGATCGCCTCGAAGGCGAGCAGAAGTCCCAGCATGAAAAATCCCTGGGCTCCGGCGATAGCGACCAGATAGACGTTGCCGTTGGTGAGCGAATGGAGGACGGGATTGATGAAGGCCACGGTCAGCATGGCCAAGCAAATGACCGGCAGCGGAAGGCGAGAGAACAGCTTTGTGGCCATCCGGAACACGAGAAAAGCAGCAGAAAGACCTGCCATCGAGATGTGGAGGAAGACCAGGTACTGATCTCCGATGGAGCGATTGATGCTGAAGATCTCTTTGACCGCCCCCTGAATGGCTGCGGGAACCGGACCCCAGTAGAGGTAGTACTTGCCGTTGTGCAAGCTCAGATCCCCTATCCACAGCCGTGCGTGTCGGGGGTCGTAGGGGTTTTCCTTCGTCAAAAGCTCCGGGTTGGGGAGCTTTTGCACGTGAAGCTGTCCAGCGCGGAAGGCATCTGAGAGCCAATCGTAGTAGATCCCGTACACCGGCCATTGCTGAAGAGTTCCGGCCGTCACGAACCAAAAATACACCCACTCGATCAGGGCCAAGGTGGCGGCGACCCAGATCACGGTTTCGTGTTTGGCAAGAAAATCAAAAGCCTTGAGCCAGGCTCTTTCGAATGCTCGGGTTTCGGTTCTCATGCGGTAAGCTCTCGTGCCGCTTTCGACGGACCGAGGCTTGTAGAACGCATTTCATCCCTTGGCGAGGCTCAAACCTTGACCGCTGGCGCCTTGTTTTTGGGCGCCTCGGCGTACTCCTGGAGGCGGTACTGAATCTTGCGCACGCTGATCCCCAGCGTTTGCGCAGCCAGGGTCGTCGAGCCACCGACGTTCGCGAGGGTTTCTAGGACGGCGTACTTTTCGATTTCAGCCAAACTCGCTCCGGGGATGCGCGGGACAGAAGAACCTTTGCCGTGAGACTCCTGTACTTCTTGAGGCAAGTGAGCGAGCCCGAGGGACGGTCCTTCACACAGGACGACGGCACGCTCGATGATGTTTTCTAGCTCACGCACGTTCCCGCGAAAGTGATAGCGTTTGAGTGCGGAGAGGGCGTCATCATCGAAACGCTCCACTTTGCTGTCATTTTCCCGCGCGTACTTGAGCAGGAAATGAGAGGCGAGAGCGGGGATGTCCTCTTTCCGTGCCAAAAGGGACGGAAGTTTGAGGTTGATGACGTTGAGGCGGTAGTACAGGTCTTCTCGGAATTTCCCCTCCAGAACCATCTTTGCCAGATCGCGGTTCGTGGCTGCGACCACGCGTACGTCGATGGCGATGGACTGATTTCCGCCCACGCGCTCAAGCTCGTGCTCTTGCAGGACGCGCAGCAGCTTGACCTGAATAGCTGGGCTGATCTCGCCGATTTCGTCGAGAAACAGTGTGCCCCCGTGCGCCTCCTCGAAGCGACCGATGCGGCGGCGATCCGCGCCAGTGAACGATCCGCGTTCGTGTCCAAAGAGTTCGCTCTCTAGCAGGGTTTCGGCGAGTGCTGCGCAATGAAGCTTGATGAAGGGCCCGTTCTTTCGTGGGCTCGAGTGATGGAGAGCAGCGGCAACCATCTCCTTGCCTGTGCCGGAATCGCCGCTGATGAGAACGGTGGCTCGACTTTTGGCCACTTGTCGGATGGTCTTGAACACGGCTTGCATCTCCGCGGATTCGCCGATGATGTTCTCAAACTTGTACTTGCCCGCGACTTGATCTTTCAAGCGCTTCGTTTCCTTTCGTAGCGCGGTGCCTACGAGTGCGCGCTCGATCTTCACGAGCAACTCATCGGAATTGAGAGGTTTGACCAAGTAGTCCGTGGCGCCCGCGCGCATGGCAGAAACCGCACTCTCGACGGCGCCGAAGGCGGTCATGAGGATCACCGCTGTCTCAGAAAAGTCCTTGGCCAGCCTCTGCAACAATTCGAGGCCGTCCATTCCTGGCATTTTCAGATCGGTCAGGACGACGTCCGGCGCGAATTCGTTTGCTGCCGCCAAAGCTCGGAATCCATCGGCCGCCGTGCGCACCTTGTAGCCCTCGTCAGACAGGATCTCGCTCAAGGCGCTGCGCGCGCTCGATTCATCATCTACGATCAAGACTCGACCTTTACTCATCGCTACGATTGCCTCTCCGGTTTGTTTGCGTTCTTGCAAGCGGCATGCCGAGATTCAGAGCATCCGGGGCCGATACTTGTAACGGAGTTTTTTCAGAAGCCGGAAAATCCTGCGCCTAGCTCTACAAGGACGCAAGATTTGCGCGCTCGGGGGTTCGGCGGAGGCCTGCTAGATTCCCGCCCCGTGACGGCTTCCGAATTTCCCTCCGAGGATGCAGGCGCCCTGCGGGCAGAGATCTGGGCCTCCCGCCTCAGGGAGCTGGTGGAGACGACTCAGGATGCGGTTTTGTTCATCGATCCCGAAGGAACAATCCTTCTTTGCAATCCCTCCGCCTGCGTGATGTTTGGCTATGAAGCGCATGAATTGCTTTCAGCCGATGTGCGCACCTTGATGGCGGAGCCCTACGCCTCGAACCACCGCGCTTATATCTCTCGCTACGAGGCGACCGGCGAGCCGCGAGCCATCGGTCGCATTCGCCAGGTGACCGCCATGCGGCGAAGCGGGGAGGAATTCCCCATTGAACTCTCGGTCACCAAGCTGAGCGAGGAGGAAGATGGGGCGCGTTACGCCGCTTTTATTCGTGATGTGAGCGACAAGGTCCGGGTTCAGGGAGAACGCATGGAGCGCGAGCGCGCCGCCACGGTCGGGACAACGGCGTCCATGCTCGTGCACGAAATCGGAAACCCTCTGAACAACCTGGCCTTGCAGCTCGAAGCGCTGAAGCGTCGGGTGACCCGCCTTTCAGGCTCTGAGGGATCGCTCGAAAAGGTCGATAGCTGTCTCAATGAGATTGGGCGTTTGAGTCGATTGGTGCAAGAATTTCGCGCGCTTTCCGGACGCCGGAGGGTGGTTTTGCGACCTTTTGAGCTCACGAAACTCATTGAATCCACCCTTTCCAACGTGCGCGCCCCCTCGGGCGTCAAACTCGTGCGTGAGTTCAGAGATCGAGGCGCCGAGGTGATGGCGGACTCGGACAAGGTTCAACAAGTCCTCCTCAATCTGTTTCAAAATGCGGTGGAGGCCATGCCCGAAGGAGGGACTTTGACCGTGCGCACTGAAGTGCACAGGGCGGAGTTTTTGCTGGAAGTGGCCGATACGGGTGAAGGGGTCCCCCCGGGACTCAACGTCTTCGACCCGTTTGTAACGAGCAAGCCCGAGGGGACTGGTCTTGGGCTGGCCATCTGCAGCGAGATCGTGCGCGAGCATGAGGGACGCCTGACGTATGAGACACAAGTCGGGGGAGGCACGACGTTTCGCATGGTGCTTCCTCTCACGAACGTGCTTTGAGGGGCGCAGGGGCACTTCTCGGAGGGCGCAACTTCTGCGCGTTCCTCTGGTCTCGGGTTTCTGACCCTCGGGGCCTATGGGCTTGTGTTCACGTCAGATTCTGCGCCTTACTCAGCTTTGGGGGCGTAGGGGCCCTCGTTATCTCTCGATGCAGGCCGCTTCGGCATGCTCATTGCACGGGGCGGGTCGGAATTCATGACCGTAACGACAGAGAAATTTCGATACGATGATGCGGTTGTCCGCAAGTTTGCGTTCGCGACGGTGCTTTGGGGGGTGGTGGCGACGCTGGTGGGCCTCTGGCTGGCCGTGATGCTCGTCATGCCCTCGTTCAACTTCGGGCTGCCGGAGCTGACCTTTGGGCGCCTGCGACCCTTGCATACGAACGCGGCCGTTTTTGCCTTTGCGGGCAATGCCTTGTTCGCGGCCATCTACTATTCGAGTCAGCGCCTCCTCAAGGCACGGATGTTCAGCGACGCGCTGAGCAACATTCATTTTTGGGGTTGGCAAGCGATCATCGTAGCCGCCGCGCTCACGCTTCCTTTCGGCTTTACGCAAGGGAAGGAATATGCGGAGTTAGAATGGCCGATTGACATCGCGATCGCGATCGTCTGGGTCCTCTTCGCCATCAATTTCTTTGGCACCATCTACAAGCGCCGTGAGCGGCATTTGTATGTGGCCATCTGGTTTTACATCGCCACCATCGTCACCGTGGCGATCCTACACATCTTCAACAACCTTTCGATTCCCGCGGGACCCCTGAAGAGTTACTCCATCTATGCGGGAGTGCAGGACGCATTCATGCAATGGTGGTACGGCCACAATGCGGTGGCGTTCTTTTTGACCACCCCGTTTTTAGGGATGATGTATTACTTCCTCCCCAAGGCCGCCAATCGCCCGATTTTCTCCTACAAGCTGAGTATTTTACACTTCTGGTCCATCGTCTTCATCTACATCTGGGCCGGCCCCCATCACCTGCACTACACCGCTTTGCCTGAGTGGGCCTCCACCTTGGGCATGCTGTTCAGTGTGATGCTTTGGATGCCTTCCTGGGGAGGCATGATCAACGGTCTGTTGACCTTGCGAGGAGCCTGGGATCGGGTTGCACAAGATCCGGTGCTCAAGTTCTTCGTCGTAGGCATCACCTTCTACGGTATGGCCACGTTCGAGGGCCCTCTGCTCAGTATCAAAAGCGTCAACTCGCTCAGTCACTATACGGACTGGACGATCGCTCACGTGCACGCGGGCGCCCTCGGCTGGAACGGCTTCATCACCTTCGGGATGCTCTACTGGATGGCGCCCCGACTGTTTCAGACCAAGGAACTTTACTCGAAGAAACTGGCCGAGTTTCATTTCTGGATCGGGACGCTCGGGATCCTGTTCTACATCGTATCGATCTACGCGGCCGGAGTGACTCAGGGTCTGATGTGGAGGGCCTTTGACGACGTGGGTCGGCTTTCCTATCCGGATTTTGTCGAGACCGTCACCCGCATTTTGCCGATGTACTGGGTCCGCGTCGTGGGCGGCATGA
>CAYMQT010000181.1:7362-8065 GCA_964392575.1 uncultured Polyangiaceae bacterium
ATGATGTACGTCACGGGCATGGTGCTCGGCGCCTACAACATCCTGATGACGTGGTCTAAGCGGCCAGCGAAATACGAGGAGCCTCTCCAGGAGGCCCCGGCGCTCGGGCCCTACCTGGGCGGAGAGCCACGGCTCATCATCCCGGCGCACAGCACGATTTCTCCGGCCGGAACTCGGCTGCGCTACTTCGGAGCCATGGCGTGGCATCGGGCCTGGGAGCGGCGGCCCTTCAAGTTCACGGTTTGGGTCACCGTGGCCGTGCTCGTCGCGTCTCTCTTCGAGATCATTCCGACGTTCTTGATCCGCTCCAATGTCCCTTCGATTGCCTCAGTTAAGCCCTACACTCCGCTAGAGCTCTACGGCCGGGACATCTACATCGCGGAAGGTTGCTACAACTGCCATTCGCAGATGATCCGTCCCATTCGCTCGGAGACCGAGCGCTACGGTGATTACTCGAAACCCGGCGAGTTTGTCTACGATCACCCGTTTCAGTGGGGCTCTCGCCGTATCGGTCCAGATCTCGCCCGCGTGGGCGGAAAATACCCTCACCTTTGGCACATCAATCACATGAGGGAGCCGACTTCGACCACCCCTCAGTCCATCATGCCCGGCTACCCATGGTTGATTTTCGACGAGATCCCCTGGGATGAGATTCAAACGCGAGTCGATGTCATGGTCATGCTCGGTGTCCCTTATGGCGATG
>CAYMQT010000181.1:8075-9295 GCA_964392575.1 uncultured Polyangiaceae bacterium
ACGCAGGCGGAAGAGATGGCGCGGACCCAGGCGCGAGAGATCGCGACGGAGGTGCAAAAGAACGGCGGTCCGGCGGACCTCGAAAGCAAGAAGATCGTCGCCCTCACCGCCTATTTACAGAGGCTGGGGCGGGACATCGAGGAAGCTCCTCCTGCCCCGGCGCTGGCCGAGCTCCACGTTCAAGGAGAGAAGAAATGAAACTTTCAGACGTCATGAGCGCGGCGGATCTCTCGGTCTACGCGGAAGTGGGGTTGGTCCTCTTTCTTTTAGCCTTCATCGGAGTGGCGGTGAGGGTGTTCTTTTTCAGTCGAGAGGACCGCTATGACGAAGCCGCCAGGATCCCTCTTTTGGATCAACCTACGGACCATTCGCGCGAAGAAGCGCGTTCAGGGGAGGTGCGGTCATGAGCGTGGAAGACAAAGCGGAAGACCCATCCGAACCGGTCGACGGCTTGCATGACGATGCCCCGCAGGGCGATGCGGTATACGACGATGCCTTGCTCGATCATGAGTACGACGGGATCCAAGAATTCGACAATCCGATGCCTCGCTGGTGGACGCGCATGTACTGGGGCTCCTTCCTGTTCTCCCTGGGTTATCTGTTCCACTACTGGGTCGGGAACGGCGTTTCGACAGAGGACGATTTCAAGGCTGAAATGGAGATCGTGCATGCGGCGCGGGCCAAGGAAGCCCTGAATCAGTCGGTTTCCGAGCAGAGCCTTTCTCAAGTGATGGCAGCGAGTTCCAGCGTGCAGGCGGGCGCGGAATTGTACCAGGCCAAGTGCTCCCCCTGTCACCTGGAGAAGGGCCAAGGGTCCATCGGACCAAATCTCACGGACGATGCTTGGATCCACGGTGACGGATCCCTCATGGGGATCTACAAGACCGTGAGTGAGGGGGCGAACAACGGCATGCCGGCCTGGAACCGACAGCTCAAACCAGACGAGCTGCGCCAAGTCGTCGCCTATGTAGGAACCTTGCGCGGCACCAACATAAAGGGGAAAGAGGCCGAAGGCACCGTGACGGGAGTGAAGGCGACAGAGTGAAAGTGATAGAGTGAAGACGACAGGAGTCAGCGACTCTTGAGGTCGTGAAGGAAAATTTTCGTGAACGCCATCCCCCCCATCCCTCAGGAGCGAGTCCTTTCCACCCTCAATCAGGACGGGACACGGCGGCGCATTCGGCCCAAGCTCTATCAAGGCAGTCACTTGTTTCGGCGCA
>CAYMQT010000182.1:0-1781 GCA_964392575.1 uncultured Polyangiaceae bacterium
GCCGGACAGAGCCATGGCGGCCACCTTCGGGATGTGCGCAGACACCGCGCAATCGATCGCGGCACCCGCTCCCTACTTTCCTTCGACGGGCGCCGAAGCAAAACCGTGCGATGAAGGTGAAATGTTTACCTGGACGGTTCCTGGATCTCCCGTCCCGCAAGAGGACGTGAGCCCAGGGGAACCGAGTGCCAAGCGCTTTGCCCTCGTGGCGGACGCATTCTCTGCTCCTCGCGCAGGCTGCACCAAAAGCAGAACCTCCGTGGTCGACGGTCGAGAGCACCCAGAGCATCGCTGGCACGGCCTCCGACCTCCCCAAGCTTCCTGACTTCGCCCACGCGAAGTCCATCCGCCCTTTCCGCGGTGAGGCGATAGGCGCCTCACCTATCTACATCATTGCTTCATCCTGATTCAGGGATGAAAGCATGCTGGCACTTTTGCCTGGGGATCTCCCAGGCGCAATCATCACTGGAGAAGAATCATGAACAAAGGAACCGCAATCGTCGGCTTTTTCATGTCATTTCTCGCCGGGATGTTCCTCATGTGGGGCATCAACGCGAGCGATGGCACGACGATCACCGCCGAGTCGACCGCAAATAACGGTGGCTCAGCTGACCATTCTAACGCAGTCATCCCCGTCGGCAAGGATGACCCGTCCTGGGGCAGCGCCACTGCCCCCGTAACCATCGTTGAAATCAGCGATTTTGAATGCCCCTTCTGCGGCAAGGTCAATCCGACCATGAAGCAGATCAAAGACAAGTACGGCGCAGACAAAGTCCGCATCGTTTGGAAGCATCATCCCCTCCCCTTCCACAAGAACGCTCGCCCGGCCCACGAAGCTGCAGCTGCGGTGATGGACTTGGCGGGAAGCGATGCTTTCTGGAAATTTCATGACAACGCTTTTGCCAACCGCCAAAGCCTCACTCCTGAAAACTTCAAGAAGTGGGCGACCGAAGCAGGTGTCGATGGCGCCAAGTTTGACGAGGCGATCAAGAGCAAGAAGTACTCTGCCAAAGTGGACGCAGATATGGCCGTCGCGCGCAAAATCGGCGCCAACGGAACTCCGGCGTTTCGCATCAATGGTGTGGAGCTGAGCGGAGCGCAACCCTTCGAGAAATTTGCTGAGGTCATCGACGCGCAACTCATCGAAGCAAAGAAGCTGACGGACTCGGGCACGGCAGCAGAAGCCGTCTATCCGACTCTCGTCGCGAAGAACACCAAGACCAAGGCCGACGACGGTCAGGACGCCGAACGCCAGGCGCCGCCCCCCGACACCACGGTATGGGCGGTTCCGGTGTACGACGACGATCCCAAGAAGGGCGGCAAAGAACCCCTGGTCACGATCGTTGAGTTTTCAGAGTTTCAGTGCCCCTTCTGCAAGCGAGTGCTCGAAACGACGAAGAAAATTACCGACACCTACGGCGACGACGTCCAGATCGTGTGGAAGGACAACCCCCTCGGGTTTCATCCTCGAGCAGAGCCGGCCTCCAACGTGGCTCGGGCTATCTACAAGGCCAAGGGAGACAAGGGATTCTGGGATGCACACGACAAGATCTTCGATTTTCAGCCCAAGCTGAGCGACGAGGAACTGCTGGAAGCCGTCAAGGATCTGGGCGTTCCCGCCAGCGTGCTCAAGGACGCCATCTCTTCCAACAAGTACACGGAGAAATTTGCGCAGAGCCAGGACGTAGCCCAGGACTTCGAAGCGCGCGGCACTCCGCACTTCTTCGTGAACGGAATCCGCGTGAAGGGTGCTCAACCCTTCGAGGAATTCAAGAAGACCA
>CAYMQT010000182.1:1791-9139 GCA_964392575.1 uncultured Polyangiaceae bacterium
GGCGCTGCTTGCCGGCCTCAGCGAGACGGAATCCGAGCAGATCATCAAGGCCAAAGCCATGATCGCCAAGGGCACACCCCGGGCCAAGATCTACGAAGAAATCATGAAAGAGGGCAAGTCGCCCCCCGCACCTGAAAAGAAGGATCTCGGTCCGGCTCCGGCGGACTCACCGGCCAAGGGCAACCCCGCGGCCAAGATCGTCATTCAGGAGTTCTCGGACTTTCAGTGCCCCTTCTGTGGCCGCGTCAATCCTACGATTGCCGAGGTTCTCGAGAAGCACGGCAACGACGTGAAAGTGGTCTGGCGCAACATGCCGCTCCCCTTCCACAAGGAAGCACCGCTCGCCGCAGAGGCCTCCATCGAAATCCAGAAGCAGAAGGGCGACAAGGCCTTCTGGCAGTACCATGACAAGCTGTTCGCGGGTCAGAAGGAGCCTGGACTCGGTCGCGAAGCCCTGGAGAAGTACGCCGAGGAAATCGGTGGTATCGATATGGCTAAATTCAAGGCCGCGCTCGATTCTGGCACTCACAAGGCTCGCGTGGAGGCCGATATGAATGCAGGTCAAAAAGCCGGAATTAGCGGTACTCCTGGCTTCGTCATCAACGGGTACTTCATCAGCGGCGCTCAACCTTACGGGGCGTTCAAGAAGGCCATTGCTCTGGCCAAGAAGGATCTCAAGTAGATCCCTCTTCAAGTCTGCTTAGGCCTCTCGGAACGTTCGTTTCCCTGAGGGATGGCAGCGAGAAAGCGGCGAAGATCTTCTCGATCTTCGCCGCTTTCCTTTTTGTATAGGGTCTGTCCTTTGGGCCCGCGGGATCCCCTGGCCATGGAAAAACTCATCAGAACCCTGAACCAAATCTGCCTGCGCCTTCTCTTGGCTGCTTTACTCACCTCCTGCGCCTCACAGAAAGCACAACCGAAGGCGGAATCCTCAGGGGTCGAAATGGGACCCGAGCTTTCTGCCATCGCAGCCCTCGCTCCCGACGAGCCCTTGAGTCCCCTGCCGGTGGAAGCCGACGATGCCCGTTGGGGCAGTGACCAGGCAGAGGTGACCCTCGTGGCGTTCTTGGATTTCGAGTGTCCTTTTTGCAAAGCAGGATACGAGACTCTTCGATCTCTACGCGAGGAGTACTCGCAAAATGAGCTGCGTATCGTGTTCAAGCACCTTCCCCTGCGCTCTCATCAAAACGCGCTTCCCGCGGCCATCGCCGGTCAAGCCGTGCAGCTGCTGGGAGGTTCCGTCGCCTTCGAGCGCTTCGCGGATGCCGCCTTTCAAAATCAGTCCGCGCTCACCTTCTCCGATCTCTTCGACTACGCCAAACAGTCAGGGGTCGATCCGGAAGAATACAATCGTGTCGTTTCCTCGCAGATGACCGTAGAGCGCGTGGCTCAGGACGCACGCACGGCCAACTCTCTCGGCGTCGACTCCACGCCCGCCTTCTACATCAACGGTCAGTTGCTTTCTGGCGCTCAACCGATCGAAGTCTTCCGACAAACCATCGCTGAAGAATTCGCCCATATGAAGGCGAAGGGCAACTCCCGACAGGCCTATCAATCCCGGGTCAAGGAGAATCTGCGGGGAAGCCTGAGCGAAGCGCTGCTGGCTCAAGATCCTGAAAGCTACTTGGTCCCCGTCGCCGGCTCTCCGGTGCGCGGCCCTATGGATGCTCCGGTCACTCTGGTCGCGTTCACCGATTTCGAGTGTCCCTTTTGCAAGCGAGCAGAGGTCACCCTCGAAGCTCTCAGACACAAGTATCCGGAGCAACTACGCATCGTCTTCAAACACTTGCCCCTGGATTTTCACAAAAAAGCCCTGCCCGCCGCCCGCCTTTCTCAAGCCGTACAACAAATCAAAGGTGACCCCGCCTTCTTTGCGGCGGCCGACGAAATCTTCGCGCGCAGTCCCGACCTCAGCGAAGAGGCGCTGCGCTCCGTCGGAAAAAAAGCAGGCCTGAGCGAAACTCAAATCCGTGATGCTCTGGCCGGGAAAAACGCCGCCGTTGAACAAAGACTCGCCGCTGATCTCACTCTGAGTGATGACGTCCTCGCCCGCGGGACACCACATTTTTTCATCAACGGCAAACGACTCTCCGGCGCCCGACCGGTCGATCATTTCGAAGCGCTCGTAGAGTCGCAGATGCTCCCGGCCAAAGAACTCCTCTCGGCCGGCATCGCGCCGAAAGACGTGTATGAAAAGCTCCAGGAAGGCGCCCTGAGTCCGGGCGCGCCCGTACCGCTTGCGGAGCCCGCAAACCTTCCCCCCGGTCCCAGTCGCGGTAGTCCTCGTGCCCCCGTAACGGTGCATCTCTTTTCGGACTTTGAATGTCCCTACTGCCGCAAGGGCGAGGAAATGCTCTCTGCCCTAGAAAAATCCTATCCGGATACCCTGCGCTTCGTCTGGCACGACTTTCCGCTTCCGTTTCATGAGCGCGCCCTGCCGGCGGCACGCGCCGCGCGCGAGGCCTTTCATCAGAAAGGCGATGCGGGGTTCTGGAAGATGCACGACGCCATCTTCAACCTTGCGGGGGCAGAGGCTCGGGTCACGGACGACGATCTCCTCGCCATCGGCCGAGAGCTGGGTTTGAACGAGGCCGCGCTCAAGGATGCACTCCGAACCGAGAAACACGATGCCGCGATTGAAAAGGACATCACCCTGGCCGATGAGTACGGCATCCGCGGCACCCCTGCTTTCATCATCGGTGATTACCTGGTCACCGGCGTACGGCCGGAGCGGCATCTCGCCCGCATCGTCGAACTGGTGAAAGCCGCCCACAAGAAGTAGCGCCTTCCTTCTATGGAGAGGTGCGTCGTTTTGAGGAGCGCGTCAGTCCATGCCACAAGGACAGACGTTTCAATCGCAACGAACACCTCACGAAAGCTCGTCGTTCCAAAGTCGGTCAAGGAACTCTGCGACCGGAAGGACCTCAACACCGCCGTCGAGTCGTCGGGGTTCATGCTCAGTGCAGACGATGAGCTTCCTCTTCAACGGCACGTCTTCTGCGAGCGCCAGAAGGCCTTTTGCGTCTCTCTCGCTGACGCGCCCGCTAGCCTTCACTTCGATGGCGATTCGATCTCCGATCACGAAGTCTACTTCGATTTGCGACCGTGAACGAAAATACGAAAGCTGCTCGTCCGAGCGACGATAGGAAAGGTAGGCTCGAAGCTCGCCCGCGATCAGGTGTTCGAGTGCTCGTCCGTAGGCGGGAGTACCCTCCACTACCTCACCGATACCTTGCAACGCGTGCGCAACGCCCAGATCGAAGAAATAGAACTTGCTCGTCGCCACAGCTTTGCGTGACTTCGTCTTCTGATACGGAATCAGCTCATACCCGACGAGAGTGTCGGACAATACCGAGAAGAACTCCCGTACGGTGCGCGGCGGCACCTGTGCATCATTGCCTATCTTCGTGAAATTGAGCTGCTCCCCATTTTCGCCTGCTGCGACGCTCAGGAACCGAGAAAATGCCTCGATCGAACGCGTCAATGCCTCTGCTCTGATTTCTTCAGCCAGATAGGTACCCACGTACTGCTTCAGATCTTCACGTGGGTTCGGGGAGTCGATCACGCTCGGCAAAGACCCATGCAACAGCAGCTGCGAGAGCTGACGACGCCCGTGCTCTGGCCACACGAGGGGGAAAAGGTGTCGCGTCCAGGCGCGACCGGCAAGCATGTTCCCACCCCCGCGCCTGAGCTTGCGCGCACTCGAACCAGTCAAGATGAAACGAAGCCCCTTGTCGCGTTCGATGAGCAGATGCGCCTCATCGAGCAAGCTGGGGAGCTTCTGGATCTCGTCGATGATGACCAGACGTTCGCTCGGTTCGAGGGATTGTCGCAGGCGTTCTGGCCGAAAGCTGAACTCTCGGAAGGTGTCCGCGGCGAGCAAGTCCACGTAGCGGGCACGGGGGAATCGAGCACGAAGCAACGTGCTCTTGCCCGTCTGCCGCGCGCCGAAGAGCATCACGGAGCGGTGCTTCAGATCCGATTCGAGATCGCAGAGGCGAGGATACATCGGCAACAGTAATGCCAAATTTCATGCAATTAAGCAACACTATTGCGAGTATACGTAAGATACCGAATTTGCTTTATTTTTACATCCATCCCTCCTGCGAGGAACATTCGTTTTCTTCCTCTGGTGAGGCCGAAATTCAGATTTTCCCTGTCAATTGCATGATCATCTGTCAGAATTGAGAAGAACTTTTGACAGTGATATTATTAAAAAATGTCAGCATTCAGTCTGGAGGCCTCTTTCCGGCGCGCGGAAGCACGCCTCGGCGGGGCGCGAAAACCGCGTGCCGATCGCGGTCGCTTTCGTGTCGATGAGGCGGCCGAAGCGTTTTTGCAGGAGCGCTTGAGCACCCAGGAGCGGCCCTCGCTGTCTGCCTTGGCACGCGAGCTAGAGGCATATTGTCGAGCTCAGGGGCTCCCTACGCCGGCTCGAACGACTTTGTACAACGCGATAGCGCGCGCACCTGTGCCCCCATACCGCATGGATGTCCTACCTGAGCCCGTGCGCGCGGCCCTGTACAACCTACGGTCGAGTGATGATGACGACGCGCGTGAGGTGCCAGGAGATCAAGTCGTCTTCTACGCGCTCAACTACGGCAGTCCGCGGGCGGTCAGCTTTGCCGCTGGGCTCCCTTGGCTCTGTCTGGAGCGCGCGCTTCAGCGCTCGGGCTTTCGCCCCAAGAGTCGAGCGCTGCTCCGCGCCATCATGAGCTATAGGGGAGCATGACCCGACGTTCTCCTTTACAAGTGATCCCCAAGGTCGTCGCTGAGGCGGTCAAGACAGAGAATTATTGGTTTGTGATAGGAGGCCAAGCCGTACGCTGTTTTGTCCCTTACCGACCGAGTCATGATGTGGATTTTGGTGTGGGAAAGGTGCGTGAAGTCAAAAAACTGGTGGCGCGGCTCGAATGTGCGGGACGGGTGGAGTTCGTCGAACGCAGCGTGGATACCGTTCACCTCAATTTCGAAGGAGTCGATGTTTCCGTCTTTCTGCTTCCGCAGCTCGTAGCTCATGTGGAAGGGCAATCTCTCACCCTCCCAGGGCTTCTGGCGACCAAAGCTCATGCGATTTTGGATAGAGGCACGCGGCGTGATTTTTTCGATCTGTACGTGCTCTTGCAATCGCATCATCTCGGGATCGGCGAGGTGCTTCACGCTCTTTCAGAGGTATATCAAGAGCCCGTCAACCAAGGTCTCATGCTCCGAGCGCTCAGCTACTTTGACGATGCCGAAGCAGAAGCGAAACTGCCCGGCGAAGGCCCCGGCGACTTCAAAACGGTGACGAGATTTTTCTCAAAAGCCGTAGGAGCTTTGGTGGTTCCCCCCGGCGGAGCCCTCACGATTCAGGGCAAGAAAGTGGGAGTCTAAAGTGCTGGTTCCTGCCGGGTCTGCGCAACCCTCTTCTCGATGGCGGAGATGGCCCGGTCGATGCTCTCCGACTCTTTCAAGCAAGGAAGGTTCTCGATCTTTTTCAGCGACGAGAGTGCTTCGAGCGCGCGCTCATCGCCGACGATTTCTGCGCGGGCAGCGAGGGCCAAATACTCTTCACACGACTTGGCCTCCGAAAGTCCCATGGCCACTTTTAACGCTTCCGAAGAAAGGGCGAGAACGGGCTCTTGAGAAAGAGCTGAAAGGGCCGCCTCTTTGACCCGGGCGCTCACTTCTTTGGCCCGACTGAGATCGTAAATGATGTCGACGCCACGGGTCCCCATGGGTCCTTCGAGTAAGCGAAACGCAGCAGCTCGGGCTTTCGGCGATTGAGCCGCTCGAAACAAGGCTCCTGCGACCTTGCTGCTCTCGTTGAGTTCCGGATCCTCGGACAGCGCCCGACGAGCGTAATCGACGGCCTCCTCAAACCGACTTGTCTTGGCTAGCTCTAAGGCGAGCTCCGCCTGCACAGCGCCCTCCCGCGGAAACTCTTTCTCCAAAGCAAAAAGGGCGGCAAGACCTCCCGCGCGCGCAGCTTCAATCCTCTCAGAAAGATCTGGAGCTTCGAGCGCCGCTTCCATTACCGGAGGGGGAGGTTCGAGAACAACCGTGACCGGCTCCCTCGGCGGAGGTTCCTTCACAAGCGCACCGATGAGGAAAATGGCAAGAACGACACCCGCTGCACCAAACCCCAGGGCCAAGAGCACGGCGCGGCTCAATCTGCTCTTGCTCATCCGAGAGACAGGCCGAGGAATGCTCTGCCGAACCTGCTCGATGCGAGTGGTGACGTCCTCGAAACTCACAGACAAGAGCGACGACCCTCCCCGGCCAGACAGCTTTCCTGCGGAAAGAGCAGTCCTCAAAGCGCTCAGCTGCGCAAGGGCATCGCTGGCAGACTGAACTCGTTTGCGGACATCCGGCGTGAGAAGTTCGACGACAAACTGCTCTACTGAAGCGGGAACGCGCACCTTTGCGATGCGGGAAATCTTGGGCAAGGGGCTTGAAAGTTGTTGCCCCAAGAGGGCCACGGCGGGGCCGATGTAAGGACGACGACCGGCGAGCATCTCGTACATCACAACGCCCAAAGCGTAGAGATCTGCGCGTCCGTCCACCTGCTGACCGAGTGCTTGCTCAGGAGCCATGTACTCGGGGGTTCCATACACCATCCCTACTTGAGTGATGGGCTTGCCTCCTTCAGAAGCATCCATCGGTACCTTTGCGATCCCGAAATCCAGAATCTTGATGAAGTCCTCCTCACCTTCACCGTCCACCAAAAGCAAATTGTCCGGCTTCAAGTCTCGATGAACGATGCCGCGCGCGTGCGCAGCCTCCAAGGCTGACGCAATCTGCTCAGCGATGAGAAGGACCCTCGCCAGGTCCATAGGCCCCTGCTCGATGGTCTGGGAGAGGGGCATTCCCTCCACGAACTCAAGAATCAGGTAAATATTCCCGTTTGAAAGCTTGCCGAAGTCCGTGGCTCCCGCCACATGCCGATGCTCGATGTGCGCGGCAGCGCGGGCCTCGCGCTCGAAGCGCTGGACGATCTCGGGAACCGTCATGAGTTCCGGGTGAAGGACCTTGAGCGCCACCCGCTTGCGCATCAGAACGTGCTCCGCCTGATACACTCGCCCCATCGCTCCTTCGCCGATCAGCTTGTCGACGCGGTACCGATCAGCAAGAACGGTACCGATCAAAGGATCTTCACTCACAAGGCTTCCCTTCTAGCAGGTCCTAAACTGCTTTCATGGGCCAGGTCCTCGGAAAGCCAATCCGCCGGAATCACTCACTCGGAAGGAGGGAGGGGAACAGGCGCTGGTGCGGGTGCAGGTGTTGGCGCCGGCGCGGGCGCTGGTTCTGGGGCAGGCTTCGGCGCGGGTGCCGGTTCTGGGGCGGGCTTCGGCGCGGGCGCTGGTTC
>CAYMQT010000183.1:0-6189 GCA_964392575.1 uncultured Polyangiaceae bacterium
GGGGGAAATCAGCGGGGCCGTGATCGCCATTACCCTCATGATGACGGCTGTGTTTATTCCGGTCGCCTTCATGAGCGGACCCGTGGGGATTTTCTACCGACAGTTCTCCATCACCATGGCGACGTCCATCGTGCTTTCAGGGATGGTGGCGCTCACCCTCACCCCCGTCCTTTGCGCCATGCTCCTCAAGAACAACCACGGAAAGCCGAAAAGACGGACGCCCATCGGCCTCTTTTTGGACGCATTCAATCGCGTGTTTGGCGCAATCACGGGCAGATACGTGGGGCTGCTGCGCCTGATCGTGCATCGCCGGGTCGTCACCTTCGGGATGCTTCTTTGCTTTGGGCTCGGCATCTTTGCCGTAAACAGCGTGCTTCCCGTGGGTTTCGTACCCAACGAGGACCAGGGGATGATCTACGCCATCATTCAAACTCCCCCTGGCGCTACCTTGGAGCGAACCAACGAAGTCTCTCGCAACTTGCAAAGCATCGCAGAAAAGGTCGAAGGCATTGAATCTGTCTCTTCTCTCGCTGGCTATGAAATCCTCACGGAGGGACGCGGATCCAATGCCGGTACCTGTCTCATCAACCTCAAAGGATGGTCCGAGCGAAAGCACTCGGTCCGCGAGATCATCGAAGAGCTTGAAGACAAGGCAAAGGACCTCGGAGCGGTCGTCGAGTTCTTTGAACCCCCGGCCGTCCCTGGCTACGGAGCGGCGTCAGGGTTTGCGCTTCGGCTTTTGGAGAAAAATGCCGACGGGGATTACCACGACTTCGATCGCATCAATCAAGACTTCATGAAGGAACTCTCCCGTCGCAAAGAGCTGCGCGGACTCTTCACTTTCTACGCCGCCAACTACCCTCAATACGAACTTCAAATCGACAACGAACTCGCCATGCAGAAGGGTGTTTCCATCGGCAAAGCCATGGAGAATCTGGATATCCTGATCGGCAGCACCTACGAACAAGGCTTCGTTCGCTTCGGCAACTTCTTCAAGGTCTACACCCAGGCGGCGCCTGAGTTTCGGCGCCTGCCCACGGATCTCATGAAGCTCTACGTGAAAAGCGATCGCGGTGAAATGGTTCCGTACTCCGCCTTCATGACCATGAAGAAAGCGCAGGGCCCCAACGAGATCACCCGCTATAACCTCTACAACTCCGCTGCCATCCGCGGAGAACCCACCCAGGGCTACACGAGCGGCGACGCCATCGACGCCGTCAGAGAAGTGGCCAAAGCGACACTCCCCCGGGGCTACGACATCGCGTGGGAAGGGCTCTCTTTTGACGAAGCCGCCCGTGGCAATGAGGCCCTCTACATCTTTCTGATTGTGCTTGCCTTCGTCTACTTGGTTTTGGCGGCGCAGTACGAGAGCTTCCTGCTCCCGCTCGCTGTGATCTTATCCCTACCCGCAGGTGTGTTCGGCTCCTTCTTCTTACTCAAGGCGATGGGTCTGGCCAACGACATCTATGCCCAAGTCGGTCTCGTGATGCTTGTGGGTCTTCTGGGGAAAAACGCGGTCTTGATCGTCGAATTTGCCGTACAAAAGCACCATCAAGGGGTCTCCGTCCGGGATGCGGCGATCGCAGGAGCCAAAGAACGCTTCCGGCCCATCCTCATGACGTCGTTTGCCTTCATTGCTGGACTCATTCCCCTCTTGGCCGCCACAGGCCCAGGAGCCGTTGGCAACCGGACCATCGGAGCCTCGGCGCTCGGTGGCATGCTTTTCGGCACCGTCTTCGGAGTGATCGTCGTACCCGGTCTGTACTTTGTCTTTGGCTCCTTGGCTGAAAGCAGACACTTGATCCGGGACGAAGAGGACGAATCCCTGTCCGAGGAGATCTCTCATCATGTCTAGGTTTAGCTCACGCCTTGGGGCGAGCGTCGCCCTCGCTTGTCTCGCCATCGGATGTGCTCCCTCTCTCAAGGAGAACCCGCCCCGAGATCCGGAAGTGTCCGCACCAGACAGCTTCGGTCTCCCCGAGGACAAAAGCTCGTCCGCTGAGCGGACAGGGGAAATCGCGGCCAAGAAAAAATGGCAGGAGTTCTTCGCGGAGCCAGAACTCCGTTCGTTGATCGAGACGGCCCTTGAAAACAACCGGGAGCTGAAGGTCCTCCTGCAAGAGATCATCATCGAAAACAGCGAATTTACGGCAAGAAAGGGCGAGTACATGCCCAAGGTGAACGCCGAGGCGGGAGTCGGTGTCGAGAAAGTCGGCCGAGAGACGAGCCAGGGGAGAAGCGATGAAGCAACGGGAGTCCCGGAGCACCTCCCCAACTACACCTTCGGCCTCTCCGCGTCATGGGAAGTGGACATCTGGAACAAACTGCGGAGCGCCTCCAAAGCGGCCAAACTCCGCTATCTTGCCAGCATCGAAGGCAGAAAATTCATCATCACGGAGCTTGTGGCGGAGATCGCGCGCTCCTTCTACGAGTTGATGGCGCTCGACAACCGCCTCGAAGTTCTCGAACATAACATCGCGCTTCAACACGACGCCCTCGAAATCGTCAAGGTTCAAAAGGAAGCCGCTCAGGTGACTGAGCTTGCGGTGCAGCGATTTGAAGCAGAAGTCCTGAAGAACAAAAGTCGCCGCTTCGACTTGGAACAAAAAAGGATGGAAGCCGAAAACAGGATCAACTTCCTGCTCGGTCGCTTTCCTCAGCCGATAAAAAGGAACTCTGAGCGCTTCAAGGCGGAATTCGAAACAGACGTGGTGTCGGGAGTCCCTTCCGAACTCCTCGAAAACCGCCCCGACGTCAAACAGGCAGAGCTCGAGCTCGAAGCCGCAAAACTGGACGTAAAATCAGCACGCGCTGAATTCTACCCCGCGCTCAGCATCGACGCGCGCGTCGGCTATGAAACGTTCAACGCTCGGCATCTCGTACTCACTCCGGAGTCCATGCTTTACAATCTCGGAGGCAACCTCAGCGCGCCTCTTCTGAACCGAAGCGCCATCAAGGCACACTACCGCTCGGCCAATGCCCGGCAGCTCAAAGCCGTCTACAAATACGAACAAGCGATCCTTGTCGCAGTGATCGATGTGCAGAATCAACTCAACAAGATCGAAAATCTCAAACAGAGCTTCGACCTCGAAAAACGGCAAGTCCAAAAACTCACGGAGTCCATCGAAGTTTCCAACATCCTTTTTCAATCTGCGAGAGCGGACTACATGGAAGTTCTCTTGACGCGCAGGGACTCTCTAGAGGCGGAAATGGAGCTCATCGAAACCAAGCTGCAGCAGATGGAAGCCAAGGTGACCGTCTATCAGGCCTTGGGCGGCGGCTGGCGCTAAGAGCACTGAAGCAAACCGCGTCAGAAACGAACGGTGTAGGTCTGTGGGCTGTTTGCCGCGGGTTTCGGGAATCTGATCTTCGTCAGCGCCTCGGCCACGCAATTCAAGATTTCCGGATCCTTGATGGTCGAGCGATCTACGACCGGAGATGAGTCGAAAACAATGCCCAGCGTCGTGACCGTGAACGCTACCTCGACCGTACCCCCCAGGGCCTCTGGCCCCTCACGCCCGCCCTGATGGCACGCGACCAGCGTCGCTCTTTGCGCTTCGATGCTCTCTCGCAAGACGCTGAGAGAAAGTTCTCCCTTTTTCACCGCCGGGGTCCCTTCCGGATCCTCGGCTTCGCTCCCCTGCTCTTCGTCCACGAGCAGGCGCAGGGTTCCCTTTCCCCCTTGGGCGGCGAAGAGAGATCGCAGCAGGGGAAGGAGAGACTCAAAGGTGGTCTGTGGATGCACGCGCAGCGCCGCGTGGGTGCAAGGGTTTTCAGGGGTACACTGCGCCCGAAGAAGAGAGGCTGTTTCTTCGCCTGAGGCAAACGCTGCTGACACCGCACCGGTCGCTTCCCCGAGTTCGGAAAGCTCCCGACCGAGCAAGATCCGGTCTCCTTCTAGCCAGAGAAACGCATCCGCGACGGCCAGGGGAGGTGCGCTCTCGGAATCCGGGAGCGCCACTTCGAGCTCGGTACCATCCGTCAAATCCAACCACGCGCGGCTCAACTCCGCGCTCTGGACGCTCAGAACGCCGCGTACGATCACGAGCGCGGGAGTCGCCCTCTCGACGCGAAAAAGTGCGTTCTGTGCTCCCGTCGCTCCTTTTTGCTCGGAGAGTCGCCGCACGAACCCGGCCACGGGAGCAATCGTCCGCGCGCCCTCCACCGGAAAAGAGGCGTCGCCGTGAGCGAGCGCCGTCGCGCTCAGATCGCAGAGGAGCGGTTTGCTCCCCTTGTCTTCGGACGGTCCGAAAGCGGAAGAGGGCGGAGCACAGCCGAAAAGCGTGACGAGAAAAAAAGGAAGGAGCCGCACCGAAGCGAAATACCACAAACCCGCCCCCGCTGGCCGCCGGGCAGAAACCCTCCGCCGCCCCAAGAAACGGGTTGGAAACATGGCAGAGTGCACATTTTTTCTCTTAGAAGACAAAAAATGTGCACTCTGCCACTATTTTCAATGAAACAGCCCTTCTCTCACCGCGACTGCACCGTCCCCGGTCCCACTCCTTGCAAGTCTCCGAAAGAGTGTCGCCCGCACCTCGGATTCATCCGCTAGAGTCCCTGAGATGACTGTTTCAGCCCAGACCCCGATCGAGCTCGTGCGCGGCGTGTATGAAAAACTGGAGGAGAACGTGACGAAGGCGCGCGCGCGTCTTGGTCATCCCCTGACTCTGACCGAGAAGATCCTTTTGAATCATCTCGACGCCGCCCAAGATCCTGATCTGACCCGAGGAGAAAGCTACGCAGATTTTCGCCCAGACCGGGTCGCCATGCAGGACGCCACCGCTCAGATGGCGCTGCTTCAATTCATGACCGCCGGTCTCTCGGAAGCAGCAGTGCCGACTACCGTGCATTGCGATCACCTGATTCAGGCGAAGGTCGGCGCGCTGATTGATCTCGGAGTCGCCCGTAACGAAAACCGTGAGGTGTATGACTTCTTGCGCTCTGTCTCCGCAAAGTACGGCATCGGATTTTGGGGTCCGGGCTCCGGGATCATTCATCAAGTCGTACTCGAAAACTACGCGTTCCCGGGCGGAATGATGATCGGAACGGACAGTCACACCCCCAACGCGGGCGGACTCGGTATGATTGCCATCGGAGTCGGCGGCGCGGACGCCGTCGACGTGATCACAGGTTTCTCCTGGAACGTACGCTTCCCCAAGGTCATCGGCGTGCACCTCACCGGAGCCCTGAGCGGGTGGGCAAGCCCCAAAGACGTCATCCTCGAAGTCGCGAAACAGCTCACGGTCGAGGGCGGCACCGGCGCTGTCGTCGAGTACTACGGCCCCGGTGCAAACTCGATTTCCGCGACAGGAAAAGGCACCATCTGCAACATGGGCGCGGAAATCGGCGCCACGACTTCGCTCTTTCCTTATGACGCGCACATCGCGTCCTACCTGCGAGCGACCGGTAGAAGTGAAATCGCCGACGCCGCAGATCGGGTGGCGGCGCACCTCACTCCGGACGAAGGGGCGCACTATGATCGCCTCCTCGAGATCAACTTGAGTGAGCTTAAGCCGCTCATCAACGGTCCTCATTCGCCGGATCGGGCTCACCCGGTGGGCGCGGCAGGCGTCGGCGCAGCTGCTCGCGAAAACGGCTGGCCCCTCACTCCCTCCGCCTGTCTGATCGGATCTTGCACCAACTCTTCCTACGAGGACATCACCCGTGTCGCCTCCCTGGCGCGACAAGCAGCCAAGGCCGGCCTCAAGGCTCAGTGCGAACTTCTCATCACCCCTGGCTCCGAGCAAGTCCGGGCCACCATAGAAAGAGACGGACTCCTTCAAGACCTGACTGCGATCGGCGCGACGGTTCTCGCCAACGCCTGCGGCCCGTGCATCGGACAATGGTCTCGGCCAGCGTCCATCACCGGTCAAGCGAACACCATCGTCAACTCCTTCAACCGCAACTTCCCGAAGCGAAATGACGGCTCGAGTAAAACGTTGAGCTTCGTGACCTCACCGGACACGGTGCTCGCCATCGCCCTGGCCGGACGCCTCGACTTCGATCCCACCGTCGACACGCTGCGAGGCGCGGACGGGAAAGAATTCAAGCTCAGCGCGCCCGTCGGAGAAGTCCTTCCGCAGAAGGGGTTCGATCCGGGTGAAGATACCTTCACGGCTCCACCAAAAGACCGCTCGACCGTCTCTGTCGCAGTTTCCGAAAAGAGCGACCGCCTGCAGCTCCTCGATC
>CAYMQT010000183.1:6199-9115 GCA_964392575.1 uncultured Polyangiaceae bacterium
AACCTGTTTTTGGGAGCCGAGAACGCCTTCAGCGGAGCTTCCGGCACCGGCAAAGACATCACAGACGGACAAACCCGCTCCTATCCAGAAATCGCGAAGCGGTATCACGAAGCAGGCATCCCCTGGATCGCCATCGGGGATCGTAACTACGGAGAAGGGTCGTCCCGAGAGCACGCGGCGATGGAGCCCCGCTTTCGCGGCGCCCTCGTCATTCTTGCGCGGTCCTTCGCGCGCATTCACGAAACCAACGCCAAGAAACAAGGCCTCTTGGTCCTGACCTTTGCCGATCCCAACACCTACGATCAAATCGAGGAGGACGACCGCATCAGCATCCTCACCTTCCCCCCCGTACCCGAAAAGCCCGTGAAATGCCGCATCGAAAAACCGGACGGCTCCTTCACCGCGTTCGACGCGCTGCACACGTTCAGCGCGGAGCAAGTCGGGTGGCTCAAGGCAGGCTCCGCGTTAAACTTGGTCAGGCAAAAGGTTGCGCAGGCCAAGAACTAGAATCGGCGGATGGATCAGCGCAAGAGAGGACGACCCGCCTCGACTGACAGAATCCAAACGTCGGTGAAATCCCAGCCGGTGAAGTTGCTCTGGGTCGCGAAGTCGCCAATGGATCGCGCCGCGGACGAAACTGGTGCCGTACCGCCCTCGGTTTCGCCGATGAGGGCGAAGGTCTGCGCAACGGCATAACAAGCGAGGATCGCTTCTGGTGCCGTGGAAGCATGCTCGCCCACCAATCCACCCAAGCTAGCTGGCGCAGGAGACGCACTATCCCAAGTGACGGTCCCCAAGGCGTAGGAAGTTTTGAGAGTACTGGTGCCCCTGAGCCTTCCGAGTAAACCACCGACGTCCACACTCGTGCCCGTGGCGCTCACGTCACCGCTGGTCCAACTGTTGAGGATGTGAGCGTTTGCACTCCAGCCCACCAGGCCTCCCACACCTCCTCCATCCGTGGCAGCGACGTTGCCGCTAGCCCAACTCTCGCTGACCGAACCTTGGTTGCCCCCCACCAGACCACCAACGCTGTCACCGACACCCGTCACTGCTCCTTCAGACCAGCTTTTGGTGACAACGGAAGCCGCTTCTGTATTGTGCCCCAAAAGGCCACCCACGTTCGATGTGCCCGTCACCGCACCCGTGGCCCAACTCTCGCTGATCGTGCCGTTCGAATTGCGCCCCACGAGGCCACCCGTGTGTTGGGAGGATCCCACTACGTTACCCGTGGCCCAACAACCGGTGATCATCCTACCCACGCCCGAGTTGTGTCCCACCAGACCCCCGACGCGCTCTCCTGCTCCGGTGACTGTTCCCTCGGCCCCGCTGTTGGAGATGTTACCGCCACTGTGCCCCACCAAGCCTCCGATGCTGCCACCGCCACCTGTCACGTTTCCCTTCGCCCAACTGTCGGAGACCGTTCCTCCATTCACGATTCCTACTAGACCTGCAATGTCGCTTCCGACACCTGACACGTCACCCTCAGCCCAAGATTGGGTCACCGTCCCACCCTCGTTGAGTCCAATCAGGCCTCCGACTTGGGCGCTCGAGGTTCTGGTACCTGTTATGTTGCCAGTAGCCCAAGAGTGGGCCACGGACCCCCCGTCGTTGCGTCCAATCAGGCCTCCAACTTCGGCGATGCCGCTCACGTCACCTGTGGCCCAAGAGCCTGTGACAGCGCCTCCTTGGTTGTAACCCATGAGACCTCCAGTTTGCCAATCTTGACTGGTTACTTGAGCGTGGCCCCAGCTATCACTGACAGAACCATAGCTGGTTCCGATAAGGCCTCCGATGCGAGAACTCGATCCTTCCACAACGCCATGGAAACCGCTCGCCTTGATTTGACCGTAACCGTTCCCGATAAGGCCTCCGATTCGATTGATGCCCACCACGCTGCTCTCTCGTGCGCTGACCCGTTCAACGACGCTGTTAGCGTTCAGCACCTGCCCAACCAAAGCGCCAACGTGATGATCTCCAACCACGTCGAAATCGATCAGCTTTAGATCTCGGATCACTCCAGGCGCGGTTTCGCTCCCCACTTGGCGGAATAACCCCACCTGATTCTCTCCACTTCGCGCCAAAACTAGCCCTACAAGCGCCCTCTTTGCTCCGTCGAACACACCGACGAAAGGTGCCGCTACGCTACCAATCGGATCGACGGTTCCGCCGGGAATACCGAGGCTTTGGGCGAGCACGAAGTGCGAGGAAGGATTTTTTCCCACCTCCTGCAGATGTTCCACGTGACAGATCCGGTAGGGAGATGCAGCCGTGCCGACTCCACCACCAAAAGGACCGTCCTTGGGGTTACAAGTGAGCGGCACCACGCAAGACGACGCTATGCTGTCGAACTCTTCGCCGGAGGGACAAGCGCAAGCGCCCTCGTCTTCCCACTGTCCAGCATCACAGACTTGCGCCTGGAGGAGGCCGGTCCCTTCCGCTTCACACGATTCTGTAGAGACTGCGCGCGTTTCCCCTTCGACACAAGCGCACTCTCCGAGAACAGCATCGAACTCTTCACCCTCGCCACAAGCGCACTCGCCGTCGTCCGTCCACTGTCCGTCGACACAGAGCTGAGGTTGAAACAAGCCGCTACCTACATCATCACAAGCTTCCGTCGGCGAAAGACGCTCTTCGTCGTCGACGCACTCGTCTTCGTCTTCACAAGCGCTATCGTTGATCCACTGACCCTCGGTGCACACCTGCGCTTGCTCGCCACGCCCATTGGGGCCGCAGGAAACGGACTGCTCGTCTCCCTCGGAGCAATCCTCCGACCCGTCACCACCCAGCCCGGCATTGCCAGCCATACCGTCACCATCACCGTCGCCATCGCCATCGCCTGAGGGGCTGCCTTCGACGGTGAGCTTGGGCAAGAAGCACCCATGGGCAAAAAGGAGTGAAGCCGTGACGACGAGGAGA
>CAYMQT010000184.1:0-9106 GCA_964392575.1 uncultured Polyangiaceae bacterium
CGGCCGCGGTGCTGAGGCGGCCTCGTTGGCTGGCTCTTCACACTCGAATGGTGGGCTCGCGTTCTGAAGTGAATTCAGAACGCTCACCTCCACTTCCCGCTGCGCTCCGGCGCCTCCCACATGGTCGGCGGCGGTGCTGAGGCGGCCTCGTTGGCTAGCTCTTCACACTCGAATGGTGGGTCCTACAAAAAGCCCTTGATGGCTTCGTACCATTTCTTGCCCATGCGCGCGTAGCCTGCATCGTTCGGGTGAACTGGATCGGACAGTTCACTCGTCGAAAAACCGGTGAATTGATCGACGAAGATGATGTGCGCTCCCTCGGCCGCACGCTCCTCAACCATCGGCTCGACTTGCGCGTTGAAGGTATCGAGGGCCTGGGAACCAAATGCAAACGGGACCAGATTGCTCACCACGATCAGCGCAGCGGGCGCTTCGTCGATCAACTTGTCTAGGAGCGATTCAAGTGCTCCCGGTGCCGAGCCTGCGTCACCGACCATGTCATTCGTGCCCGCGTGCAGCAAGATGATGTGCGCCATCTCGCCCAGCTCCGGAGTCGGAATTCGTCCCGCAATCTGTGCGATCGTCTGACCGCTGATGCCTGCGTGCTTCTTGGGGAAGGGCACGCCTTCTACCGTGTCGGGTCCGTTTTGCGTCTGGGTTCCGGTGAAAGTGATGTCGTGACCGTCGCTGCGTGCGAGACGGAAAAGTTCGACTCGGTAACCACCAGGGGTGGGATTTTCCACCATGGTTTGTAGGCCGAAGGTGATTGAATCTCCGAGCGGAAGGATCTTGCAGGGACCTGAGGGCGGGCACGGTTGAAAACCCACCTGACTCGTACCGCCCGTTCCCGACGAAGCACCTGTGCCGTCTCCACCGCTTCCAAACGCAGCACCCGTCCCTTGTAGATCTGCGCCGCCCGCGGAGGCCAAGTCGCCGCCTGAGCCGCTCGCTTGCCCGCCGCTCCCGTTCGAAATCCCCTCTCCTCCGCTCCCGTTCGACGCCCCCTCTCCTCCGTTGCCCGAGGACTCGTCCTCTCCTTCGCCAGAGCAAGAAGTAAGTAAAACGAGCAGGGGAGCCGCGCACAAGAGAGCACGCACACCCCGAGTCGCAGTCCGAACTCTAGAGGCTCGCGAAGAAATCATAGACGGCTTGCTTGTAAAAACAGGGAATGCCGTGGAACGTGCCCCCATAGGCGGAATCATCATGCCGACACCAGATCGTCGGCACGTCGCAACCGCTATAGCTCTTGCACCCGGCCGTCACGGGATCGCTGTCGTGACTGCTGTTGCAGCTATTGACAGGATAAGGGGTCGATCCTGCGTCGCACTGATTGACGCTGACAATCTTCTGAACAACGTCCGCTCCGTCGCCATTACCCCGCTCTGCATCGGCGATGCCCTGGATATACATCGTGGGAACGAGGGTCGATTGCGAACCGATGAGCCATCCCGCTACCGGAGCGATGCCGCGGAAGTTGAAATGATCGAAGTCCGCCTTATTGTTCGACGCAGTGAGAGTCATCAGCATGCCCCCCGCTCCGTAGCTGTGCCCGGAGCCGAACACGCGGCTCATATCCACACAGTAGTTGTCCACCAGATCGTCGTACAGCGCCTTCGCTTTCGGCATGTCCGTGCCGTAGTCGTAACAGCTGCCTGAAGTCGCTATAGGCGCGGCAACCACATAATCCGTCTCAAAGCCGCTGCTTCTCGTCAGATCCAGAAACTGTGTGCGTGTGTTGTCTCCCGCGTTCCCCGTACCACAACCATGAAATCCGAAGAGAACCGGAAGCGGAGTGTTCCCGTCGTACTTTTCCGGGAAAATCAGCCAAGACACGCCCGACTTGACCACTCTCCCTGAAGCTGGTCTTCCGGCCTTGCCACAACCTGGACTCGGTACGGCATCACTCACAGGCTCGCTCCCCCCCGATCCACTGCCGCCCGTGTCCGTCCAGAAGCCGCCCACTCCAGAAAACTCTCCCCCGCTCGACGAGCCGCCGACAGCCGCAAGTCCCCCAGAGCCGAAGGAGCCACCACTGCTTTCCGCGCCCCCGCTCCCCAGATCCCCGGAACCACCGGAGCCGGATTCGCTTTCCTCGTCGTCTGTCGCGTCCTCCCCGGACTCGACCGTGCAGGCGAGCAGAAGCAGAAGCACCGGAAAAGCGGAGAAGTGTCGGTTAAAAAAGCGCATCGCGAGAGTGTTTTCAGGCATGAATGTCGGTGAGCTGACCGCCACCGGCACCGAAGTTCGTGGTGGGGACACCTGCTGCCGTCACGAGTGAGGCGAGAAGCGGGGCGGTGGTGTTGCGGGGAGAAAAAGTCATGTACTGCCCCTGCTTGAGGAATCCTCCGGCATTTCCAGCCAGGACGATCGGCAGGTTCGTGAACGTATGCCCTCGCCCATCATCGATGGAATTGGTGAGCATGATGTAGGAGTAGTCGAACAGTCCGTAGTTGGAGAAGGATTGCAGGACCTTGGCAAAGGTCCTCATGCGAATGATGTCGATCTCCGCGTGAGCAGCGGCCGCAAACGCGTCATTCCCGCTCGATGCATCGCTGTCGGTCTGATGGCTGATCTTGTGGAAGGTATTGTAGTTGCCCTTTGAGCTCGTTTGATAAACGGTTCCGTCCGTTCCATCGCCCCATTGAAGGGCGGCCGTCCTGTTCGCTCCACAGACGAACGTCAGCGCCACCGTCTCCGCATGAAGCGCGACCAGATCTTCGATCATGTGGGAATTGCGGTTGAATGTGATCCCGTTCTTGAAAGCGTCGAGCGCAGTCATCGTGGACGGAGAAATGTTACAGCCGTAAAACTCTCCGGTTCCGTCATTGATCTCATTGATCACATTGCCGGTGTTCATCAGGTTCATCTCAAGCTGACGGATCCCTGCCTGATGATTCGTAAGCCTACGTTTGTCCTCGGCGCTGAGCTGAGGGCGTGAAATGAGGTAGTTGAACTCCTCCATCACCACGTCATTGACGCTCTTTTTACGAGTGAGAAGATCTGCCAGCGCTTCGTCCGGAACCGAGCTGCCTCCACCGCCAGTCCCCATCGGGTCTTCCGTCGAGCCGACTCCCACGAGCCGTTTGAAGGTTTCATAGGGATTGAGCTGAGCCGGGCGCGCGGGAGTCCCGGCCGATGCAAAGGACATACGTTCAGCAATGAAGGCTCCTGTCTGGGTTCCCGCGTAGAGCGTGAGAGGATCCACCGATGAAGGATTCAGAGCTTTGGAAATCACGACGTCCGCGGAAGGACCTCCCGCCGTCGAACTGTTCCCGCCGCTGGCAGGCGCAGCTCCGGTGATCGCCTGGACGCAGCCCTGCGCGTGGCCACAGTCCCCGGGATTGCCACCGGGGGCGCTCACTCCGCGCAAAACGAGAAGATTGGACGCAAACTCCGAAATGGGAGCGAGCGCCGTACCCGTCATGGTTCCCGCACTGAGCGCCCCGGCCGCCGTAGGCCAGAACTTGTCCTGAATCACCCCGTTCTGAGCCATGATGAAAAAGCTGAACACGGGATTTTCGTTCTGGGCCCAGGCGGAACGAGCGGGGAGTCCTTCGAGGAAAGGAAGCCCTAGGGCGATCCCTCCTGCCCCCCGCAAAAAGGAGCGGCGATTGATCTGGTGTCTCGTCAATGGCTTCTTGTTCATTGTGCTGCTCCTGGACGGGCGAGGAAGGCGGGACTCTTTACGAGAGCCCTGAGAATTTCTTTGATGGACCCGGTTTGCGACTGACTGACCGAGGTCAATTGATCGATCATCGCCTGATCTTCTGCGACGACGTCTCGCTGAAGTCCGTAGCTCATCAAGCTCTTGGCAAGACAGCTGTGCGCCTCCTTGCTGTCTGCAAGAACGCTCATCAGCTCTGGCGCTCCTGAAAACGGCACCATGCCGTCCTCTCCGATGGGATACGCGGAGGCCGTATTGACGGGGAAACCGTTGTCGATCGCTCGGATACGGCCCAAGCCATCAAAGTTCTCAAACGCATAGCCCAGAGGATTGATGTACCCGCCGTGGCACGCTTCTCCGCAGGTACCGAAGCCCGTGTGCTCTTCGATGCGGTCGCGGTCTGTCTGATTCGGATCCGGAGCGGAAAGGGGAGGAATTTCGCCGGGCGGCACCGGGAGCTTCGCGCACAGAAGCTGGTAATTCAAAAATACACCGCGATGAATCGCATCCGAGTGCCCGTCGTCGCCGAGAAGCATCAGGTAAGGAACCTGCGCAAAGTACCCAGAGCGCTCTGGACCAAGCTCCATCAAGGTCGGCGTAGCTGGCGGCGGGTTGATGCCGTAGAAGGGTGAAAGCGCAGGGCCGACGAACCCCTGCGTCGACGTCAGGATCTCTGCAAGTCCGAGGTTTGCCTCATAGATATGCCGGAAGAACATTCTCGACACCGCTTCGAGTTCATCGTTCACAGCCGGGTTGAACTCCGGAGAAGACTTGATCACGTCCCGGTACCGGCTGAACTTGAAGAGCTCTGCGTAAACATCGACGGCCATGTCCGCCGCAGCGGGATTCGACAGCATCTCATCCACCACCAGAGACACCCCTTCCGGCGTGTCTAATTCACCGAGAGCAGCCCGGTCGAGCAGAGCATCACTGGGTGAGGTTCCAAGCAGCCAGAAAGAAAGCTTGGCCGCTCTTTCGAAACCGTTCAGGGGCGCGCCGGTGGGCTCAAGCTCCGTGCGGTAGAGGAAATGCGGGCTCTGCAGCAAACCTTCTACGACCAGATTCGCGCCCTTGATGAAGGACGGCTCGTCTCCTGTAAGACCCACTCCGACTTGATAGAGTGTTTGATAGGCCAGAACTTCCTCGTCCGTAAGAGGACGGCGAAACGCGCGCCTCCCGAAAGTCCTGATGAATGTGTCCGCCTCGCTGCCGGCGTTGATGCGTGAAATACCGTCAGCCTGCCCCAAGAGTTCGAGAGCGATTTCGGCGGCGGCGAGCTGATACGCTTCGCGCATTTGATTCGTGACTTCAAGCACCCGCTCGTTGTTGGGAAAGAGGGTGAAGCCACCGACAGGCGCCAGGAACGAACTGGCCTGGGTGGGCGCAGCGGGAAGGTTGAGGATGTCACGCACCGCCCGCGCCCATTGATTATTCGTCAGAGGGATGGCTCGCGAATAGAGAGGTTCACCGTCGAGGTTGAATTCAGGGGTGGGGAAGATCAGATTCCCGTTCTCATCATACTCCGGTTCATCCTCAAGGCCGTCCGACGCGCCGTCTTGACTCAGCGATCCACTCAGTGCGCCTTCACACGCAGCGAGAAAAGAAGTGGAGAGCAGCAGAAGCACCAGCCCAACACCCCGCAGCCGTGCTGTGGTGAAGCGAAGGAACGGTTCCTTTTCCATTTCTCGAGACGTCACTTTCATCATGGGCAAGACACTCCTCGGGGGCGGCACATGGAAGAGCTTCCCTGATGTAGTCCGGACGGACGAGAGGTGGTGATTGTCCCCCCTGCTTTGCAACTTTGCGCCTTCAGCAGAACCCAGCGTGACGCTCTCTGCACACGCTCTAAGTACGAGAAATTACGCTCATTTCAGAGCCTCTCGGACCCATCTGCGCGAGTTCCAGTCAGAATGAGATGCCAGACATCACATAATTTTTCATTCTGAGTAGATCTTTACCTGCCCTGAACGCGCGGTCCGAATCCCACACCCGGTTCGCGCCAAACCAGTGACTCCAAGAATTGTTCCGGACTCATCCCAGACCACAAGCGAAGGCCGAAACCCATACGCAATCTATTTCAATTGCAAGAACGTTTCGTTCGATTCTGAAGCGTCTCGGAAACATCAGAGCGCGAGAAAATTCTGTGTTCGGTCAAATGATACGACTTTGGTCACTCTCCGGTACGCGCGGGAAACACGCGACGGCGAATCTGTGTACAGCCGCGGATCGAACAAGCAGCGGGTAGTCCTCTCCCCTCTCCGGATCTGCGTCCGCCTCCACCAAGACCCTAAAAGGACAGACATAGACAGATGTTCGCACAGAAACGACGCTGGTTTTTGCTCACGGCCATGACCTTGCTCTCCCTTTCGGCCCTCGGCTGCAAGAAGGACCAACCCCAAGAGAAAGCGCCCGAGGCAGCGATGAGCGACGCCAAGCTCGCTGAACTCACGAAGGGCTCCGATTTGGAAAAGACGGAGCTCAAGCTCGGGTTCATCAAGCTCACGGATTGCGCTCCCTTACTGATCGCCAAGGAGAAAGGCTTTTTCGAGAAGGAGGGACTGAACGTTACGGTCGAGGCGCAGGCCAACTGGAAGGTGCTCTTGGATCGAGTGATCTCGGGTGAGCTGGACGGCGCCCACATGCTGCCCGGCCAGGCGATTGGCGCCACCATCGGCTTTGGCACCCAGGCCGACATCGTGACTCCGTTCGCCATGGGTCTGAACACGCTGGCCGTCGTGGTCTCGAACGACATCTGGGCCAAGATGAAACCCGCCATCCCGATGGAGGATGGTAAGCCGGTGCATCCCATCAGCGCCGAGACGCTCAAGCCCGTCGTCGAGCAATACCGAGCCAGTGGAAAATCGTTCCCTCTGGGTATGGTCTTCCCGACTTCCACGCACAACTACGCCTTGCGCTACTGGCTGGCTGCCGGCGGGATCCATCCTGGCTTCTACACTCCCGATGACACCACTGGCACCAGGGAGGGCGACGTCCACATCAGCGTCACCCCGCCGCCCCAAATGCCAGCCACGCTCGAAGCGGGCACGATCTACGGTTACAGCGTCGGTGAGCCCTGGAATCAGCAAGCCGTGTTCAAAGGCATCGGCGTCCCCGTCGTCACGGCCTACCACATCTGGAAGCGCACTCCGGAGAAGGTGTTCGGCATGCGCAAGGACTGGGTGGAGAAGAACCCCAAGACGACCATCGCCATCACCAAAGCGCTGATCCGCGCGGCCCAGTGGCTCGACGCGGATGAGAACAAAAACCGGGAGGAGGCCGCCAAGATCTTCTCCAAGAAGGAATTCATCGGTGCCGACTACGACGTCATCGTGGGCCCCATCACCGGCGTCTACCAGTATGAAAAAGGCGACGTACGACCCCTGCCGGAATTCAACATCTACCTCAAGGACGACGCCAGTTATCCCTTCTTCAGTGATGCTATCTGGTACCTGACGCAGATGCGGCGCTGGGGACAAATCTCGGAAGCCAAGCCTGAAGCTTGGTACATCGAGACCGCCAAGAAGATTTACCGACCCGACATCCATCAACAAGCGGCCAAGGCTCTGGTGGAAGAGGGGGCCCTCTCTGTCGAAGAAATCATTCGGGATACGGACGGTTACAAACCTCCGACGAAGGACTTCATCGATGGCGTCGAATACGACGGAAGGAAGCCGCTTGAATATCTGAAAGCTCACGTGATCGGAAACAAAGAATAGTGCCCCCGACAGCGCCTATCCCGAACACGCCTATGACAGTGCCTGCACCCACAGCACCCGCACCCAAAGAGACCCTGAGAGGAAAATCACCTATGTCTGCTAAAATTCTACGCGTGCTCGATATGACGGGCCTTGAAGCCTTTGCACCTTTCGTGCGCCTCCTCAGGGGCGACGACAGAAAAGAGCAGATCCACCGGCTCTTCCTCAACTTCGGGGCTCCGGCGCTTGCCTTCTTGTTGTTCCTCGGCGCCTGGAGTGCAGCTTCCCAGAGCATCATGACGAAGTACGGCAACCTTCCCTCCCCGGGCGAAGTCTGGACTCAGGGCGTCGTGCTCTGGGACGCACATTGGGAGGGGGTCCGGGCCAAAGAAGAGTTCGAAAAGGTGCGCGAAAGCAAAGCAGCTGAGTACTCACAGGCCGCACAGATCCTCAGCTCTCAAGGCAAGACCGCCCAGGCGAAACAACTGAGCGAACGCGCCAGCGCTGCAAAGAAAGCTCAGTACTCCGCCAGCCCCAGCTACATCGATCAGATCATCGTTTCACTGAAGACGGTCTTTGCCGGCTTCATGATTGCGTCGCTGGTCGCGATCCCGATAGGGGTTCTCTGTGGAACGAGCAGTCTCGTCCGCGCCGCCTTCAATCCCCTCATCCAGATCTTCAAGCCGGTTTCACCTCTGGCCTGGCTTCCCATCGTGATGATCTGCGTGGGCGCACTTTACACGACCCCTCCAGCGGAAGCCTGGTTCGAAAAGTCGTTCATCAGCTCGGCGGTGACGGTGGCCCTCTGCTCTCTTTGGCCCACTTTAGCCAACACCGCTCTTGGGGTGGCCTCGATAGAAAAGGACCACTTGAACGTGGCAAGAGTTCTCAAGCTCGACGCTTGGACCCGGGTGCGTAAGATCATCATCCCCTCGGCCTTACCTATGATGTTCGCCGGCCTTCGCATTTCCTTGGGCGTGGGCTGGATGGTTTTGATCGCCGCCGAGATGCTGGCGCAGAACCCGGGTCTCGGAAAATTCGTGTGGGACATGTTTCAGAACGGCAGCAGCCAGACTCTGGCTCAGATCATGGTCGCCGTGTTCACCATCGGCTTCATCGGCATGCTGCTCGATCGCACCATGATTATTTTACAACGCAGCGTGAGCTACAACACGGTTTCGGCGTGAAAGGAGAGCAAGATGGCACTGCTCGAACTCAAGAACGTCTCCAAGTCCTTTGGCTCCGGCTCTCTGAAAACTGGTTCCCAGAAGACGGAAGTCCTGCGCAGCGTGGATCTCGCCGTACAAGAGGGTGAATTTGTGGCTGTCGTTGGATTTAGCGGAAGCGGCAAGAGCACTCTGGTGAACCTCCTCTCGGGGCTCTTGACCCCAGATCGAGGAGAAGTTCTCTTCAAAGGCAAGAAGAACGAATCGCCTGGCCCGGACCGCGGCGTGGTCTTTCAGAACTACTCTCTGCTCCCGTGGCTCTCTGTCTACGAAAACGTGCGCTTGGCTGTCGATCAGGTCTTCGCTGAGAGGCCGATCAAGGAGCGTGACGCGCGCGTCCGTGAGTACGTAGACATGGTGAGCCTGTCTCCGGCTCTGACCAAAAAGCCCAGCGAACTGTCCGGCGGTATGCGTCAGCGTGTCTCCCTTGCTCGCACCCTGGCGATGAGTCCGGACATCCTCCTCTTAGATGAGCCTCTGGGGGCTCTGGATGCGCTGACTCGTGCTGTTCTTCAGGATGA
>CAYMQT010000185.1:0-8868 GCA_964392575.1 uncultured Polyangiaceae bacterium
AAGCTCTTGGGGCGCGCTTGACGGTGGCGCGATCAGTCACCTTGAAAGGGATGGTGGATCCTTCTTCACCATTTCCTTCGCTCACTACGTGCTGCCCAGCATAAAGCACCACCCGGTCGTGATCTTCGGGCACGCCCACTCCGGCATTGTATTCGTCTACCCGCCGCCGGAGCTCGCCGAGCTCGCGCCGGAGGCGCGCCAGGGTGCCGTAGACCTCGTCTGCTTCCGGGTGCCCCGGCCACACCTCGAGCGTGAAGGTACTTCCGCCGACGCGGCCCGGCACCGCTCCATCGTCTCGCTCTTCTGCGAGACGCGCGGTGATCGTGTTCACGACGGCCTTGAAATGATCGAACACAGCGGCTTCCCAGCCCACGGCGGCATCCACCGGGATGATGAGCGTACTCGAGCGATACACGGCTTCCCCTGCGTCATCCGTCGCGACCTCGGCACGGCCAGAAGAAACCAGCCGCCCGAGAGCAGATTCGAGAACCTCTGTTTCGATGCCACTTTCCGTTGAGAGCTCGCCCACCCCGCCGGGCCCCATTCGATACAGGAGCGCCCAAATCAGCTCGTCGAGACCGTCCTCGGGCCGCAGCCCACGGAGAGCACGTAGGTCGTCGTCGGAGGCAGCACGGTAGATGGTGCTCGGCCCGGTGCCAGACGAGAAGACCAGACGATTCTCACCCAGGTCGTGGAGCACTCCGCGCACCTGCGAGTCATCGTCGTTGGCGAAACGGACCATCACCTTGGCACGCGTCACGATGCCCTGACTGCGTACGTACTCGAGCACCGCCTCCCAGAGCGACCGCCCGCGATCGGTGCGGCTCTCACTCAGTCGCCGAATCTTCCTCTGGTAGGTGCGCAGGCCCAGCCCGAACATGTCGGCGCTGACCCGACGACTCACCCCTTCGCGCTCCAGCTCGCGCACCAGATCGATGAACACCTGGTCGGCGACCTGGGCCAGCGGAGCGCGGGCACCACCTGCCGTCGCCAGCCGCGCGATGAGCAACATGGTCTGGCGCACCAGCGAGTGGATGAGCAGCTCGAGAGTCATGCCGTCGGGTGGAGCATAGGACGCGGCGCCCAGAGCTGGAGGCGACAATCCTGTCACTCCCTACGCTGGGCGATTTTTCGCCTCCCCTTAGATCGCCGGTCGCAGCTCGACCGCTGGTGGACGCAACATGAGGCGCTCCCGCACGAGTACCCTGGCAGTCGTAGCGGAACTTGCAGCAAAACCGGGACTTGTACGAAGCAGCGACGGCAGCAGCTGCCGAGATCTCGCGGATCAAGCCGTTGAGAAGAGCGGACTGACAGGCAGCGCGCTCGTACGCGAGCAACGGCGCCAAGGGCAAATTCTGCAGTCAGACCGAGCAGGAGAAACGCTCTCGGATCGCCTTTCGCGAACAGGTCGACGAGCAGGCCGCGGCGTGATCAGGAGAGAGGTCGAGCAGTGTGGGGAGCGAAGCTCCGGCCTCGGCCCGCGCGCCAGGACGTGCCGGTTCTCGCCCACCGCGAAGGATCGCGCTAGTGTTCTGCCGAGGTGAACGATGTCAAAGCCCGTGACGAGTGACCCCGACGTGCTCTCGGGAACAACGTGCTTCTCGGGTACGCGCGTACCGGTCTCTGCCCTGCTGGAATCCCTCCAAGCCGGAGACCGAATCGATGACTTCCTCGAAGACTTTCCGACGGTTTCTCGTGAGCAAGTTCTCGCGGTGCTCCAAATCGCGGGTGACGCCGTGAAGCAGCATGCGCGTTCTGCTTGATGAGTGTCTCCCTCGCCGTCTGAAGGCGCACCTGGTTGGCTACCAGGTCGTTACCGTTCCGGAGGCTGGATGGGCGGGCAAGAAGACGGCCCTGCCTTTCGCGGTCGTCGTCGTTGGCGCGCGATCGAACCGCCTACCGGACTTGGTTCCCATCGTTCCAGAGATTCTGTCAGCGCTCGCAGCAGTGCAGCGTGGGCAGGTCGTGCGGGTCGGTGGCTAACAGGCCGTTGTGATTTCGACTGCGACCGCGCGTTGCGTCCGAGCGACGTGCACGCTTCTGCTTCTTCTCCATGGACACCATTTTCTCCTTTCGGGGGGTGTCCACCAAGACGGGTCAACTCCAGATATCGATCCCGGAAAGTTGCGTGATCGCAGCGGAGAGGCGCGTGTGAATGCCGGCGCAGAGCGGCTCGCCGACGCTTCAATGGGGCCGCTGCGTGATCGCAGCGGAGAGATCGCGCACATGCTGGACAGCAAGCTCGACCGCCTCGCTTCAATGGAGCCGCTGCGTGATCGCAGCGGAGAGAGTCGCTGAACTGCGGCGAAGGGCGCGGGACCGGGCTGCTTCAATGGAGCCGCTGCGTGATCGCAGCGGAGAGCTTCCGACCGTTGGCAGCACCCCGTCCGGCGAAGGCGCGCTTCAATGGAGCCGCTGCGTGATCGCAGCGGAGAGAGTGTCCCAGGAACGCAGCAGCAGCAATCACTGCCAAGCTTCAATGGAGCCGCTGCGTGATCGCAGCGGAGAGCTCGGTGAGCGGTCGCGGGTGCGGGCTGTACCTCGCCGCTTCAATGGAGCCGCTGCGTGATCGCAGCGGAGAGCCGCACGGCATCGGGCGTCCACTTCAACAACGACTCCACGCTTCAATGGAGCCGCTGCGTGATCGCAGCGGAGAGCGCGATCATTCGCAAAAGGAGATAGCGCGTAAGCGCAAGCTTCAATGGAGCCGCTGCGTGATCGCAGCGGAGAGTGACTCGGGCGGCCCGTCCCGATTTTTCTACAGTCCGCTTCAATGGAGCCGCTGCGTGATCGCAGCGGAGAGCTCGGGTCTGGCATGATGGCGAGCAGTTCATCATCCAGCTTCAATGGAGCCGCTGCGTGATCGCAGCGGAGAGCGCCGTCGTTCGGTGCCGCGGTTCCGGTGCCGAATATCCGCTTCAATGGAGCCGCTGCGTGATCGCAGCGGAGAGCGCTCCAGCTCCTTTTCGAGGAACTCGAACGATCGAGCGCTTCAATGGAGCCGCTGCGTGATCGCAGCGGAGAGCCGGCCTGCAGAGCCTCGTTCGGCTGGTGGAGAGCGGCGCTTCAATGGAGCCGCTGCGTGATCGCAGCGGAGAGCAACCAACCCTGGCGTCCAGCCAGCCAAAACCGCCGCGCTTCAATGGAGCCGCTGCGTGATCGCAGCGGAGAGTGATCTCCGCCCACACCTCACGCCCCGCGCCGATGCGGCTTCAATGGAGCCGCTGCGTGATCGCAGCGGAGAGTTCGAACGCCGGCGCACTGTCCGCGTGTCCGACGGCGCCGCTTCAATGGAGCCGCTGCGTGATCGCAGCGGAGAGCGGTCAGTCCTGGTCTCAGGGTACCCTGCTCTACTGGCTTCAATGGAGCCGCTGCGTGATCGCAGCGGAGAGAAGGCCCCTTACCCGCGCCCGGATCACCGCCGATCAGCGGCTTCAATGGAGCCGCTGCGTGATCGCAGCGGAGAGGCACGTCGCCGCTAACGAGCCCGGGCGCGAGTGCCCGCTTCAATGGAGCCGCTGCGTGATCGCAGCGGAGAGACACGTTCCAGGTACTCACGAAGCGCCCGAAGCGGATGCTTCAATGGAGCCGCTGCGTGATCGCAGCGGAGAGGGCTACCTCGACGACGCGACGAACACCCTCGATCGCGCGCTTCAATGGAGCCGCTGCGTGATCGCAGCGGAGAGTTCTCGGCTTGCCTCAGCCACTCGACGCGGGAAGACCAGCTTCAATGGAGCCGCTGCGTGATCGCAGCGGAGAGGCCGCGTCTGCCGGCATCGACCCAGCGCGCCCCTTCCGCTTCAATGGAGCCGCTGCGTGATCGCAGCGGAGAGTCACCCGAGCCCCCGGTCAGCCTTCACCGTGCGCCTGCTTCAATGGAGCCGCTGCGTGATCGCAGCGGAGAGCGCTAGTGCCGCGCGCGTACCACTCGCCCAGCTCGGTCGCTTCAATGGAGCCGCTGCGTGATCGCAGCGGAGAGCCGTGCGTGGGCGTGATCTACGAGCCTACGTTTTTGTCGCTTCAATGGAGCCGCTGCGTGATCGCAGCGGAGAGCCGCGTGACGGACGTACTCGTGCCCGCCGCGCAAGAGGCTTCAATGGAGCCGCTGCGTGATCGCAGCGGAGAGCACGCGCCCCTCGTTCTCGTCCTCGGGAGTCGGCTCGGTGCTTCAATGGAGCCGCTGCGTGATCGCAGCGGAGAGTCCGCCTGACACCGTCGTTGCTCCGTGTGCTTCGGCGGCTTCAATGGAGCCGCTGCGTGATCGCAGCGGAGAGGCGCATGTCGAGGACACGCCGCCCGTAGTGCCGGGCGGCTTCAATGGAGCCGCTGCGTGATCGCAGCGGAGAGGATCGCGTCGGCGCGGTGCGCTCGATGCAGTTCATCGGCTTCAATGGAGCCGCTGCGTGATCGCAGCGGAGAGCACCTCGCGGGGTACGCACTCGGCTCGGGGTGGTCGGCTTCAATGGAGCCGCTGCGTGATCGCAGCGGAGAGTACGGAGCGCCGTTGGCGAGGTGCAGGTGACGGCCACCGATGCTTCAATGGAGCCGCTGCGTGATCGCAGCGGAGAGGATCAGGTGCAAGCGCTCGGCGAGGTCGCTCGGATCGGCTTCAATGGAGCCGCTGCGTGATCGCAGCGGAGAGACCGCCCACGCGCGCGCGTGCATACACGGCTTGGGCTCGGCTTCAATGGAGCCGCTGCGTGATCGCAGCGGAGAGGCAGGCGCACGCGTGCTCGCCTCGCTCGAGGAAACGCCGCTTCAATGGAGCCGCTGCGTGATCGCAGCGGAGAGAGCCTCGGACTTGGGCTTCGATGCGGAGCCCGGGGGCTTCAATGGAGCCGCTGCGTGATCGCAGCGGAGAGGCGATCACGCGCTCGTACTTCGGGCCGCTCAGGGGCGGGCTTCAATGGAGCCGCTGCGTGATCGCAGCGGAGAGATTCGTGGACGCGTGTCTGTCGGACGTAGCGCGCCGCGCTTCAATGGAGCCGCTGCGTGATCGCAGCGGAGAGAATTGCCCGAGCCGCGCGCGTGCGCGTGATGGTTGCGAGCTTCAATGGAGCCGCTGCGTGATCGCAGCGGAGAGAGCTACACGAGCGCCGCGGCCGCGCTTGGCTACGATCCGCTTCAATGGAGCCGCTGCGTGATCGCAGCGGAGAGTCTCAACTGCGGCCTACGGTTACTGCCAGGAGACATGCGGCTTCAATGGAGCCGCTGCGTGATCGCAGCGGAGAGACCGCGACGAACGGGATGAGGAGATCCGCGGGGACTTGCTTGCTTCAATGGAGCCGCTGCGTGATCGCAGCGGAGAGGTTCCAACTCGCGGAGGACTTCCTCCGTGGGGCATTCGCGCTTCAATGGAGCCGCTGCGTGATCGCAGCGGAGAGTTTCGACTCATGGGATAGTGATATCACAAGTGATATTAGCTTCAATGGAGCCGCTGCGTGATCGCAGCGGAGAGCTCCCTCAAGGCGGAGGCGACGATTGCCGAGCGGGTGCTTCAATGGAGCCGCTGCGTGATCGCAGCGGAGAGGTCCGTCGTGGACGCGGCGCGAAGTGGACGCGATGCAGCTTCAATGGAGCCGCTGCGTGATCGCAGCGGAGAGCAGCGGAGCCCGGCGTCACGTACATCGTAGCGATGCCCGCTTCAATGGAGCCGCTGCGTGATCGCAGCGGAGAGCTACACGAGCGCCGCGGCCGCACTCGGGTACGACCCGCTTCAATGGAGCCGCTGCGTGATCGCAGCGGAGAGTGGCAGCTGTTTCCGGCTGGATCGCGATCGTTCACCGGCTTCAATGGAGCCGCTGCGTGATCGCAGCGGAGAGGCGCAGAGCACCTGCCGCCACGCGCCGGATTTGTACCTGGCTTCAATGGAGCCGCTGCGTGATCGCAGCGGAGAGAGAGAAGGCCCTCGCCACGCAAATGGCGAGCGTGGCCGCTTCAATGGAGCCGCTGCGTGATCGCAGCGGAGAGGAGTCGGCTCGGTGAAGCCCGAGCGCTCGTACACCTCCGCTTCAATGGAGCCGCTGCGTGATCGCAGCGGAGAGGCGCCGCACGTAGTCGGGCACCGTCACGATGCCGCGGGCTTCAATGGAGCCGCTGCGTGATCGCAGCGGAGAGCCTACGTAGCTCTGCCAGTTGCCTGCACTTGGTCCGTCGCTTCAATGGAGCCGCTGCGTGATCGCAGCGGAGAGTGATCAGCGACGTGATCTCGCCGTGCTCATCCTCGTAGCTTCAATGGAGCCGCTGCGTGATCGCAGCGGAGAGAGCAAGGGCTAGAATTAGCCTCATGACCAGCGCCATCGGCTTCAATGGAGCCGCTGCGTGATCGCAGCGGAGAGCGCGTGATCTTCACGTTGATCGACCGTACTCCCTCGGGCTTCAATGGAGCCGCTGCGTGATCGCAGCGGAGAGATCGCATTGCGGCCCTGCCGCGGCGCGACCTCGACGCTTCAATGGAGCCGCTGCGTGATCGCAGCGGAGAGCACGTGCTCCTACGCGGGATCGTCGACGCGGCCCTCGAGCTTCAATGGAGCCGCTGCGTGATCGCAGCGGAGAGATGCTCATTATTGCGGAGCCCCTAGAAATCCAGGGAGCTTCAATGGAGCCGCTGCGTGATCGCAGCGGAGAGCCTAGCCATTTCACGCCGTGGAAGCGGCGCCCGATCCGCTTCAATGGAGCCGCTGCGTGATCGCAGCGGAGAGAGGGCTCTGTGCTTTCTTGCGCGCAACGCAGTCACCGTGCTTCAATGGAGCCGCTGCGTGATCGCAGCGGAGAGCGGCGTACCCGGCAAGATGAAGTTGGCTCAGGAGCACGCTTCAATGGAGCCGCTGCGTGATCGCAGCGGAGAGCCGGAGCCCGGAGCCACGGACATATTCGCGATACCGGCGCTGCTTCAATGGAGCCGCTGCGTGATCGCAGCGGAGAGCTCGGTAGCCGACACGAACTTGTCGCCGTTTGGCGCCCGCTTCAATGGAGCCGCTGCGTGATCGCAGCGGAGAGCTCCAAGGTGGGGACCATCCTGGCCGAGATTCGAGCCACGCTTCAATGGAGCCGCTGCGTGATCGCAGCGGAGAGTGAGCCAACAAGCACTCGGATGGGCCGAGAAGGGCCAGCTTCAATGGAGCCGCTGCGTGATCGCAGCGGAGAGCCTGTTGGCGGCAGCGCCGGTCAGTCTCTGCTCAAGAGCTTCAATGGAGCCGCTGCGTGATCGCAGCGGAGAGCCGCCAGAAGTGGTGACAGAGCTTCGTGAGCGCAACCCGCTTCAATGGAGCCGCTGCGTGATCGCAGCGGAGAGAAGCGCCGCACGCGGCTGAAGCAGCGCTCGGAGAAGCCGCTTCAATGGAGCCGCTGCGTGATCGCAGCGGAGAGCTGATTCGTCAGTTCAAGACGGGCAAGACCGGGACTCTGCTTCAATGGAGCCGCTGCGTGATCGCAGCGGAGAGCAACACGGTGACGAAGCTCATGCGCGCCTCCAAGTCGCTTCAATGGAGCCGCTGCGTGATCGCAGCGGAGAGTGACGAAAGCGAGAGAGAGAGAGCGATGGCCAATGAAGCTTCAATGGAGCCGCTGCGTGATCGCAGCGGAGAGGATGTTCGCGCAGTTGAACCACTCGCCCGTCGCACGGCTTCAATGGAGCCGCTGCGTGATCGCAGCGGAGAGCGCACCGCGTCGGTGCAGACCATCACCGGGTTCCTCATGCTTCAATGGAGCCGCTGCGTGATCGCAGCGGAGAGTCGCGGTCGACGATAGAACCCATGTGTGGGCGTCACGTGCTTCAATGGAGCCGCTGCGTGATCGCAGCGGAGAGCCAAGCGCACGACCGTTCATCATCGCAAGCGCTTCACGCTTCAATGGAGCCGCTGCGTGATCGCAGCGGAGAGGAGCTCGCAGCGTAACGGCACCCCTTGAGCTTGACTTCGCTTCAATGGAGCCGCTGCGTGATCGCAGCGGAGAGCAGGAGGGCCGCAACGTCGCGCCCATCGTCGCTTGGCACGCTTCAATGGAGCCGCTGCGTGATCGCAGCGGAGAGCTCCGTTGACGGCGACGGCACCACGAGCACAAACAAGCTTCAATGGAGCCGCTGCGTGATCGCAGCGGAGAGGTGGCCGGCGTGGCGTGGCCCGACCGAGCGGCCATCGTGGCTTCAATGGAGCCGCTGCGTGATCGCAGCGGAGAGCGATGCTTCTGCCGTCGAGAATCTCGTCGCGCGCGGGCTTCAATGGAGCCGCTGCGTGATCGCAGCGGAGAGTTGAACGCGGTGACGTGCGTGAGGCCGGCGGACTCGCTTCAATGGAGCCGCTGCGTGATCGCAGCGGAGAGCTGGGGCAGCGGCGTCTCATGGTGGTGGGTGCTGGGCTTCAATGGAGCCGCTGCGTGATCGCAGCGGAGAGGCGTGCCACACTTGCCGCGCGTGGCATCCGTGTCCCCCGCTTCAATGGAGCCGCTGCGTGATCGCAGCGGAGAGGGTGAACACGCCCCAGATGCGCCGCGCCGTCGCGCTCCGCTTCAATGGAGCCGCTGCGTGATCGCAGCGGAGAGACGGCGCTCACGCTCTCGTATCTCCGCTACGACTTCCGGCTTCAATGGAGCCGCTGCGTGATCGCAGCGGAGAGCGCCGATGGGAGCGACGTGCGCACGTGGGAGCGCGCCCGCTTCAATGGAGCCGCTGCGTGATCGCAGCGGAGAGAGGGCCCGGACGTGGAGAGCATCGAGGCCGTGCTGTCGGGCTTCAATGGAGCCGCTGCGTGATCGCAGCGGAGAGGAGCGCTCCTCAGCCCCGTGTGCGATGCCCCACCAACAGCTTCAATGGAGCCGCTGCGTGATCGCAGCGGAGAGTCGTAGAGGACCTCGGCGCGGGCTCGGAGGAGT
>CAYMQT010000186.1:0-8830 GCA_964392575.1 uncultured Polyangiaceae bacterium
CGCACGCCTAGCTGACGGTACGGATCTTCACCCTCGAGGGCGTGCTGGGACGTTTGGGTGAATGCCCCAGAAAAATCGAGCGCCCCCGAGAGCCTTCCTTCAAAGCCATGAGATCGGTCGAGCAGGAGCGCGGCAGCGACAGGGGAGGGCCGACGCATGAGCAGCCGAAGCACCGCGAACACAGCCCCGGCAGCCACGAGAAGGATCCCCGCCCAAAAGGGTCCCTGCGGGACGAGGCCGAGCCGAAAGGCGACACCAAACGGTGTAAGGACAAGGACCACCAACGGTGTAAAGCGACAAAGAGCAGTGAAAACCCTGAGCACGGTCAGGCGACGCCGGGTTTGCTCCACCGCGCGCATGGCGGCGGACACGAATGGTACCCTGGGCCCCGCTGGTCGTTCCACGCGCGGGAGTGTAGCCCTAAGGTGGCTCGAAGGCATTTCACGGTTGACCCGCCCCGGGAACCTGCGGTCAATTGGTCGCGGAGGGGCCCGCCCACCCACTTAAAGAACAAAACCTCGCGTCGTCCCGGGAGCACCGCACACCAAAATGGCAAAATCCGACAAACCCGTAGTCCTTGTTGCTGACGACGAGCCGAGCACGCTAGCTCTCGTTGCCACTCACTTGAGGGGCCGTGGCTATCAGGTCATTGAAGCCACCGACGGTGATGAAGCCTGGAACATTGCCTGCCGTGAGCTTCCAGATCTCGTCGTCCTCGACGTGATGATGCCAGGCATGAGCGGATGGGAAGTGTGCCGCAAGATCCGCGAAGCGGTTTCACTCGCTCACACCGGAGTGGTGATGCTCACCGGAATTGGAGACACCTTGAACGAGCTGACCTCTCCTCTGTACGGAGCCGACGCGTACCTCGACAAACCGTTTCAATTCACCAAGCTCGCGGCGCTCGTCGAAACCACGCTCAAGCAGCGGACCGGTGGTAACCTCGGCCGCCCCAAGAAAACTTCCGGCCCGTCCACTCGTCTTTACAAGACCGCTCTTTCCGAAGAGGAATCCCCCAAACCCAAGGCCCCCGCCCAAGGAGCCAAGGCCGTAAAAAAGCCTGTCGCTAAGAAGGCCAAGAAGAAGGCCGCCCTCAAAAAGGCTGCCAAAAAGACCGCCAAGAAAGCTGCCGTCAAGAAGGCCGCGCCCAAAAAGGCTGCCAAGAAAGCTGGGAACAAGAAGACCGTCAAGAAGGCTGCCAAAAAGACCGTCAAAAAATCTGCTGCCAAGAAGACTGGGAGCAAGAAGGCCGTCAAGAAGGCCGTCAAGAAGGCCACACTCCAAAAGGCCGCTAAAAAATCTGCCGCCAAGAAGGCCAAGAAGAAGGCCGCCAGAAAACGCTAACGAACAGGAGAGGCGCGCCAAACGCTGGTCCAAGCACGCAGTTCCTCTAAGTCCGACGTACGCCGAGCAGGGGGGAGGGCAGCGAGCAACCGCTTTCCATAGCCTTGCGTGTGTACGCGCTCATCGAGCAGAGCCACGATTCCTACGTCGTCTTCCCGACGGATCAAGCGACCAAATCCTTGTTTCAAGCTAAGGGCGGCGCCCGGTAAAGCAAGGTGGGCAAACGCACTCTTGCCTTGAGCCTCAAGGGACTGACCGCGCGCCTGGAAGACCGGATCCGTCGGTACTTGAAACGGAATCTTTTCGAGCACGACCAAGCTCAGGGCCGCTCCGGGAACGTCCACACCTTCCCAAAAACTCGCCGTCGCTACGAGCACAGCCGCACCGTTGGCGCGAAAGGCCGAGAGAAGAGCGTCTTTGGGACGTTCACCCTGAAGCAACAAAAGGCGCGCTGAGACCAGCTCCTTGAGACGTCGATGCATCCCGCGCATGGCGCCGAGAGAAGTCGTGAGCACAAAGACCCCCCCTGGAGCCAGATCGATGAGTTCTTTCGTGCGCGCCGCCGCGTGATCGAGAAACTCCTCTGTCCCCGGTCGTGGCAAATCCTTCGGCAGGTAGAGGACGCAATGCTGCTCGAAAGGAAACGGCGACGGGACCGCAAGTTGCTCGACCGACGCATCCTCGTCGAGACCCAGACGCGCTTTTGCGAAGGAGAAAGCATGCTCGCCTTCTGGACTTGACGTACAAAGGGTAGCGCTGAGAAGCGCCACCGAAGGAACCGTTTCAAACAGTCGCTGTCGCAAAAGCTCCGAAAGATCGACCGGCGTGCTGCTCACGGACACGCGCCCCTCCTGGGTTTCGGTCCAGATCACCTGCCCGTCAGACTTTTCCGTAAGGCGCAAAAGGCCTTCCCTCAGAGTCTCCGTCCGCCGGGCCACATTGAGCAGCCCTTCCCGAAGCGACAAATCATCGTCCGTTTGATCCGCTCTTGAGCGCGCCGCAGCATGAAGATCGGACAAACGCGCTCGAAGCTGTTCGCTCAAGTCTTGAAATCTCCCTGCGTGCTCCGCAAGAGAAAGAACACGACGTCCGTTCTTTCCTTCGTGCAAAAAAGAAAACAAGAGCTCTGTACTTTTCAAAGCCGCCGCCACCGTGGGCGATTCGCTGCCTCGATCGAGGGGCCCTCCTAGCTGACTCGTGCGAGAAAACAGCCGTCCCGCTTCGCTGATCGTGCGCGAAACCATGAGCTCTGTGAGCCGAACGCCAAAAAAAAGCGCCGCCGTATCCTCAATCTGATGCGCCTCGTCAATGATGGCCGCGTCATACTCAGGGATCACGCGCCCCGGATGAGGTCCCCGCAGCGCCAGATCCGCAAAGAACAGATGATGATTGACGATGACGATCTGAGCCGCCTCCGCGTCGCGCTTCATCTGAGTCACAAAGCACTCATCAAAGTAAGGACAGTTCGTCCCCACGCGCGTTTCACTGGAAGAGGCCACGTAGGGCCGCACCCCTGCCGACTCACTCAAGGTGGCGAGTTCGGAAAATTCTCCTACTTCGCTCTTTTCATTGAAGTCTCGTAAAAGCGCCAGAACTTCTGCGTAGCCGGGGCGCGCGGCCTCAGTGCTCAGGAAAAATTCTCGAAAGCGGCGTTTGCAGAGGTAATTCGACAGCCCCTTCATCACGCGCACGGGAGCCGCGGTTCCGAGGACACTCTGCACCAAAGGCAAATCGCGATAAGCAATCTGATCTTGGAGGGTCTTCGTGGCGGTCGAAATCACGACTTTCTGTCCGCTGAGGAGGGCCGGAACGAGGTAAGCAAACGTTTTGCCAATCCCAGTGCCGGCTTCACACAAAAGAACACCCCCTCGGTCGAGGACGCGTTCGACCGCTTCGGTGACTCGAAGCTGACCCTCCCGGATCTGATAGCCTTCCACGCTGCGCGCGAACGCTCCCTCTGGTCCGAGGACAGTGCGCGAAGAGGCGCGCCTCCGGCTCAGAGTCGACTCAGTCACTTAGGGCGCCGTAGGAGGCATCGTGCCTGGCACTTCCGCACCTTCAACGTCCTCAAACTGCAACCCCGCGATTTGGCCGTCCGCTTCCTCACGCAGCCAAACGACGCGCGCAGGACGAGCCGGCGCATCTCCGACAACCACCGTGTAACTGATCCCAAGCTGCACCGGATCCTCTACGATCAATCTCAGACCACCGCGACTCACATTGAGTGTCCACGCTTGAATCGCTAAAGTGTCCGATCCCTCCGCACACAGGGTTACGCGCTCACTCGCTTCCCTTCGCGCGCCTCCCAAATTCCTTCGCTGCGGCACGCGCGCACTATAGCACCGGTTGTCAAAGCTAGATCCATGGGGACAGAGCCAGGTGACGCTTTTTCCGAAATCGAACTGAAATATCCTCGGAAGTCGCACGGACGGAAGGGAAGCAGGAGGACAAAAAAAGACGCCCCTGCGTCTCAGCCCTGAAGACGACCCCTCGGCCGACCTGACCTTGCTTGACCTAGAAGCAGCCGTCTGCGACCTTCTTACGCCTACCCAAGACCATGCCCGTCCCTGATTCAGTCGAACTCAAGAAGAAGCTCCGCGCGGCCGGGTTTGAAATCTATCGCACGACGGAAGGAGCCATCCTGCTGGCCGAGCGCGTGCGTGACAATCTCATCATGGACAGCGGCGTCGCCGCCCAAATCCCAGAGACCGAGGGAGCATGGGGGATCCTGGTGACGGTGAGGGCTCAAGCGTCGCACTTTCCCGGCGCGGACGAGCAGAAGATCTGGACCCAGGCTCGCACCCTCGCCGCGTCCTTCCTCAGCTCAGGTTACGGGGAGAAGGATGCGCGTTGTCAGGAGGTCACCGATCCCAGTCATCCCGGAATGAGCCTGGACACCTCCCACGAGATCCTCTTGACGAGAGCCCTGACAACCTTCGAAGAACTGATCACGGAACTGCGAAGCGCGCTCGGACGACGCCGCTCCACGGGCGAGGACTAGACACGTCGCTCCACGGACGAGCCACGGATGAGGACTGAAGCACAAGCTCATTTTTGAGCCACTGCTGTAAAACGAGACTCGCTCATCCCTGAAGGTTTGGCGGCCCCCGTTCTCCAGAGGCTCCATTTATCCGAGAGCCGCGGAAAATCATGAGTTTTCGCGCTGAACACCCTTCGCCGTAGCCCCGACTTCGCCCCGCCCGGCACCCGTGGTATGGGCGCGGCTTCCTGGGCGGTCGGCCCTCAGTATTTCGGAACTCCTCGATGATTCGTTCTCTCCGCAACAGTGGCCTCGGCCAGCTTTTCCTCACCACCGTCGTGCTGGCCATTATCCTCACGTTCCTGTTCACCGGCCAGCAGCCAGGGGCTGCCGCCGCGACCGGAAACTGCGCCGTCGAAGTGGGCAAATCCTGCATCACCGGCAAAGAGTTTCAAGCCGCCCTCAAGCTCGTCACTTCGGTCGGGATCAGTGAGAAAGCTGTCGTTCAGCTGCGCCTACGTGAGCAAGTAGGGCGGGGCCTGGCCGAACGAGAAGTGCTGTTCGAAGAAGCCCTGCGTCTGGGACTTGGAACCTCAGAAAAGGACATCAACGACGAGCTCATTCAAGGTCGCGCCCGCATTTCACTTCCAGCCGACGGGGCCGAAAGGCTCGCGGCAAACCTGGCCATGTGTGTGGATGGACCGCGCGGGTGTGCCCCGGGCACCATCGGGATCCGTGCCCTCTCGGTCAAGCAGAACGGGGAGTTCGATTACGCGCTCTATGAGCGCACGGTCCGCGTGGTCAGCGGCAGAAGTCCTTCACACTTCAAGGACACACAGATGCGTGAATACACCGCCGAGCGCGTACGGGACCTGATCCGTAGCTCCGTCCGCGTTTCCGTCGAGGAAGCGTTCTTGGCTTATTCTCGCGCCCGTTCCAAGGCCACAGCTCGAACCGCCACCTTAGAAACCAAGTGGTTCCAGCGCTACGTGAGTTCTCCTAGCGAAACCCAGCTCAAGGCTTTCGAAAAGGACCACCAGAAGGAGATCGACGAGGCGGTGAAGGTGACGGCGGACAAGTGGGCCGACGGGTGCGCGGTCGTCTCCGAAGTGCGGCTCGATAGCGCCGACCCGGGCACCGCTGAGGCGGATGAAGTCAAGAAGACCGCGGAGCGCTTGCAGGTCCTTCTTGCTACAGGTGCTGACTTCGACGCTCATGCGCGTAAGGAGAGCCAGGCTGACTCTGCTGAGCTGGGCGGACGAATGGGCTGTCTGGATTCCGGGTATGGGGCCGGTTCGGCCGTTCTGATGGAAGCCGCGTCTGCTCTCACGCGCCCAGGCGAAGTCAGTCCCGTGGTCGAAACCATCCGCGGCATGCACGTGCTGAAGCTCGTCGGAAAGGTGACCGCCGAAAACAAGACCGACCTGGTCCGAGATTTCGTCACCTACAAACTCGCAAGCGAAGCTCTTTCGCGAGAGGCGACGACCAAGTTCGCCGAGAAGCTCATCTCGGACGCGAAATCTGGAGTCGCGCTTTCCGACGCCGTCGAGGCCGGCGTCCAGGCGGCCCTTCTGGGCGGCCCCTTCGAAAAGAGCGAGAGTGCCCGAGAGCACGAAAAAGCTCCCAAGAGCGACATCTCACGCGCCGTCACCATCGAGCAGAACCCGGTCTCCGATTCCCTCCCGGAGGAAACCCCCACGATGGCCCTCTTCGATCTCGTGAAGGAGGACGACGTACATCCGAAGCCCATCGCAACGAGGTCAGGGCTCGTCGTCCTTCAGCTGAAAAGCAAGGACATCGTCACTCGTGAAAAGTTCAACGAGGAACGCAAGGAAATCCTGGAAGCGCTCAACAAAAGAAAGAGCGAACAAGCGCTGGCCGCTTATGTCGAGGAGCTGATCTCCAAGGCCGGAGGAGTGAAACTCAACTCCGATTTCATTCCGAAATCTGAAGACGAAGCCGCGAAGGGAACCGGGAGCTGAGCGATCTTTCGGCCCTCGCTGTCGTCCGCGCTGAACTCAAGAGCGGAGCGGTCGCCCTTGCGACGCCCATGCCTCATCGAAGGCGATCGGTCCTCACGCTCTTGTTCCGTACGGGCTCCCGCTTTGAAGCGCCGGACGAAAACGGTCTCAGCCACTTTCTGGAACACATGGTTTTCCGGGGGACTCAGGCGCACCCCTCGGCTCACCTTCTAGCCACGGCCTTCGAAGAACTGGGAGGAACGCTCGAAGCGAGCACGGCGGCGGATCACGGCATGCTCAGCATCAACCTCCCGCAGGAAAACCTGCTGAACGTCGTACCGCTCGTGGCCGAGGTTTTTCGCGCTCCGCTTCTTTCGGACATCGAAGTCGAACGCCGAATCATCCGCGAGGAAATCCTCGAAGAGCTCGGAGACGACGGACAGTTTGTGGATCCTGCCACCGTGACGCGCATGCTAGCCTTCGGGAGTCACGGACTGGGGCAACCGATCACCGGGCCTTTGAGCAACGTTGAAGGCTTTTCCACCGCCGCGCTCGCAGACCATCTGGCGCGCACGCACATCGGCCAAAATCTCGTCCTTTCTGCCGCCGGACCCTTCGATCCTGACTCGGTACTCGCCGCTCTCGAACGAGGATTCGGAGACGTTCGCCGGGGTGTACCCTTGGCGAGCCCCGAGCCACCTCCGCAACTCAAGCCCCGGTACCGCTTCGTTCGGCACCAAGGATCGAGCCAAACCAGCACCGCTCTTTCTTTTCGCTGCCCTCCCTCACGGCACCCTTTGTCACCCGCCCTCGATCTCTTGCTGCGCGTGATGGACGACGGCATGGCCACCCGCCTCTATCACCAACTCTGCGACAGCCGTGGCCTCTGCTACTCGGCCAGCGCCACATACGAAACCTACGAAGATGCAGGCCTCGTCGAAGTGGGTGCGGACGCTACGGACGAGCAAGCCCCCGAGGTGCTCAGGCAAATGCTCCAGATCACCGAAGAGCTGAAGAACAGCCTCATTTCACCCGCTGAATACGACAGACTCATGCGCCGTACCCGATGGCAACAGGAGGCGTTTTTGGATGATGTGGGTGCGAGCGCGGATTTCATGGCAGAGGCCGAAATCTCGGGCTCGGAAAGGACCCCCAAAGATCGCCTGGATCGCCTGCTTGCAGTCAGTCGAGAGGACATCCGCGCAGCTTCGCAGGCCGTCTTTACACGGGAAGGTCAGAATGTGGTGTGTGTCGGAAACGCAGGCAAGAAAGTCCGCGCCGAGCTAGAGGCTGTGGCCCTTGGGGACTAGAGCGAGGTGAGCATCAAGGACCAGTACCTCTACGACCAGTACGGGGCCCCCGAGCGAGAGCGCAAGATTCTGCTGCGGACGGTCACGACTGACAACGTGGTTTTCAAGAAGCTCTTCGAGGGTCAGGACCTGAGTCGCGACGAGGCTGCGAACAAACAGAAGAAGACCTTTGACCAGTTCAGGCGCTATTTCATGGAGTGCGATCAGCTCGAAACCTACATACGCGCTCTCGATCGGTTCGAAATCATCACGGTCGCCATTGACGCGAATGACGACAATCCGCAACTCATCTTCGAGAGCATCAACTCCACCGGAGCTCCGCTTTCCAGCGGCGACAAGATCCGCAACTACTCGCTGATGCTCAACAGCGTTGACGCCCGCCGTCACGTGTACGACCGCTACTGGTCACCAATCGAAGAGACTCCTGGCCGATGAAGACTTTGCTCGCCAACGAGGAAGACGGTTGGTGTCCAATTCTCCTGACGACCTTACCCGGCCGTTACAAGTTGCACCGGGCGTTTACATTGAGATCAACATGTCCGCTAACAACCAACGTGATTTGGTCCTAAGAATGGCGCAGAAGTACCAACTCGAAGACGAGATCTTCTACGAGCTGGTAGATTGACCACGGCAACAGCACCGCTCTAGCGCAGCTAGGTTTGCATGGGAAATCCCGGTCCTAGGTTGATTTTCACGCAACGCAAATCCAGAGCGGCCGAAGAAAGCGGGCATGACCCCCATTCTCGCCCCCAGCGTTCGCCTCAGTCCCACCAACGATTTCGTTTTCAAGGCCATCCTCACCTCCAGTGAAGATGTGCTCATCAGTCTTTTGACGGCGGTTTTGAAACCCCCGATTCCCATCCGCAGGGCCATCGTCAAAAATCCAGAATTGCCCAAATCCTTCGAGGATGAAAAGGGCGGCTTCCTCGACGTCTCCGTCACACTCGACGATGGCACCCAGCTCGACGTGGAGATGCAGGCATCCCGGCAAAGCAAATTCCAGCCCCGGGGGCTCTTCTACTGGGCGAGGCTGTTTTCCTCCCAGCTGACCCAGGGTGAGGATCATTCCCGGCTTTCGCGGACCGTCAGTGTGATCTTTCTGGACTATCGAGAGTTCCGCTTCAGCCAGTTTCACGAGGTTTTTCACATCCGCGGGGAGCAGACAGGCACCGTCTTCTCGCCCCTGCTAGAAATCCATACAATCGAACTCCCCAAGCTCACGCAGGCCCTAGCCA
>CAYMQT010000187.1:0-8761 GCA_964392575.1 uncultured Polyangiaceae bacterium
CTGATCGATCCACTCCATGGCCTCATCGATCCCCATCACGCGGGGGGGGGTCAAGGTCACGGCCTCGTCCTTTCCGGACGCTCGCATGTTGGTGAGTTTCTTCTCCTTGGTCGGGTTGACGTCGATGTCGTTGCCCCGATTGTGCTCACCAATGATCATGCCCTCGTAGACGTCGGTATTGCCGCCGATGAACATTTGTCCACGCGGTTGCAAGTGAAAGAGTGCATACGGGCGGGTCTGCCCTGCACGATCGGCCACCATGGCCCCGTTGGAACGGCGCAGCATCGGACCCGCATAGTCGATCCAACCCTCGAACTGCGTATTCAACAGCCCAAGCCCCCGCGTCTCCGTCATGAACTCGTTGCGAAACCCGATGAGTCCACGCGACGGGATCTTGTACTCGACGCGCGTGCGCCCCGCCCCCAGGTGATTCATATTGACCATCTGCCCGCGGCGCTCACCGAGCAGCGTCGTCACTGCGCCAACATACTCCTCAGGTACGTCGACGAGCACTAGCTCGAGCGGTTCTAACTTCTTCCCGTTCTCTTCCTTGATCACCACTTCCGGCATCCCTAGAGAAAACTCAAATCCCTCGCGGCGCATGGTTTCCGCCAAGATAGCGAGCATGAGTTCCCCGCGACCGAAGACGACGTACGTGTCGGGCTCTTCCGTCGGCTCCACACGCAGAGCAAGGTTCTTGAGAGCCTCTTTCTCAAGGCGCGCCTTGATGTGCCTGGACGTGACCCATTTGCCGGAGAGACCGGCCATAGGAGAGTTATTGACGATGAAGCGAACCTTGATAGTCGGTTCTTCGACCTTGATGCGCGCAAGGGCTTCCGGCTTCTCGCGATCAGCGAGAGTGTCGCCAATTTGCACTTCGTCGATGCCGGAAACGGCTACGATGTCACCCGCGTCCGCGGAGTCTACCTTCACGCGTTGCGTGCCGACGTAGCGATAAACCGCACTGAGCCGCGCGGTCTTTGTCCCCTCTTCACCGATCCAAGCGACCGTATCTCCCACTTTGATGCGGCCACGCCATACCCGTCCCACGGCCAGGCGGCCCACGTATTCATCGTGCTCGGTGTTGTGCACCAAGAACTGCAGGGGAGCATCCACGGGCAGGTTGGGGGCCGGCACGCTCTTCAAGATCATGTCGAAGAGCGGCTTCAAATCCGTTCCACGCTCTTCAAGGGTATTGGACGCCACCCCATCACGCCCCACCGCATAGACAACGGGAAAGTCCATGTGTTCTTCGGGCGCGTCGAGAGCGCAGAAAAGGTCGAACGTTTCCGTGAGCACGTCGTCGGGACGCGCATCCTGGCGGTCGATCTTGTTGATCACGACGATGATGGGAAGCCCCAGTTCAATGGACTTTGAAAGCACAAACCGGGTTTGTGGGAGGGGGCCCTCTGCCGCGTCGACGAGAAGCAGCACGCCGTCAGCCATCTTCAGCGTCCGCTCAACCTCACCACCGAAGTCCGCGTGACCGGGAGTGTCGATGATGTTGATAGTGGCGCCCTCGTATTCCACACTGCAGTGTTTGGCGAGAATGGTGATTCCTCGCTCCTTCTCCAGATCGTTGGAATCCATCACGCGGTCGGTGACTTCTTCATTGCTTCGGAAGACCCCCGTCTGTCCAAGCATGGCATCGACCAGAGTGGTCTTGCCGTGGTCTACGTGGGCGATGATCGCAATATTGCGCATAGAAGGGCTCATGGGGTGCGCCCTGCTAGCTTGAGAGCCCTCCCCTGTCCAATCGAGGGCCCAACAATCGTGCATTTGTTCCTGACTCGATACCGAGCGCCCCTCAACCTGCGGCCTTTGGGCTACTTTCCGGTGACGAGGTAAATCACACCGCCACCGACGGTCATGCAGTCCGCACCGGCTCGAACGATCCCGACCCGCTCCGGACCCAGCGGAAGCTGCACCGGACCTGCAAGCAGGGTGAACTCTCCCCGCTCACAGAAAACGACCTGAGGGGCGCTGCTCGAGCCGAGAATCGAAATCCGGCCACCAGCTTTGAGCGTAATCCTCTCGATCTCTGGGTCTCGAATGATCCCGGCGGAAAGAACCTGCACACGACGGATGCGGCTCGTGCGCTTGGTCGGAAGGGCCCGAGGGGAAAGCACCACGACCGGAGCCTCCCCTGGATCGACGAGGCCGTCCACGCTCACCCCTAGAGCTGCGGCAACCTTGAGCACGACACTGAGAGTAGGATTGGCTTGCCCCGATTCCAGATGCGCGATGGTCGGTCGAGGAACTCCGGAATGCTCGGCAAGAGCTTTCTGACTCAGCCCCGCCTCTTCACGAAGTCTCTTGAGATTGCCGGCAAGCCGTGTCGGCACATCGTCATTCATGCTGATCTATTAGCACAGCTCGCCAGGCCTTCCGAGAGGATTTCTGAGGTCTGATTCAATCCACGATCCTCGTGACGGGGACCACTTCATCCCAAGCGGATTCGTGACCCTCGTAGCGTACTCGAATCTCCGTCGCGGAGACGACTTCGAGTACGCTGGCCCGGTACACGGAATTGCGCCATTTTACCCGGATCTTGTCCCCCTCTTTGAACTGACTCACCGGAGCATTTTCCCCCTCCTGCCCTTTGAGTCCCCGGGCCAGGCGTACCTTGAGCGGCGGTGGCGAAGGGGTCACCTTCCCGGAAACGCGCCCCTTGATGCGGGTCAAGTCTACGATCTCGTCCCAACGGGAAGGATAACCTTCATAGTGAACCCGGTAGCGGGAGCGATCGCGCACTTCGGTGATGAAGGCGGTGTACAGCAAATGATCTTCGCCCCACTCGACCAAAACGTGATCGCCCACCTGATAGGGGCGGGAGCACCCGAGCAAGAGCAGCGGTAGAGCGAAGAGCTGCCGCCGCGAGAAAACGCCCCAAGATCGATCCATCAGAGAACTCTCCCTCCTTCGTCATCGTAGACTTCGGCTTCCTCCTGTCGGTGCGACAAAGCGACCCTCTCATGAGTCAGAAAGCGCACGTAAGCGTAGAGCAGAACCAGAACAAGAGCACTTCCTCCCAGTTGGTAGACCGCCCCCACCTTGAATTCCTTCGGAGCGTTCGGCAAAACAGCGCTGATCACCGTCACCGCGTTGAAGCCCATGTGAGCCAAGATCCCGGGCAAGAGAGATCCGGACGCCGCACGCAGCACGCCCAAGATCGCGGCGGTCACCGCCAGCGGAAGCAACATCCGCACGCTCACGTGACTGAGGGTGAAGCCCACCGCCACCACGACAGTCGACGACAACAAGGAGTTCCCCGCTCTACGCAGAGCTCCATAGACCGCGCCGCGAAAGAAGACTTCCTCCGCTACAGGCACCAAGAAGGCGAGCGAGACTACGAGCGCCACAGCGTGCATCGTCGATTGCGGTTTGAGCCGCGCGGCCATCTGCTCTAGCTCAGAAGGGGGCGGGGGAAAGTAGTGAATGATGACTTGATAGAGAGATTCCGCAGGAACCTGAGTCAAGACGCCTACGATAAACCCAAAAACAAGCGCCAATGGGTGTACGCGTTTCCAAGCGATCCCCTGAGCGAGGCGGGGGCCCGCCGGATATTTGCCAAGCAAGAAAGCGGTCACCAGGAAAAAACCCGCGGAGCTCGTGATGGCAAGACTCACAAGATCATTTTCGGACTCGGGGCGAGCACTGATGAGCACCACCGAAAGAAGAACCATGACCATCATGTTTCCGAGCATCCACAAAAACGCTCGCGACGGGGTAAAAAGCGATGCTCGCTCGCTGGCGGAGAGCTCCGGTAGTTCGTCCATTGAGAAGAAATCCGTTCAAACGGCGCGAAGGTGGGGCGTCACACCTAACTTGATCACGGTATCACGCGAATAGCTGTCCTGACGCTCCTGATGGTCAATGGTGAAGTGAAGACCGCGGCTCTCCTTACGGCTCTGGGCGCATGAAATCACCAGTTCTGCAACCGTCTTGATGTTACGGAGTTCGAGCAGATCGCGGGTGACAAGGTGTTTCCAGTAGTATTCTTGGATCTCACGCTCTAAGAGCGCTACGCGGCTCGAAGCGCGTTCGAGCCGCGAGTTACTCCGAACGATACCGACATAGTTCCACATGAGGCGCCGGAGTTCGTCCCAGTTTTGAGTGATGATCACAGCCTCGTCGCTCGGGCAGGCGCTTCCGGTTTCCCAATTGGGCACCGAAGGCAGAGGGCGTGCGCGCATCTCGCTCATCCGGCTCGCCATTTTCTCGACGGCACGTTCGGCAAAAACCAAGCCTTCGAGCAGGGAATTCGACGCCAACCGGTTGGCTCCGTGGAGGCCCGTACAGGCCGTTTCACCGATCGCCCAAAGGCCAGGCACGCTACTGCGTCCAAACAGGTCGCTCGTCACCCCACCACACATATAATGTGCGGCCGGAACCACAGGGATCGGCTCACGCGCGATGTCGATCCCATACATCTTGCAACGCTCAAGAATGGTAGGGAAGCGCTCCTTCAAAAAGCTCTCCTTCTGGTGAGTGATGTCGAGCAGAACGTGCTCAGATCCGGTCCGTTTCATCTCGTAGTCGATGGCGCGTGCAACCACGTCGCGGGGAGCCAGATCGGCAAGTTCATGGTGCTCCTTCATGAATGCATGACCCGAAGGCAGGCGAAGCACCGCTCCTTCTCCACGAAGTGCTTCGCTGACGAGGAAGCTCTTCGCGCGAGGTTCAAAAAGCACAGTAGGATGGAACTGAAAGAACTCCATGTTGGAGATCTCCGCTCCGGCTCGATAGGCCATGGCAACCCCATCGCCCGTCGCCACGTCGGGATTCGAAGTGTAGAGATACACCTTGCCAGCACCTCCGGTGGCCAAAACCGTGGCGTGGGCACGCAGTGCATGCACTTCCCCGGATTTCTCGTCCAAGACGTATGCGCCGACACACTCCGCGGGCTTCCCCAGACGACTGTGCATGATGAGATCCACCCCCATCGTCCACTCACGCACCTCGATCCGAGGATTGGCTTCCACGGCCGCAACCAGGGCTCTCATGATCTCCGCTCCAGTGATGTCCCCTGCATGAGCGACACGACGCTGGCTGTGCCCACCCTCACGACCCAAATCGAGCTGTCCTGACTCTGCGGCCGTAAACTCCGCACCGAGATCCATCAGCCATTTCAGCACATGTGGCCCGCGACGCACACAGAGTTCTACGGTCTCATTGCGACAAAGACCCACACCCGCCGTATGAGTATCCTTTTCATGCTCCTCATAGGAATCATGAGGATCGAGCACCGCGGCGACGCCTCCCTGCGCCCACCCGGTTGCGCTCTCGCGGAGGGAGCGCTTCGTCACCACCAACACGTCACCGTGCTCGGCGGCTCGAAGGGCAAAACTCAACCCGGCGATACCACTACCTAGAACCAAGAAATCCGTGGGGCGTGACACAGTTCGCTCTACATAGCCCTAGAGGGGCTCGGGAACACGGGGGCCCGTCCATTCGACGCTTTTTCAACGTTTTCAGAGCTTTACGCCCGCGAGCCGGCTTGACGCCACGCCGTTCCGCCGTAGGTTATTCAGAAGAGGTGCCGCCAAAGGTTCCTCAAGAACCCACCATCCTGAAGGGGAGGCTTTGTGAAAGTACTTGTCGCTCTCAAGCGCGTCGCTGATCCAGACAACGCCAATAAAGTGAAGGTCACAGACGGGAAATCCGTAGAGACTACCGGCCTTGAATGGAAGATCAATCCGTTCGACGAGTACGCCCTCGAAGCCGCACTTCGCCTGACAGAAGACGGCGCAAACCCCAAAGTGCGCGAGGGTGAAGTCGTCGTCGTGACTCTAGGACCGAAGGAAACGGAAGCGCAGCTCCGCTCCGCTCTGGCCACCGGCGCCGATAGGGCCATCCGCATCGAGGCCGATGACTCTGCTCTCGACGGACGTATCGTCGCGAGTGCGCTCAAGAAAATCGTCGAAGAAGAGAAGCCTGATCTAGTGCTTCTGGGTAAGCAAGCGGTCGACGGGGACAGCAACCAAGTGGGCCAACTCTTGGCCGAGCACTTGGATTTCCCCATGGCCACCTTCGCGGCCACCATCACAGAAGAGGCTTCGGGAACGCTGCTCGTGGGACGCGAAGTCGACGGCGGGGTGCTCAAACTCCGTCTGACTCCCCCCTGCCTGATCACGGTCGATTTGCGGGTGGTCGCGCCCAAAAGCGTTCATTCGGCAAAGACCTCGCCGGATTTCGCCCACGGAGAAGGGGTTCGCTTTGCCCCTCTCCCCGCCATCATGAAGGCCAAAAAGAAACCCTTGGACGTCAAGACGCTCGCTGAGGTGACGGATGCGTCACTCTCGGCGACTTACGTGAAGTTCGAGTCTCCTCCCGGACGTAAGGCCGGCGTCATCGTCAAGGACGTGGCGGAGCTGGTCGACAAACTGAAGAACGAAGCTCGTGTCCTCTGAACCGGAAGGAAAGATAAAGAGATGCCAAACGTACTTGTTGTAGCTGAACTCACCGCTTCAGAGTCCCTCAAAAACGCCACTCTTTCAGCGCTGACTTTCGCAAAGCAGGCGCTGCCCGCGATCGGCGGCAGTCTTCACGTGCTCGTTTTGGGGAAGAACACGGCTGCTGCGGCAGCTGAATTGAAAAAGCACGGCCCAGAAAAAATAATCACCTGCGAAGACCTCGGCTTCGAAAACTATGTCGCGGAACAGTTTGCTCCGACGGTAGCAGAGGTGGGCAAGGCGTACGGGCTCATCGTGGCCACCGCCACGACCTTCGGCAAGGACTTGCTACCACGAGTCGCGGCGCGGCTCGACGCTGCCTACGCCGGGGACTGCGCCGGGGTCAGCTCCGAAGGGGGCAAGTTGACCTACAAGCGGCCGATGTTTGCCGGCAATGCTTTCGGTTACTGTCAGCTGTCGACCCCCATTCAAATAGCTACGGTTCGACAGAGCGAAGTCGCCCCCGACGAGCCGGGTGAGGCAGCAGCGAGCGCCGTCGAAACGGTCGCCAAAGCACCGGGGGGAAAAGCGCCAAGTCGCGTGGAGTTCGTGTCCCTCGAATCGGTCAAAAACGAGCGACCGGAGCTCACAGACGCCGCCATTGTGGTCTCCGGTGGACGGGCTCTGAAGGAGAAGTTTTTCGAGGTCCTAGAGCCCCTTTCGGACAAGCTCGGTTCCGGCCTGGGCGCAAGCCGAGCGGCCGTGGACGCAGGATTTTGTCCTGGAGATTTTCAGGTCGGACAGACCGGGAAAATCGTCGCCCCCAAGCTCTACTTCGCCATCGGCATCTCCGGAGCCATCCAGCACGTAGCCGGAATGAAGAACTCCAAAGTGATCGTGGCGATCAACAAGGATCCGGACGCGCCCATCTTTCAGCTTGCCGACTACGGACTCGTGGAAGACCTGTTCAAAGCGGTTCCGGAACTCGTGAAGGCCCTTTAGTCGCCGAGTCGACTCCTTCCAGTTCGAGTCGACTCACTCTGTGACCATACCTCACCTCACTGCTCCAACTAAAAAGCCTCTCGCGTGAGCGAGAGGCTTTTTGTCGGGGCGGCGAGATTCGAACTCACGACCTCACGATCCCGAACCGTGCGCGCTACCAAACTGCGCTACGCCCCGATCCGGTCGACACCTTTGGTCTTCCGGGGCGGCGGAGAATGTGCCCCGCGCCTAGACCTGTCAACCGCTCCGCCGGCTGAGGATTCCTCTGTGCATCGAATCTCCAGAACCGGCGCCGACCCAGAAATTCAGGGCTAAGTGCGTGAAGTCTCGGTGAAGTGCTGACATGCGCACAAATAAATTATGCGATATCAGTAACTTACGATACTTCTTGGAAATCGCATCTCAATCTAGTGACACGGTAACAGTCGCCGGGTATTGTGCTCACACTGAAACGAGAGCACGGGCACCGCACAACTCATGCGGACTCCCCTTCTCTCCTCACAGAGTAGCTTTTCTCCGCGGACGCTCGCTGAGTCCCGCAGAGATCCACCTCAGGAAGCCAGAGCCGTGCCGATCGAAGTACCCAACGTCAACATCCTGATCGTCGATGATGACCAGGCCATTCTTGAATACATGCAAACCCTCCTGGAGAAGGACGGATTCGAGGTTCGCACTCAGAGCGATCCGACTCGAGTCGAGGACGAAGTCCGGCAGGGCTCTTTTCACGTCATCATCCTTGACGTCATGATGCCCCAGCTCGATGGAATCGAGGTGCTCAAGCGCATTCGAGCCATCGACAGCGACGTCGCTGTCGTGATGTTCACGGCGCATCCGGATCTAGAGACCGCCGTCGCCTCCATGAAGCTGGACGCGGTCGACTACATCAAGAAGCCCTTCAACGTAGACGAGTTCCGCGACGTTCTCGCGCGCGTGATGAAGAAAAAGGGACTCGCTAGGACGCCTGAAGAGCAGCTCCACAAGATCATCGGCGACACCATCCGCGGACTCCGCAAGGAGCAAGAACTGACCCTGAAGCAGATGAGTCGCCGCACTGGACTCAGCATTTCTCTGCTTTCGCAGATCGAGCGTGCAGAATCCAGCCCCTCCATTTCCAGCCTCTACAAGATTGCCGTGGCCCTCGACACTAAGATCAACGGCCTGTTCGGCGACAATTGATTTCAGCCGAAGTCCTGGGGGCGCCCTGACACTCCGCTTGAGACTCCGGCCTTGAGACTCCGGCCTTGAGACTCCGGCCTTGAGACTCCGGCCTTGACACTCCGGCGGTGAAAAACCATATTCCCGGCCCCCCCCGAAAGGGGAAAACGCCGAAGTAGCTCAGTCGGTTAGAGCATACGCTTCATAAG
>CAYMQT010000188.1:0-8760 GCA_964392575.1 uncultured Polyangiaceae bacterium
AGCACGCGGACCCAACGCCCAGCAGCGACCCAACGCACCGCGCGGACCCAACGCTCAGCAGCGACCCAACGTACCGCGCGGACCCAACACTCAGCAGCGTCCGGCGCCAGGATCAGGACCCAAACGCGGCGACGGTGTCCCTGCCTCTACTTACGTGAGCCCCGAGGCGCGCAAAAAACAAACGCGCGTGCTCAATCTCACGCCCCGTGCCGGCTCTCCCGCTCAACCCACCGCCCGCGCCCCCGAAGGCGAAGAGCCGAGCGGCGCGCGCAGACGAAGGCGCAGACGGCGCAGCGGCTGAGACTGTCCCCGCAAGAATCTGCGCAGGCCTCAATCTCAAACGCTCTCGCTTCTTCTTTCGATGAGCTCGCCCCTTCTTTCGACGAGAAAGTAAACCGCGGGCACGAGAAAGAGCGTCACGACGGTGGACGTAAAGAGCCCGCCGATGACGGTCCGGGCCAGAGGAGATTGCATTTCGCTCCCTTCCCCGAGACCGATCGCCAAGGGCACGAGACCGAGCAGCGTCGTCAACGTCGTCATGAGAATGGGGCGTAAGCGGCGACGACAGGAGGAAATCAGCGCCTCCCGGAGCTGCATTCCGTCTCGCTCTCTCAAGGTGTTCGCGTAGTCGACGAGAATGATGGCATTGTTGACCACGATTCCGATGAGCACGATGACTCCAAGGAGCGAGTACATGTTGAGAGTGGTGTTTGTGGCGAGAAGCGCAATCGCCACTCCCGTCAAAGCGAAGGGGACCGAAAGCATGATGATGAGGGGATGTTTCAAACTCTCAAACTGCACCGCCATCACGGAAAAAACGAGAAAGAGGGACAGCAGAATCCCGACGAGTAAATTACTAAACGTCGCGTCTTGCTCGGCCGTTTCTCCTTCGAGGCTGACCCCAAAACCTTCTGGGACCGAGAGCGTCTTGAGTTTCACATCGAGGTCGCGCGCGATTTCACCCAAGGGACGCCCGGACGGCCAAGCGGAAACCCGAAGCACCCGCTCTTGATTGATGCGCGAAATGCTGGACGGTCCGATGCGCGGGTGGATCTTGGCAATCGCGTGCAGGGGAACCACCTCGCCCAAGGGAGTGATGAGCGGGAGTTCTTCGAGCTGCGCAAGCGTTCCACTCTGTTTTCTATCTAGCTGAACCCGCAGATCAAACTCATCTCCGCGATCCCGGTACTGAGTAGCGATGCGACCGTTGAGGTAGGTCTCCACCGCGCGGGCGACATCCGCGCTCCCCAGACCGAGTTCAGCGGCCCGCTGCCTATCGACGACGACCGTGCGTTCCAGCTTGCCGAGTTCACGGTCGGGAAAGGCCGACTTGATGCCGTCGATGCTGGTCATGATTTCCTTCACCTGTTCGGCAAGCTGATCAGCTGTCTTCAGATCGTGTCCGCGGATCTCAACCGCCAGTCTGTCGTCGCCGCCCCGAATGATGCGGGCCAGGGGATTGGTGCTGCGGGGTCGCACACGCAGTTTCGCCCCTGGGATCCCTTGGAGCGCATCTTGGAGCAAAGGAATGATGGCATGCACGTTCCGTTTTCGCGCCTTGGCTGGCACGAGCAGAAACTCGACTTCCCCGACATTGGATCCATCCATCCGCCACCACGCCTCCGGTCCGGCACTCACCAGCCGATGACGAATTTCCTCCGGCCGAAGCACCTCAAGCATCCGGCGCTCTACCTCATCCACCACTTCGATCGTCTGAGCGAGGGGTGTGCCCACAGGAAGCTCCAGATCCGCTTCGACTTGTGCTTCATCTGCTTCGGGCATGAGCTCACTCTTGACCGCATCCATCAAGACCCAGCTCGACCCCAAGAGGACCAACGCTCCCAAAACGACGGCCCAAGGCGCAGAAAGAGCCGCTGCCACCGCACGGCCGTACGCCTCGTCCAGAGAATGAAGAGACGCACCAATCACTCGATCCAAGCGACCTTTCTTGGAGGACGGTCGATTCAGAAGCAAAAGAGCGAGCATCGGCACCAAGGTCAGGGCAACGACGAGCGAGCAAAGCAGGGAGAAGGTCACCACCTGGGCCATCTCAGCGAAGACAATCCCCGCCAAGTCTCCGACAAAAACCACGGGCACAAACACCGCCACCGTGGTGAGGGTCCCCGCAAGCACCGCGCTCGCTACCTCGCTCGCCCCGTCGACGACACACTCCCGCACCGATAGCCCGTCTTCACGTTTGCGGTAGATCGCTTCCAAGATCACCACGGCCCCGTCGACCAAAATTCCGATACCAAGGGCGAGCCCACCGAAGGAAATCAGGTTCAGGGTCATGCCCTGTCCGTACATCAGGATGAACGTCGAAAGGACGCTCAGCGGGATGGCCAGGGCCACGACAAACGTCGCCCGCACGCTGCGCAGGAACAAGAGCAGTACCAATGTGGCCAAAACCGCGCCGATCACCGCGCTGTCCTGCACGCCGGTCACCGCCGCGCGAATGAAGAGCGAAGAATCATTGAGGACCTTGATGTGAGCCCGGCCTTTATAACGCCGGTTGATGGCCTCGATCTCTTCGATCACGCTCTGAGCGATGGCGACCGAATTAGCGCCGGTTTGCTTGTAGACGCTGAGTTCAATCCCGGGCTTTCCATCGATCCAAAGCTCGCTCTTCACCTCACGGATGGAGTCCACGACGCGACCGATGTCCCGCACGCGGACGGGCCGACCGTCCACGGTCTTGACGACGGTTTCTTCGATGTCGAAAAGAGATTCAAACTCTCCCTCGGCCCGGACGAGAACCTCACGCCCCCCGTCTTTGACGCTTCCGGCCGAAACGCTCAGGTTCTCACGAAAAAGAGCCTCACGGACCTCATCCCCGCTGATCCCGAGCGAGGACAGACGTGACAGATCCAGCTCGACGCGGATTTCTCGGTCTCGTCCCCCTCGTGCGTCCACGGAAGCCACTCCCGGAAGCCGCTCCAACTCCGGAGCGATCCTCTGCTCCGCGAGATACTTCAGGTTGCGCATGTCCCCTTCGCCCTCGAGGCCAAGGTTCAAGACAGCGCCGCTCGCGAGGTTGAATTTATAAATGCTGGGAGGATCGGCATCGATAGGCAACCTGTTTCGTGCCCCATCCAGAGCCATTCGCACCTCTTCGAGAGCTACGTCCGGATCCATTTTCCAATCGAAACGAAGAAAGACGCGGCTCAGGCCTTCCGCGGATTGTCCTTCGAGGCGCTCCACGCCCTCGACCCCCGCCATGAACTTTTCGATGGGCCGAGTGACCAGCGTTTCAATCTCCTCCGGGGCCACACCTTCGTAGCGAGTCGTGATGGAAATCCACGGCGCCTCGACGTCAGGCATCAGATCGACGGAAAGCCTGCGCACGGAGATCAGACCCAGCACGAGCAAGGCGAAAAAAATGATACTCACGCCCACCGGGCGCGAAGCTGCCATCTCGATCCAGCGTCTCACGGCACTTTCTCGTCAACGGAGCGGATCTCGGCCCCATCGCTCAAGAGTTCCTGTCCCTGCACCACGATCTTCTGCCCCGGTTTCACCCCGACGACGGCAGCACGTCCCTCGTATTCGCCGACGACCGTGACCGACACGTAGTGCGCCTTTCCGCCCTCCGCGACATAAACGCCTCTCTCTGAGCTTCCGTCCTCGACGATACGGCTCAGAAGGCCGGCCGAAGGCACGACGATGGCATCATCCAAGGTACCCAGGCTGACCGTCACGGTGGCGTACATTCCCGGCCTGAGGGCTGCGTGCTCCGCGTCGAGAAGTCCCTCGGCTTCCACCGAGCGATCGGTGCGACTCACCTCGGCCGCAACCCTCATCAGCCTTCCGGTAAAAGATTCCTTCCCGGTGCCCAACGTCGAGAGCGAAAGCTCCGTCCCCGCGGTGAGGCGACTGAGATGAATCTCCGAGACGCGAAACCGCACTTCCAGGGGACCGCCTTTGACAAGTCGCAACACCGGTGTACCTGCCTGCACCGTCGCACCAGGATCGAGATAGCGACGCCCTACGGCTCCAGCGAAGGGCGCTTTGAGGCCGGTCTGAGCGACCTGCTCTCGATACAGCTCGACCCTGGCTTGGGCGGCCGCTTTTTGAGCTTCCGCGGCGCTGACCTCGGCTTCGAACACCTTCACTTGAGAGCGCAGGGCCGAAAGCTCCTGCTGAGAAAGAACCCTTTGCTCCACCAGCTTGTCGCCGCGTGCCGACTCCTCGCGCGCCGTCTCCAGTTGCGCTGTGGCCCGAGCGCTAGCGGCAGCTGCGGACTGTACTTGTGCGCTCGCCTCGCCCAGCATCCTGCGCGTCTCTGCCGCGTCCACTCTCGCAAGAACATCACCTGCCTGAAACGTGTCGCCCAGATTGACGCTCACCGAAAGGAGACGGCCACTGCCCTGAGCCGCCAGCTCTGCGACGTCCGTATCGAGTTCACCCCGGTACTCAGCGACGAGAGGGAGGCTGCCCGTCGTCACCAAAGAGAGCTTCACCGGTCGTGCTCGCTCCTCTCCTTGCTCCTTCCCGGTGGAGGCGGACGCCGACCCGGCATTCGACCACTTCACCCAGCCCGCGGAGCCGAGCGCCACACAGCAGAGAACGGAAACGAACACCCACACACGGCGGGCGCTCGCTTGCGGGAGAGCGGCACCTTCTACCACCCGAGAATCTTCCTTCTCCGGTGGATTTTCTGACGGCTGTTCAGTCACCGGCCGGGACCTTTTCACCTCGAGAAGGACGAAGCAAGGCTTCCTCGGGTCGAGGGAAACCGGTACATGCGAAGGGATGCAGGCTGAGAGCTTCCCTGCCCTGAGCGAGCTGCTCCCGCACACCGGTCCCGCGCTTCTGCTCGATGAGGTTGTTTCTCATACGCCGGAGTCATCCACCTGCCTGGTCGAGATCCGTGACTCGATGCAATACGTCACAGAAGGACGAGCCGACGCCGTCCTCGCACTCGAGTTGATGGCCCAGGCGGCCGCCGCACACGTTCGTCTCGAAGAGCTAGGGCGTCACGTTTCCCCCCGGGTGGGGTATCTCGTCGGGGTCCCGAACATGAGTTTTTGGGGCGGCGATTATCTGGTGGGGCAGTCCCTCCTCGTCACCGTCCAGGTGGTGTTTCACGAAGGTGCGCTCGCGCGCTTTTCCGGTCAAGTCACCCACAAAGACACCCTACGTGCCGAGGGTTCCTTCACCGTGTTCGAGCCGCCTGCCGGCCCACCTTCGTAAACGCTCACGCTCGATGCGTTCACCATCGGCGTCTCACCCTACCGAAGACGCGCCGTTCCCGTGCAGCAGGACGTATCGCCGCTTCGGATCTCGAAAGCGATCCCGGTCGTCTTTTGTTGCAAGAAAAGCGCGACCTTCGCGCCAGGTCGGAGCGGGTGGGTCCATTTGACGCGGCTCAGCTGTGACAGCTCTCCCCCGCCGAAGTGACGCCGGATCTCGGGCAAGACGAGATCGGTGAGCTGAGCCAGAGCGGGCAACAGCGGGTTGTCCGCAAAATGTCCACGAAACCTGGGCGATCCTTCATCAATCGAGAGTTGCACCTCCACTCTTTCCGGCGCGGGGAGGGGCACGTCGTTGAAAAGGCCCTCCTCATCGAAGAGGCCCTCCACGTCTTTTCGCGAAAGCTTGCCCCGCTCATCTCTGGGGAGCGCGCCAAGAACGCGGATCCTTCTGGGCACGAAGACCCGCTCCAGCTTCCCCGCAAGCGCGCGCCGAATTTCCTCTCTCTCTAGCCCTTCCGCTGCCACGGCCAGAAGGATCTCCTCGCCGCGCATGGATTTGACCTTGCGACTCAGAGAGGCGACATCCTTCACGCCCACAATCGAGCGCGTGAGGTTTTCTATCTCCTGCAGGCTGATGCGTTTCCCGCCCACCTTCACGATCCCGTCCCCACGTCCAAGGTGTTCAAAGGTTCCGTCGTCGCGCAGCCGCGCGCGGTCCCCCGTTTCCGTGAAGCGCGTCGGGTCCTCGACAAAGGGCGATCTTACGAGGAGAGCTTCCTCTTCGAAAAAGATCTCAACCCCCGGCAGCGGAGTAAACGCTCCTCCGAGCGCCGGACGCTTGGTCGCAATTCCGCCGGTTTCCGTCGAGCCCAAGACGTCGATCACCTGAACAGAGTAGCGCTCCTCGAATGCGCGGGCGATCTCCGACTCTAAAAACGCCGCGGAAGACACGACGGTGCGCAAACGACTGAACTCGACCTTGGCGTCGAGCAGAGCGGTAAGATGCGCGGGCACGGTGATCAGGTGAGTGACGTCATGCTCCCGCGCGAGTCTTGCGATTTCATCTGGATGGAAGCGAGAGGGTTCGTTTTTCGGATCGGCGACGATGCGCGCCCCGGAAAACCAGGGCGCCAAGAGGCCAAACAGAAGCCCATAGACGTGATGAAACGCCGTCGTCGCCAGCACGCAATCCGCCGCGCCGAGGGCGAGGACCTGCGTGAGTGCTTGCGCTTCCGTCATCAACTGAGACGCGGTTTTGGCAAACACCTGAGGCTGTCCGCTGCTGCCTGATGTCAAAATCTCACAGATGCGATCGCCCGCGCGTAAAGTGATGAGTCCATGCTCACCCCTCTCTTCCGCGAAGCCTTCCTCAACGCAGCGCAAAGATCCGCTATCAATGCTGCGGAGCAAAGATCCGTCATAGGCGAAGCGCTGAAGCAGCTCCGGACCGGGGGCGAGGAGCGCCGTGCGCCCTTCTCCCCAGATGCGAAGCAATCCTGCGGCAAACTGCCGCCGTGATCCGGGGACCAAGGCGATCACTTTCCCCGCCGAGGGCGGCACTTCGACCGAAAAGGAAGGGCTCGCCCCCACGAATTGTGAATGAAGCGCCGCGACGTCCAAAACAAACGTCCCGTCGACGTGTCGAAGACCCTTCACGGCGGCGCCTGCTCCTCACTCTTTATGTGCGATCGAGTTCGATAGGGTGCACAGACGACGCCCCACAAGGAGCGTCGCCGTCACCTTTCAACAAACTCGAAGGCATGGAGTCACTTCGTGATCTCGAATTTCCCCGTCGCACCAAGGTCACTGAACGCCTGGACGAGACGAGCGCACATGCCCTTCTCGCCGAGGTGCGTCCAACCACGCGGATCGATGTACTTCTTGTTGGGGACGTCCTCGCCGTCGGGGTTTCCGATCTGAGAATGCAGGTACGGCGCCTTGGTTTCCATGTACTGCTGCACAGGCTGCGTGAAGGCCCACTGAGTATCGGTGTCGATGTTCATTTTGATGACGCCGTAGGACACCGCTTCCTTGATCTCCTCAGGAGTGGAGCCGCTGCCGCCATGAAACACGAAATCGACGGGAACGTCACCGGTGCCGCGAGCTTCCTTGATGGCTACCTGACTATCGCGAAGGATCTTGGGGGTGAGCTTCACGTTGCCGGGCTTGTACACGCCGTGGGTATTGCCGAAGGACGCCGCACAGGTGAAATGACCGAGGGCGTTCAGCTTGTCGTAGCTCTGAAGCACTTCGCTCGGCTGCGTGTAGAGCTTGCTGTGATCGACACCGCTGTTGTCCACGCCGTCTTCCTCGCCGCCCGTCACGCCGAGTTCGATTTCGAGAGCCATGCCGATCTTGTTCATGCGCGTGAGGTACTTGGCGCAGATCTCAAGGTTCTCGTCCAAAGGTTCTTCCGAAAGGTCGAGCATGTGTGACGAAAACAGCGGCTGGCCGGTCTTCTCGTAGTACGCTTCACCCGCATCGAGCAGACCATCGATCCAGGGGAGGAGCTTCTTGGCCGCATGGTCGGTGTGAATGATGACAGGCACGCCGTAGTGCTCAGCCATGAGTCGCACATGGTGAGCCGCCGCGATACCTCCGGCAATGGCGGCCTTCTCGCCTTCATTGCTCAGGAACTTACCGCCGTAGAAATGCGCGCCGCCGTTGGAAACCTGAATGATGACAGGACAGCCCGCTTCTTTCGCCGCTTGCAAGGCAGCGTTCACGCTATGAGAACCTATCACGTTCACAGCGGGGAGGGCCGCGCCGACCTTCTTCATATCGGCGAAGAGGTCCTTGAGGGCTTTTCCGGAAATGACGCCGGGCTTCAGCTGAATCTTGCTCATGGTCTTGATATCTCTTTCCTTGGGAGGGGCGGGAGAACTAGCAAAAAACCGCACTTCCGGCGAGGCTCACCCGTGGATTTTCTTGAGGGTGGCCGGTTCCCTTTTCCGGCTGGTTTCGCGCCCATTCCACTGGAACCACCCCACCTCACTGGAACCACCCCACCTCAAAGTGGACCGTCCCTTCAAATCTCCGGCCGCGCGCTTCATCGCAGGTGATTTGCCCGGCGCAGCTCGGCGCACTGCTCCGGGCAAAGGCCGTGGCGATGGGATACCGGAGGGCCAAGGTAGGCCCAAACCCTATGGAAATGTCCTTGAAGACCCACCTGTAGCCGAATTCGCCGAAGGGGGCGACGCCGTGAAGCGTTTCATGGCTTCCAGGGAAATTTCGGTCCGCGAGGCGCATCATCGTATAGTCGAGACCTCCGCCGAAATAGAAGCCGCGAAGACTACCCCAGGTTGCTTCGTAAAACCTGTAACCCACACTGCCACCGAAACTGTATTCGTAGCGAAGGTACTCGTTGTCGGCGAAGGCCGCGTGGCTCATCAGTCCGGTCGCGCCTAGATTTGTCCGCAAGATCACCGAGTGTTTCTTTCCAAACTCGATCCCAGGCTTGACCCCCAGCCCGATGACGCCCCCCACATCGACAAAGACAAGGGTCGTCGACTGAGCGGATTCAGCTCCAGAGAGCCTTTGCCTATCCCCTTCGGTCAGGATCGGC
>CAYMQT010000189.1:0-3421 GCA_964392575.1 uncultured Polyangiaceae bacterium
TGTGTCCAGGGAGTGGGAGCACTCATTCGCGGCAGTGCGATGCGGCTCCCACTAGGCGTTTCATCGTAGCCTTGGGTGAGATCACCTGCGTGCTCTACCGCGGCGTGGAGCGATTCCCAGAAGGCCTCGATGGTTTGATACCGATAGCGGGGATCGAGAGCGAGTGCTTTTGCAAACACCGCCTCCACGTCGTCCGTCACGATCACCCCTTCGGCTCTCGGAGTCGGCCGCACCTTGGGATCGAGAGCCGTTCCCATCATGGCTTGGTGATCCCCGACGATGACTGCATCGCCTTTGATGATCTCGACGAGGGTGAGCGCCAACCCCCAAACGTCCGTCCACGGACCGGTTTGGCCGAAGCGCTTGGGGACCCACTGTTCCGGGGCGCCGTAGGCAGGAGAAAAGGGAGCACTTCCACCGGTTTGACTGAAGTGTCCGGCTAGCTGGGTGGCGGCTCTTCGGACTTTGGAAATGCCAAAATCCAGGATCTTGACGACCTTCTTGCCCCCCAGCTCCGTCAAGAAGAGGTTGTCGGGTTTGATGTCGCGGTGAACAACGGTCATCGCTTCGCCCGGGGCGGCTTCGAAATGATGCGCGCGGTGAAGGGAGAGCGCTGCGGGGCCGATCAGGTCCATCGCTTCCGTGAGGGTCATCGGCGCCTCCCCGCTCACGCAGCGCTGATCGATGATGTGTTCGAAGCTTTGACCGTCGAGCCATTCGAGCGCCATCATAGGTACGAATTCCCCGGCGCTCGTGTGGATCGCGTCGACGTGGAGCGGACGCACGACGTGCGGCAGTTCTGCCGACAGACGAAACTGGATCTCGGCTTCAGACCGGAACTGCTCCAAGAACTCGTTGCGCTCGTTCTGAGAAAGTTCACCTGGGATCTTCAGACACTTCAGTGCTACCGGAGAGCGGAAGTGGAGATGATACGCTTTGTAGACGATCCCAAATCCACCTTCGGCCACGACCTCATCCACGCGGAACGTTCCCGCGATCGTGTGCCCCCGCAAGTTGAATCGATCTCTGTTTTCCACGTTACGAACCAAAGAAACGGCGCAAACCAAAGAAACGGCCAGTTTGGATCCAAGTATAGGGTGAGACGCCCCTACACCTAGCCTCCAGGCCTGGATTTGTGACGGCGGGCTTGGACCAGCTCAAATTCCTGCATTTCAGAAGCAGCGATTGGAGGTGGAGGAGGGAGAACCCCAAGGAGAAGGCAGAAAAGGGGCCCGACCCCGGGTCAAGCCAGGGTCGCGGTAATGGGATCACCGATGCGGTCGGAAAGATATTCCTTGAGGCGTCCCGTCATCCTCGACTCCAGTTGTCTGACACGTTCGCGCGAAACACCGAATTCATCTCCGAGATCTTGAAGGGTGCGCGGTTCATCAGCGATCAATCTTTCGTCGAAGATGATCAGGTCCTTTCCGGCGAGACCTTTTCTGAACTCTGCCAGATGCTCTCGCAACAGCGCCCCGAGCTCCGCGCTTTCTGTCGCGACATCGGGCGCTTCACCGGGCGAGGGCATGAGCTCGACGCGTGCAATCTGTCGGCCGTCAGATTCACTGACGGGGGTGTCGAGCGAAGCGTCGCCACGAGAGAGGCGCTTGTCCATTTCCTCCACTTCAAAGGTCGTGACCTCGAGACGCTTGGCGATTTCCTCATTCGTCGGCTCGATGCCCATCGCCGTGAGTCTCGCTTTTTCCTTGCTGAGGTTAAAAAACAGCTTTCTTTGCGCCTGGGTGGTCCCCAGCTTCACCATCCGCCAGTTGGCCAAGATGTATCTCAGCATGTAGGCGCGAATCCACCAGGCCGCGTAGCTGGAAAGCTTGACGCCCCGGTAGGGATCGTACTTCTTGACCGCTTGCATCAGACCCATGTTGCCCTCCTGAATGAGGTCCATCATGTTCCGGTAGGCGCGTCGGTATTCGTACGCCAGCTTGACGACCAAGCGCAGGTTGGCCGTGACGAGGCGGGCCGCGGCGTCGACGTCTTGATGCTCCGCATACCGGACGGCAAGTTCCTTCTCTTCTTCGGGCGTCAAAAGAGAATGAGTCTGGACCTCGCGCATGTAGATCTGAAGCGGATCGCGAGAGGAGAGTTGATCCGTCTTTTTGGCCAGAGCCAGGGCGCGGGTGCCCGGACCGTCCGCGTCCGCCTCCTCCCCTTCGAGGTCAGTATCGATGGCGTCGAAGTGGTCGTCGGTGAAAGGGTCCTCCTCCTTTTCCTCGTCTTCTTCCTCGATGTCTTCCTCGTCCGCCTCCTCCTCGCTCGCGTCGCTTGGACGGGAGTCAATGATGACGATCTCACTCGCCGGAGACGCAGCTCCTTTTTTTGCCGAGGGGCTTTTTTTCTTAGCCAAAGGAGGACTCACTGGGAGAAGGTTTCAGGATTGCGTAGCAGTTTGCGCCCGTCTTTTCCCAGGGCTTTTGCCCCTCTGACCGGCAGATCCTCGTCCGAGGGTGTGCAACCTGTGTCCCAACGGCCGTTCCGTCAAGGGATCTCGCAGCGCTTTACCGGGGGAAGTGTTTGGCTACACTGAAGCACCTGGGGGAAATATCGTGCAACCGCGCGTATTGGTGATCGACGACGAACAGCTACTCGGCCAGACAATTCAACTTGGACTGGAAGGAACCATGACCGTGGAGCTGGAGACGTCCGGTCAACGCGGGCTCGACCGCATTTTGTCGGAGGAATCGTTTGGACTCGTCCTCTGTGATCTGAGCTTGCCAGACCTTTCCGGGATCCAGATCTACGCTCGTGTGAAGTCCGAAAGGCCCGAGATGACGAAGCGCTTCGTGGTCATGACCGGGGGAGCCGTTTCTCGTGAGTCACGCGACTTCTTGGACAACTACCGGGGTCCCCTGCTCAACAAGCCCTTCACCTTGACTCAGGTGGAGACGTTGGTGACCCGTCTGATGGATGGGCGAGCCCCGCCTGCGCGCCGTGCCTTGAGCGCTGTACCTTGAGCGTCGTGCCTTTTTGAGAGCGCTCTGCTGTCGAGCACGCTGGTGGCCGCAGGTGTCAGTGGTGAAAATGTAACGTTTGAAGTCTCTTTTTCGTCTAGCTTCTGTGCGCTTACTTTGGATTCTGTGCGCTTACTTTGGATTCCGTGCGCTTTCGTTGGATGAGCGTCTTGGTAAATGCTGGCTACGCTGAGCGACGATTGATGACCAAGAACCTCCTTTTTTCTCTGGTGTTGCTCTTCGCCTCGTTCGTGGGGTCGACGGCTTACGCGGAGACGGGTGAGACGGGGCCAGGCACGCCGACGGAAGAGCCGGTGGGGGCGAAGACGGAAGAGCCTCTGCTCACGGGAGCCGAGGAGAAGGCGGGAACCGAGGAAAAGGCGGAGGAGAAGAAGGTGCGCGCGACGGAGATAGGTCTCTTCGGGAGGCCGGTGCGTCGCGGCGGGTTTCACTTG
>CAYMQT010000189.1:3431-8749 GCA_964392575.1 uncultured Polyangiaceae bacterium
ACTGGAACCAGCCCTCCCATTAGGGTGGGTCGCCTCATGGGCAAGGCATCGTCGACCAAGAAGATCCAGCGCGCGGCGCGCTCTGGCGCCAAGACCTCCAGCGGCAAGAAGCGGAACCTCCTCTTCCCCGGTGCCATCGCCCTCATCCTCGTGGTGGGCATCGGCCTGGTCGCCTACGCCCGCTCCACCGGTCCCGGCCAGGGGTCGCCCAAGCTGGGCGAGCACTGGCACTCGGCCTTCGGCATCTACGTGTGCGACCGCTGGGTCACCAACCTCTCCGACCGTGGTCCCGACACCCTGGGCATCTTTCATACGATGGAGCTCGGGTATTCCTTCGGCAAGCACACCGTGGGTATGCTTCACACGTTCATCCAGAATCGCAACACCTTCGGGACGGATCTCGGGGGACCGGATCTCATCGGTGGTTGGATGCTCGAATACAAGCACACCCTCTTTTTCCCGGATCTTGAGTGGAAGGTGGCGCTGGGACTCGGAGGAACGCACGACCAAGGCGGAGGGAAGATTCACGCCAACCCCGGATTCGGTGCCAGCTATGGCATCGACCTGCACTTCCCCGTCTGGCCAAGATTCGGCCCGACTTTGACGCTAGCCGGGATGAACGTCACGGCCGAAAATCGCCATCACTTTGGTGCTGGTTTGGCGCTGGGCGTCACGCTGTTCTGAATCAACCGCCGCAGCGGGCCGTACCCTCGTACACATGGACACCGACATTGCTCGGCACCTCTTGGTTGAAGTGCTCGGTGATCGAAGGGTTGCCGGTGAAGATGTCGACATGCTCTCCCACGACCTTGAGTCCGCGATCCTCTGCGACGAAGCAGCCGTCATGGGGCCCACCACCGCGCGAGCGGGGTACGCCGTCGTACTCGGGAATGTAGAGTTTGGTCCCCAGGGGAATGACGTTGCTGTCCACTGCCACCGATTGCAAAGGAGTGATGGCCGTTCCGCGCGCGCCGCGACCCCAAGGAAATTCTTTCTGATCCAGCTTGTCGAAGCAGATTTTTTGACCCGTGCGGGGGCAGACGTCCGCGCAAGCACAGTCGCGCTTGGCGAAACTGACGGTCGCTCCGCTGACGAGAGTTCCGCTTCCTTGCACGCACACGGCCTCAAAGAAAGCGCGCGGGACCGTTGCCAAGGGCTCGCAAGCGCGATTCATGAGTTTCGTCGTCGGGCCCGTGTGACTCGCTTCGCTCGGGAAATCGTAATACGTATTTCGGAAGACACCCAGGAGCTGTCCGTCCACCGGGCGGTCCGTGCTCACCCGCCTTGCGCCCTTGAGTTTCAACTCGGGTCTCTCACCCTTGGCGTCGGCGAGTTCTTCTTCCGTGGGGGGCGGCGCGGGCGCGTTGATCGAAGACCGATCCACCGGCGTACCGGGGCGGGTCTCTTGCGCGTTTCGTCCGTCTTTTGGCGGTTCCATCAAGCGTACGCCGGAAGAGGGATCTCCGGCCGAGAGCGGTTCACTTACCCACCGCTTGCCGGAGCTGCAAGAAACAGTGCCCCCGAAAAGCGAGAGCGCGAGCATGGTCCTTTTCATGACTCGTCTCTTCATGACTCGTTTCCGGGGGCCGTGTTTCCGGCGGCCTCGTCTCCGTGAGCCTCGTCTCCGGGGATCTCGTGTGTCTGTGTGCGGCCGGCCCAGGGATCGTTGCACTCACCCAAGCCATTGGCCGTGATGTGTGATCGTAGCGCCGCATTGTGAGCGAGCCATTCTCTTTGAATGTCGGCGGGGACTTGATGATCGCGAAGTGTTTTCTCGAGGAGCACCATGCGTCGGTTGAAGTGCCCGCCCATGATCGGATGGCTTTTGTGGGCGACGTGAAGCGGGCGCCCGCTGTAGGCCTTGGGTCCTCCGAGGTGTGCGGCGGCGAATTGAGCCTCCAGCTCCTTGAGGCGCCCTTTTTCAATCTGACGAAAGAAAAACCCGATCATCATGTCGCCGGTGACGCGATCGACGAAATCACCGATGATGGCGCGGAGAACTTCTTCCCCGCCAAGGCGCTCGTAACTGGACAGCTCTGACACGGCCCAGCATACAGCAAATTAGGCAGCTTTACCGCAGCACTTTTTGTACTTTTTTCCGCTGCCGCACGCGCACGGATCGTTGCGGCCGACCTTGGGGCCCTCCCGCTTCACGGGCGGGCCCGCAATCTGCTCTCCGTCTACGAACAACCACTTGTCATTGTGCTTGCGGAAGGTGGCGGACTCTCGGTGTTCGACCCGCGAGCCTTTGAGTTTGTAGACGGCAAGAAAATCGACGCGACCGAAGTTGTCGCTTTCTTCTCCTTGTTCGGTTTCAAGGATCTCAAGGCCTTCCCACACGGAAGCCTTGGCCCACTCATAGGTACCGTCGCGGTCGATCTGACTTACGGTGTCCGGATCGTGCGTGTCCATGATGTAGTCGATGTCCGCCTCTACAAACGCCGAGTAGCGTGAGCGCATCAACTCTTCTGCGGTTTTGGCGCGCTTCTCTCGCTTGAGAAGAGGCTGGCAGCAGGTTTCAAAGGAATCGCCTTTTCCACAATGGCAAGTCACGTCTGGTTTTCTTTCGGGGTCGAAGGTGCGCAGCATGACGCAGCGCAGGTTTCTTTAAGGTCGGGTCGAGACAGCCTGAAGTGCCGTCAGGAGTTTTTCGTGAATGCCACCGAATGCGCCGTTCGACAAGATCGCTACTGTGTCGCCTTTGCGTGCGGTCTTGGCGACATGATTCACGATTTCGTCTACTGACGGAAGGGCGAAGGCGGGCCGGCCGGCGTAGTTTTCCGACGGGCGCTTGAGGGCCAAGACGAGTGCATCCACGTCGAGCTTTTCGGATTCAGGAAGTTCAGGACGACCGACTGGAGCGATGACGATGTGGTCGGCGGCACCGAAAGCACTCTCATAGGCGGTCTGGTGCATGCGTCGACACGCCGTGGCGCTGCGTGGCTCAAAGAGCGCGAAGAGCGTTCCGTCAGGATGACGGGACTTGAGCCCAGAAAGGGTTTCGTTCACAGCCGTCGGATGATGAGCGAAGTCATCGTAAACAAAGATGCCAGACGGCTCGCCGATGAGTTCTTGACGACGCTTGACGCCTTCGAAGCGCGCCAAGGGTTCCATCAGTTCACGCAAGGGAACTCCGTAACCCTGAGCCGACGCAGCCAGAGCAGCAACAGAATTGCGGAGGTTGTGTCTGCCGGTGAGGGGGCACAAGAACCTTCCGGCAAGCACCCCTCCGGCGAAAAGATCAAACGTGGTTCCTTGCGGCGAGTACTCGGCCGGGGCGGCGAGCCAGTGCGGTGAAGCTCCGTACGTATTTTCCCCTGCGAGGGCATAATAAGCCACTTCGGCGCGACAGGAGCGGCTCACCTCGACGACACGTTCATCACCGGCGTAAGCGATGAGGAGGCCGTCTTCCGGCAGGGCACGCACAAACTGTTGAAAGGCGGTGATGTAGCTTTCTTCGCTGGGGTAGATGTCCACATGGTCGTGTTCGATGGACGTCACGACGGCCACTTCCGCGCGGTAATGGAGAAACTTTGCCGTTTTTTCCCAGAAGGCCGTGTCGTACTCGTCCCCTTCAAGGACAAAGGGCACCGCGCGTGATCCCTTGCGGGAAGCTCCCGTCGGGAGCTTCCGCTTGCCGGGCGCCCGAAAACTCCGCCCCAGCGACATGGGTACGCCACCTACCAGGTAGCCGGGTTCGAGACCCGCCGCTTGAAGCAAGTGAGCTGCCAGGCTGCTCGTGGTGGTCTTGCCATGCGTGCCCGCAACGACGAGAGGAGAGGTTCCGGGCAAGGCGAACTTCTCAAGGGCGTCAGCGATATGAATCCGGTTCAGTCCGAGCTCCAGGGCGCGGACTGCCTCAGGGTTGTCCTTGCGGCAGACATTACCGATGACGACGGCCTCGGGGGGCTGGCCCCCATGCGCACGGCCATCCAAGTGTTCGGGGGCAAACCCTTCAAAAAGTCGAATCCCCCATTCTCGGAGGGCCGGCCCCATGGGCGGATGAAACGCGGTGTCACTTCCGGCAACGTCGTGACCGAGCTCCTTGAGCAGTCCAGCCAGACTTCCCATGCCCGTGCCCGCCACCGCTGTCACGAAGATCCGCATGGAAGGCACCTACCAGAAACAGCTCTTCCATGGGAGCACCTTCCTGCTACGGTTCGCGACTCGCTCATGAGGATTATCGATCGGCTTTCGGGGCAAGAACCGACTTTTTCATTCGAGTTTTTCCCGCCAAAGAACGAGGAAGGGATGGCGCGCCTGTTTGAGGCCATCCGGGAACTCGCGCCTTACGATCCAGCGTACGTTTCGGTCACCTATGGGGCTGGCGGGAGTACCCGGGAGGTCACCGTCGATCTAGTGCGGCGGATCCGCATGGAGATCGGGATCGAGGCGATGGCCCATCTTACGTGTGTGGGCGCGACGGCAGAAGAGCTTCGTCGGGTGCTTTCCGATCTTCAAGAAGCGGGAGTACAGAACGTGCTTCCCTTGCGCGGCGATCCCCCGCAGGGACAAAAAGAATTCAGCGCCGTGGCGGGCGGCTTCGCCCATGCTTCGGATTTGGTGACGTTCGTTCGCGAGCAGTTCGATTTCTGTTTGGCTGGCGCTTGCTACCCGGAGGGTCATCCGGAAGCTTCGAGTCCGGAAGCAGACATTTTGCATCTGAAGAAGAAGGTGGACTCTGGGGTGGAATGGCTCATCACGCAGCTCTTCTTTGACAGTCAGACCTATTTTCGCTTTGTCGAAAGGGTGCGTGCGGCGGGCATTTCTGTACCCATCGTGGCGGGCATCATGCCCATCACCAACGTCGCTCAAATCAAGCGATTCACGCAGATGTGCGGGGCGAGCATCCCCCCGGCTCTTCTCTCGCGTCTGGAATCGTCCGATCAAGATCCTGCCACGGTCAGGAAAATCGGGGTCGATTACGCGACTGCTCAGTGCGCGGAGCTGCTTCGTGGCGGCGCGCCTGGGATTCATTTCTATACGCTGAACCGGTCCCTTGCCACGCGCGAGGTGCTTGATTGCTTGCTTTTGAGGGAGCAGCGCTCCCTCCGTCGCGGGAAGTAATTCCCGCTCCTCCTCCCTACGTACCGCGTGCGCTCCCGCGCCTCCCACATGGTCGGCGGGGGTGCTGAGCGCGCCTCGTCACTCCTCGGTCGCTTTGCGACCTCGCGTGCCTTGGGCTGTTCTAACTGCGAGGGGATTGCGTGCGGACAGTGAGGTGACTGCTGCACACTTCGCCCTTTGGGCTGGTGTGCCTTCTCGACTGGGGGGTGACCGCTGCGGACAGTGAGGTGACTGCTGCACACCTCGCCCTT
>CAYMQT010000190.1:0-8746 GCA_964392575.1 uncultured Polyangiaceae bacterium
GCCCGAAAGGGTGGGGGAGGGTTGACCGAGCTGGAGATAGCCGACACCGACTTCCTCCAGCAAGGAGAGCGGGCCTGCGATGTTCGGATGAGCCTCGAAGAGCTTGTGGGATTCGGTGATGGTCAGTTCCAAGATCTCTGCGATGTTCTTGCCACGATACCGCACGTCGAGCGTTGCTTCGTTGAAGCGTTTGCCTTTGCAATCTTCACAGGTGACGAAAACATCCGCCAAGAAGTGCATCTCGATCTTGCGGACACCGTCTCCCTCGCAGGCCTCGCACCGGCCTCCCTTCACGTTGAAGGAAAAGCGTCCTGGGGCGTAACCGCGACTGCGAGCCTCAGGAAGCTCGGCGAACAACTTGCGAATTTCGTCAAAGACTTTGATGTACGTGGCCGGGTTGCTGCGGGGGGTTCGACCGATGGGTTTTTGATCGATGTCGATCACCTTGTTGAGCGCAGAGAGACCTTTGATGCTGTCGTGAGCGCCTACTTTTTCCGTGCCCCCATGAAGCAGTCGCGCAAGGGCCGGGTAGACGATGTCGTTGACCAGGGTGCTCTTGCCCGCACCCGAAACCCCGGTGACTGCCGTCATCACTCCGAGGGGAATTTTCACGCTGATGTCTTTGAGATTGTTTTCTCGTGCGCCAAGCACCTCAAAGTATCCCAGTGGTGTTCTCCGCGTGGCGGGAACCAGGATGGATCGCTTGCCTGAAAGGAACGCCCCGGTGATGCTTTGTTTGGACTTGGCGAGGGAAGCCGGGGTACCCGCATGCACGACGTGGCCGCCTGCTTTGCCCGCTCCAGGACCGAAATCGATGACGTGATCCGCCGCCCGCACCGTATCCTCGTCGTGCTCGACGACGACGACGGTGTTTCCGATGTCTCTCATTTGAAGCAAGGTCTTGATGAGGCGGTCGTTGTCGCGCTGGTGGAGACCGATGCTCGGTTCGTCGAGGACGTAGATCACCCCGGTCAGCTCCGAGCCCACTTGGCTAGCGAGACGAATGCGCTGCGCTTCTCCTCCAGACAGCGACGGCCCGGGGCGATCCAGGGACAAGTAACTCAGCCCGACGCGGTCGAGAAAACCCAGTCTGTTTTGTACCTCTTTCAGAATTTCCCCGGCAATTTCCGCATCGCTGCCCTTCAGATTGAGTCCCGAGAAGAATCCCAAGGCATCTTTGACCGTGAGGGAGCTGACCTCGACAAGGGTCTTCTGCGCCACGCGCACGGCCGCGCTTTCGGCGCGGAGGCGCGCTCCGCCGCAGGAGGCGCACTGAGCCGTTCCTAAGAATTGGCTGTAGTGCTGCCGTGCTCGCTCCGACTTGCTCTCTTGCATGCGCCGCATCAGACGCGGCATGAGTCCCTCCCATCGCACGTTGAAGGTTCCGCCACCGGTCTTGGCTTTCCACTCGACTTGATACCGTTTTTCTCCCGTCCCGTAGAGGACGGCGTCGCGCTGCACCTTGCTCAGGCTCTTCCAAGGTTTCTGGAGCGGAATTTTCATTTTACGCAGGATCTGGAGGCGCACCCCGTTGCCCCACCCTGAGTCCTTCAGGCTCACGCCTTCTCCCCATGGCGCAACTGCGCCTTCGTCGATGGAAAGCGACTTGTCCGGTACGACGAGGGCGGGATCCATGCCCACTCGCGTGCCCAGTCCGGAACAGTCCGGACACATGCCTTGAGGATTGTTGAATGAAAAGCTCTGGGGAGAAAGCTCCGGGTACGAGCGTCCGCAACAAGCTGAGTTCGTGCTGAACATCTCGTCGCGTTCGGGCCCCGTGGGTTCTTTGATCTGCGCGACGAACTCGCCGCGGGAACCCTCGAGGGACTTCTCTACACTCTCGGTGAGGCGGGCCTTGGTCGCCTGACCGATCACGAGCCGATCGATCACGGCTTCGACATGGTGTTTTTTCCTCTTGTCGAGGAACAAGAGGCCTTCCGTTTCGACGATCTCTCCGTCGACCCGCAAGCGAACGTAGCCCTCGCGGCGCGCTTCTTCCAGGAGCTCGCGGTGCTCGCCTTTGCGGTTGACGAGGAGCGGCGAAAGTAAGATCACGCGCGTTTTTGCCGGCAAAGCAGCGAGTCGAGCGGCTATCTTTTCCGCGGTCTGAGATTGGACCGGCTTCTTGCAGACGGTGCAGTGTTGAACACCCACGCGCGCGTAAAGAACACGCAAGTAGTCTGCAATTTCGGTGATGGTGCCGACGGTCGAGCGGGGGTTCGATCCGGCCGTCTTCTGCTCGATCGAGATGGTCGGGGCGAGCCCCCGCATGGCATCATATTTGGGTTTGTCGAGACGCCCCAAGAACTGACGGGCATAGGCCGAAAGAGATTCCACGTAGCGGCGCTGGCCCTCCGCGTACAAAGTGTCGAAGGCGAGCGACGACTTTCCCGAGCCCGAGACGCCCGTGAAAACCACCAGCTTCTTCTTCGGAATCTTGATCGAGACGGATTTTAAGTTGTGCTCGCGAGCTCCGGAAATGACGATGTGATCGAGTTCCATCTTTGTGCCGTCACGTTACATGCGTCGCCCGAGGGGTCGAGAGGGACTCGGTCTGATCCTGACAAAAAGTGGCAGGAGTGTTGTCGGCCGAAAGAGGCGCTCATTCTGGGGCGTGGCCTTCGCAACCGGCCTCGCCTTTGCACTTCCCCTCGCCTTTGCACTCGCCCTCGGCCTTGCACTCGCCTCCTCCGTGGCAGCCGCCCTCACCTTTGCAGGCAGCTTTGTCGCCGCTGGCCTCGTCTGCGGCTGCGGGAGCGTCTCCGTCCGGGCTCGCACCCTCGGGCGCTTCTGCCGGGGGAGCTGCGCCGCCACAAGCAACAGAAAAGAGTCCGGCCGCTGCGGCTGCGGCAAATTTGTTCGAGGCGGTGAATTTTTTAGATGCGGCGAGTTTGTTTGATTGTGACATGCTCATTTTTCCTTCTCTTGGCGGCGCCAAGTTGCACCCTTCAGGGTCAATTTCCTATCGGGTTGTCTCCCTGGCAGCAAGGGACCAGGCTCAGGTCGTCATGACAGATTTCGGTCCAGGTAGTGCGCCGAGGGATCTTTCTGAGTTATCGGAACGGGCCCGGTCCCTCTCGGGCCTCCGCCTCGAGGAATTGGCCGCCATGTGCGGCGCTCCGGTCCCGCTGGATCTGAAGCGTGCCAAAGGCTGGGTGGGGGCCTTGCTTGAGACGGCACTCGGCGCGAGCGCGGGCAGCCGCGCGGAGCCTGATTTTCCGCACCTTGGCATCGAGCTGAAGACCCTGCCCGTGGATTTGAGCGGGAAACCTCTCGAATCCACCTTCGTTTGCACCATAGAACTCGGGAACATCGCTCAGTCAGAGTGGAGCGAAAGTCGTTTGCTCAAGAAACTCTCCCATGTTCTTTGGGTGCCGGTGCAGGGGCTCCGGGAGATGCCTGTCGGTGAGCGCCGTATCGGAACGCCCTTTTTTTGGCAGCCAAGCGAGCGAGAGGAGGGCTTGTTGCGGGGGGACTGGGAAACCCTTGCCCTTCTCATCGCTCAAGGGCGGACCTCAGAAATCACGGGGCATTTGGGGGAAGTGTTGCAGGTTCGACCGAAGGCTGCGCGGGGCTCGTCTCGGCGCCGCGCTCTCGACGATGAAGGGGCCATCTACGATGAACAACCCAAAGGCTTCTATCTCCGCCCGCGATTCACCCATGAGCTGCTCCTCCGACACTTCTCACCGACGTCGCTTGTGCGGCCCCTTTAGGTTTTCTGCGCTAGGTTTTTCTGCGCTAGGTTTTTCTGCGCGGCACGGAGATGTGCAGATGGTCCCGGTGGTCGGAGTTGTAGTCGGGAGTCAGAAATTCCTCGAACATGCGGGTGTCCCTCATGGCGCAGGCGATTTCATTGAGACGTGGAACGTCCTTTTGGCAACCGACGTTGGTCATGAAGTCTGCGTCGACGCTGACGGACTCCCTCCCGAACGAAAGCTCGTGGATGTCGATGGCGAGGCCATGGGCGTGGTGGCTGAGGCGTCCGCTGGGAGTTCGCCGATAGGAATAGGCGCCTGAGAAGCGTACGCGCGTGATGCCTCGTGCTTGAAAGACAGGCCGAAGATCAGCGAGCGCCAGCGCCAGGCGGCAGTCGAGGTGAAGCGGGCGTCTGTCGCTCGACCAGAACTCTACTGTGGCCAGCAGTCCTCGGATCTCCACCGGATTTTCAACACCCAAAAGCTCAGGCAGCTGGATGAAGTCCACGCCCTTTTTGGCGAGGGTTCGAAGGCAAGTGTCCCCTTTCTCCAGCGGCGCGAAAACGGGCTCAGGAGTTTCCTGGCGTTCGACATACGCCAAGCTGGTCCCTGAAGGCGTCTCCACCTTTGAAGTCTTGTCGTGATCGGGCCAGGTCTTCGCCCGGGCTGGGGCCGGTGCGGCTTCGAGATGCGGATGTACGAGCTCGGGACTCTTGCCGCTCCCCGGCGGCCACTCATAGCCGCTTTTCTGCCAATGGTCCGGTGTGCGGTAGGGACCCTTGGGGGCCCCGCATGCGCTGAGCAAAGCGAGAGACAAAAAGAGCGCGAGGCATCTCGCGGTTCCAAACAAGCAGAGCGCGGTTCCAGGCAGGCAGAGCGCGGTTCCCAGTCGGCAGAGCACGTTTCTCATCATGCAGAGGCGCATCGGAGTCTTTCAACCATGCAGCAATCGTGCTGATTTGGGAAAGAAAAGAGCGTCAATCGAGGGCTGACGGGAGCTCCGCCTGGGCGGACTCTTGTGGTCGTGGATTGTTCCAATCACCGCCCGTCAATTCATAAGCGATATTGGTCGCGTACCCTCCCGCGGGGAGCGAGAAGGAGAGGCAGTATTCTTCCGGCTTTTCTCCGGGACTGACGGTCAAATTCTCAGGCCGGATCAAGAGGTCTCGACGGGTTCCGGGTGCATGAAGGCCGAGGACCGTGAGATCCTTCTCCGTGAGCTCCAGACTCCGCAAGACCGTATGTTCAAGATCCAGGGCTTCCGCCTCCGCCTGCAAGGTTTTGGGGCCGGGCATAGGCCCGGTCAGATGAAGGTCACCCGAGAGTCTGCGTGGAGTTTCGTGGTTCAGATCTTGAACGACGAAACATTTGCCTGTCCCGTCGAGCCTCACGACTTCGCCCGGAAGGAGGATCTCCGGCCGTAACAAGCGTGCGTGCACGTAACGATTGAAGAATTCAGACTGAATGACGCTCGGCAGGAGCTTGTTGTCGAAGCGCTGGCGGTCTTTGCGAGGCCGCTTGCGGTTTCGTCTGCGTCCGTCGTCTTCTGTCCTTTCTGTTTCGTGGGACTGCTCCTTGAGCCAGCCGAGGGCTTTTGAAAGATTCCTTCCCTCAAATCCGAAGCGCTGCGGACCAAAGTAGTTGGGGAGCCCGGACTCACTCAAGTGAGCGGCGAGCGCCGTGGCTCTTTGCGGAGCGCCCAGGCCAGCTGAAACGAAGGTGAGCGTGAAGCGATTACCGATGAGGTGTCCCGTTCGCAGTTTATTGTCGTGGCGGGTTGCGGAAAGCACTCTAGCCCCTTCACCCAGATCCCATGCTTCAGCGTTTTCGGCCTTCGTGCACACGGAAAACCACTGCCGGGTGACCGCGTTCTTGTCTTTCATGCCTGCGTAGCCCACATCCCTGGCCTTTTGGCCTGCGGCATCGGCAATCCTGCGGGCGACATCCGTCGTATTGAGACCGACCTTTTCGACGAAGACAAACACATGCTCCCCTTTTCCGCTCAAGGGGTAGGCGGGGATCTCCTCGACGAAAAAGTGCTCTGGAGACGGTCCGAGCACGCCCCCGGCAGGAGGGAGGTCGGTGCTGCGGGGTGGAATGAAAACGGAAAAGTTCATGGGTCTTGCTCTTCACCGCGCCGAGAAGGAATGAGCTCCAGCTCTTCGAGCCCGTCGTCCTCGGAGTCCCCGTTCTCCGAGTCCTCGTCGTCGTCGATGATCTCGAGATCCGTCTCATCTACGGTGAAAGCGGGCCCCGTCGTTGCTTCGGGGATGTTCAGAATGTGCGGAAGGCTCGGCGCGATGAGGGGAGCACTAAACCCCCGGCTGACGTGGGCTTCCCCTTCCGAGAGAGGGGAGGTCGGAAAGTCCGAGTCGGATTCCCAGGTCTCCACCACCTTGAGGTAGTCTTGTTCGAAGATCTCTGGGCCTTCAAATTCCGCGGAGTTGGGCGCGTCGGAAAGCTCTACTGTGGGCGTGGAGGGGGGCTTAATAGGAATTTCGTTGTAGCGACGAGTCTCCACTTCATCGTCTACGAGGTGCTCTTGGCAGTCGATGACAAGAACGGAGATGTTGTCCTGACCGCGCGCAGCGAGGGCGTGACTGAGCAGTTCTGAGGCGATGACGCTGGCCGGGTCGGGCTCGCGCAGCGTGCTCCAGATGTCGGCGCTGCTGACGAAGGTCGAGAGGCCGTCGCTGCACAAGACGAACCGATCTCCAGCCAGGAGATCCAAAGTGCGCACGTTGACTCGCAGTTCCTGATCCATGCCGAGAGCTGCGACGACGGAATTTCTGGGGAGTTGATGGATCACTTCGTCCGAGGTCTCTGGCCTTCGCTCCAGAATTTCGGTGGCGATGGTGTGATCGGAGGTGAGCAGTTCTAGTCTTCCGTGGCGAAGCCTGTAACAACGGCTGTCCCCGACGTGGGCGATGTGGATTTGTTTGGTGCGTGGAGCCAGAAGCGCCGCCACCACGGTCGTCGCCATCCCCTTGCGGTCGGGCGCCTCTTCGATGACTTTTTGTATGTACCGGTGAGCTTGGTGGACCGCAGCGGAGAGGCGGCGCGCTTGTTCTGGGGTACCCAGCGCATCGAAGTCCGGACGTTCATGACTGCGCCTCACCGTCGAACCGACGTAGTTTTCGATCGTCCTCAGGGCGAGCGTTGCGGCTACATCGCCGCGCCCCCGTCCGCCGGCTCCGTCCGCCACAGCAAAGAGCCCCAGATCCTCGCGCACCAAGGTGGCGTCTTCATTCACGGTCCGACCGGGACCTTCATCGGTCAGGTCATACCCGGTGAGGACTAGGGCTTCTGTCATCGTCTTTGAGATCTACCGAACGCCGAGCCGCCCGACCAGAGGCTGCGCCGAGAGCCCGTCGAACGGCGTCCGGCGGGAGGGGGCCCCTTCTAGTTCTAGCTCAGTGCAGGCTTTTAGCTCAGAGCGCGGAGTAGGGCGGCTTCGATTTCCGCGGTTGTGGCGCTGCCGCCGATGTCTTTGCCCCGCACCCCATCCTCTAGGGTCTTTTCCACCGCAGCTTCGACCGCTTCCGCTTCGGCGGAGAGATCCAGGCTGTGCCGGAGAAGCATGGCGGCGCTGAGCACGGTTCCCACGGGGTTAGCGATGCCCTTTCCTGCGATGTCCGGGGCAGAGCCATGAATGGGCTCGTAGAGTCCCATTCTTCCTTCGCCGAGGGATGCACTGGGGAGCATCCCGAGCGAACCGGTGAGCACGGCGGCTTCGTCCGAGAGAATGTCGCCAAACATGTTCTCCGTCACAATGACGTCAAAACTTCCCGGGTTGGTCACAAGACGCATGGCACAAGAATCCACGAGCTGATGCTCTATTTCGATGTCGGGATTCTTTTCTGCGACCTGGGTAGCAATGCCGCGCCAGAGACGGGAGGAGGCCAGGACGTTGGCTTTGTCGACCGAGGTGACTTTCTTGCGGCGTCCGGCAGCGATCTTGTACGCAAGCTCTACGACCCGGCGGATCTCCCCGCCGCTGTAGGTCATCGTGTCATAAGCGGTCGACGCATCGGTCATTCCGTCGGGCTCCTTTCGTTCGCCGAAGTAGACGCCGCCGGTCAGCTCGCGCACGCACAGAAGATCGACTCCTTCGACCAGCTCTCGCTTCAGCGGGGAGGCATCGAGCAGTTGCTTGTAGCCGCGCACGGGGCGCAGGTTTGCGTACAGTCCGAGACCCTTACGGATGGCCAAGAGACCTTGCTCTGGACGCACTTGGGCGGTCGGGTTGTCCCATTTAGGCCCCCCAACAGCGCCCAAGAGGACTGCATCCGCCGTCTTGCAGGCAGCGAGAGTCGCCTCAGGGAGGGCAGTTCCGGTTTCATCAATGGCGATGCCGCCGATGAGTCTTTCCTCGAAGGTAAAGGTGTGACCGTTCTTTTTGGCGATGGCCGCGAGAACCTTTTGAGCGACAGCGGTGATTTCTGGACCGATCCCGTCACCGGGGAGAACAACGATTTTTGCGTCCATGACTTGAAGTATCCTTTTTCGACGACGGCCTCGGGGCGCGCCGGAAGCAGGCGGCCGGAGGCTTGGGGACGGACCGCATAACAGACCCAGGCAGCCCTGTCAGCGGAAGCGAAAAGACGTGTTCAGGGGCTTATTTGCAGGCCGTGGGAATGGGCTTGCATGCGGCCGCAGTCCGGGTGCCTGAGAGGGTGACGTACGTCGAGCTGGGGGCAAAGTTGGGGATGGGGGAGCGACCGACCATCGTGAACGCACTGAAATCATCAGAAAAAACGAGGCTATTCATGCGCTGATTCCAGGTATCGTTCTGAGGATTGTCACCGGTTTCGAGGTTCCCTGCACTACAGAGGGCGCCGTCGCAGTTGACGTTTCCTTGGCTGTTGTAACCGATCCAACACCCGTCCTCGGTGGAGCTGGCGTCTTCGGGGGTCCAGTCGTTTTCGTTGGTGTCGTCTGGGGCCGTGCGTCCCTCGTCACAGGGGCGGAAGGCGAGGGTGGCCTGATCGCCAGAAATGGTGACATCGCCCACGCCAGTGCCGCACACCCCGCCACCGTCGATGGCGGGG
>CAYMQT010000191.1:0-8744 GCA_964392575.1 uncultured Polyangiaceae bacterium
GGACCCGTGCGGCCGTCGCGGATCTGGTCGAGGACGCCCGCGCCCTCCAGCAGGCGGGCGCGTATGCCATCGTCGTCGAGGGAGTGCCCTCAGAGGTGGCTCAAGAGATCACCGCCTCGATTCAAATCCCCACCATCGGCATCGGCGCGGGACCACACACCTCTGGGCAGGTCCTCGTTTGCTATGATCTTCTGGGTCTTTTTAAGGGATTTCGGCCTAAATTCGTCAAGCACTACGCACAGCTGGGTGATGAGATCGTCTCTGCTCTCTCCACCTACTGCGAAGAGGTGCGAGGGGGACAGTTCCCGGGAGAGGAGCATTCCTTCAGGATGCCGAGGGCAGAATCTGGTTCGGGGCGGGAGTCGTGAATTCGTCCGTCGTGCGAAGCATCTCGGACTTGCGCGCCGTTCTGGCCGCTCAGCGAGCGGAGAATAAAAGTGTTGGTGTGGTTCCGACCATGGGTGCACTTCATGAAGGACACTTGTCGCTGGTTTTCGAGGCAGCCCGGCGGACTGATGTTGTCGTCGTCACTGTCTTCGTCAACCCGACTCAGTTTGGTCCCGGGGAGGATTTCGAGCGCTATCCTCGGACCCTGGATCGGGATCGAGAGCTTGCCGAGGGTGCCGGCGCTCAGATCCTCTTCGCCCCGAGCGCTGACGAGATGTATCCTTCTGAAGAACGAACCAGGGTTCGCGTGGCGGGTCTCAGCGACGGCATGTGCGGGGCGGTAAGACCCGGACACTTTGACGGGGTGGCCACGATTGTTACCAAGATTTTTAATGTCGTTGGCGCAGGGACTTATTTCTTCGGGAAGAAGGACTATCAACAGTGGAGGCTCATCGAGCGTCTCGCGACCGATCTCCTCGTCCCCGTGAAGGTGGTGGGGCTCCCTACGGTGCGAGAGGCGGACGGACTCGCGATGAGCTCTAGAAACGAATTTTTGAGCCCCGAGGCGCGCCGTCAAGCTCGGGCCTTGCCGCGTGCGTTGGCCGCAGCAGTCGCTCGTTTTCAAGGGGGAGAGAGACGGCGCACCGCTCTTTATGAAGCGGTCTACGAGGTTCTTCGGTCCGCGTCCTTGTCGGCAGAGTACGTAGAGCTTCGCGACGCTCTGTCTCTACAAGAGGCACCTGAGCGCATCGTAGGGGAGGATTGGGTGCTTGCGCTTTCGGTTCGCGTCGGAGACACCCGCCTGATCGACAATGTGGTTCTGGGGGAAGGGGATGGTTTGATCCAGGCTCTAGGAAACACTGACGCAGACGGTAGCGAAGAGCCGCAGCGTAGAAGAGCTCAAGACCCGGGGGCGTGAGGGAGAATTTATGGTGGAGGAAGGTTTTTTTCTGGTTCTGGAGGGCATCGACGGGTCCGGGACGACGACCCAGGCTGCCCTTTTGGCGGAGCGTTTAAGGTCCCTCGGGCGCAAGGTGCATGTGACGCGCGAACCCAGCCGGGGCCCTGTGGGGAGGTTTCTACGCCAGGTCTTGTCCGGGGAAGTGCCCGATCCGATGAGCGAAGATCGGGGTGAAGCTCTGGGGTGGGACGCCATGGCTCTTCTCTTCTCGTCCGATCGCGTCGATCACGTGAGAAGAGAGGTTCGTCCTGCGCTTGCGCGGGGCGAAGTGGTGATCTCGGATCGCTATGACTTGTCGAGTTTGATCTATCAATCAGCCACTGCACCCGAGGGAACAGCCGTCCTTTCGTGGCTCAAGTCGATCAATGCGCAGGCGCTGCGCCCCGATCTGACCTTGGTGGTGGATGTTCCGGCCGATCTGGCGGAGGCGCGACGGACGGCCCGTGCTGAAAAGGTGGAAATGTTTGAAGAGTCCGAGCTCCAGCGGAAGCTCCAAAACTTCTATATGCGATCCTCGGAATTTCTCCCCGAGGATCGTCTGGAGGTCATTTCTGGGGTGGGAAGCCCAGAAGAAGTCACCGACAGACTCTTCCAGTGTCTTTTCAAGTGTCCGGAATTTGCCTTGTCTGGTGCGGAAGCACGATAGTCGGCTCATGTGGCTCCTTCGCTCTGCACACGCAGGCGCTTTCTCTGTTCTGATCTTGCTCGTGGGATGTGGTGGCTCTTCCAAGGAAGCAGAGACTCCGCGGCTCACGCTGAGTGATGAAAGTTCTTCGGTCGCGCCGCCCATAGAGAATGTCCAAGCACCCCTCACTCAGCTCGAACGAGAGAGTGTGGATCGCACGGTGGACGAGGGGCTCGGTACCTTCCTTCGGCGTTTTTCCACGGAGCCGGCCCTCAGCCCCGAAGGTGAGTTTCAGGGGTTTCGTATTGTTGGAGTGGAGGACAGGGAGTTCTTCAAGGGCCTCGGGATCGGGATCGGTGATGTCGTGACCGCTATCAACGGGCAACCGATAGAACGACCCACAGAAGCCTATGCCGCTTTCGTCGGTCTGAAGACCGCCCAGCTTCTAGAAATTGACTACCTGCGCGGCGGACGCCCGATGCGACTCAGCCTCCCCATCGTCGGGGAGCCGAAACCGCAGCCAAAAGTGGAGCCGAAACCGCAGCCAAAAGTGGAGTCGAAACCGCAGCCAAAAGTGGAGCCGACTCCTGAAAATAAATCCAAGCCAGCCTCCCCGTAAGAGCACGTCCGAAAACCGTCGCGAGCACCCTCAGTTCACGCCATATAAATTATAAATGATGTAGCCCGCAGGGCGAGGAGTGACGCGGCGCGGAAAACCGCCGCCGACTATGTAGGAGCGCCGGCTGTTTTCTTTTTGCTGGGGCCCCGGAGCCCCAGCATTCCGGCGGACCGTAGGGAGGAGGAGTCACGAAGGCACACCAGCCCAAAGGGCGAGGTGTGCAGCAGTCACCTCCCAGTCCGCACGCGGTCCCCTCGCAGTTAGAACAGCCCCAGGCACGCGAGCCCGCAGGGCGAGGAGTGCCGCGGCGCGCTCAGCACCGCGGCCGACCATGTGGGAGGCCCCGGAGCGCACGCGGTACGTAGGGAGGAGGAGTCGCAATTCATTTGCGACGACGGAGGGAGCGCTGCTCCCTCACAAGACAGCGCTCGCTTTGAGCTGAAACCTGGCGATGGCAGTCATCATGCGGCTGAAGCGCTCTCTTGTGATGCCGGAGCCGCTGTTGAGCCAGTCCGTGTGGATGGGTGGTCGCTGGTTGTCATGAAAGTGCCCTAGGGTATCGAGGTGATCGGCTTCTTCGGCCCAGATCACCTCACCCCAGAGCATGCTCAGAGTGGGAACGATGCCGTCGCTGTCTTCATCTGTGGGGGCGACTCCCAGCGCGTCGGTCAAAAGGCGTAGCTGATGAGACGAAGGGTTCGCATATCCGTAGCGCTCGTGCCGGGTACCGGTGAACTGAAACAGGGTCGTGTAGAGGGCTGCGGTGAAGGCCATGTAGGCGCTGCGGATGCTTTTCGCTGCCTTGAGTGAACTTGGCCTGGGAGCCCGCGCGACCACGGATCCGTACCGGACCTGTTCCGCATTTTCGACCGCCGCGTTGAAGAGGTCCATCGCCTCGGGGGTGATTTGAATGACGGCGCCTTGATCCGTCTGTACCTTGCTGAGATAGCTGGTGATCTCTCCGCGCCCTTCTTTGTCCACGAACCGCAATAGCCCGCCGGTCACGCGGCTGAAAAGCCGGAGATCTCCGCCGAAGAGAGAGTCGATGCTGCCGATCCCGGCGAGGATCCGAGAGAATACGGCAAGGGAAGGCTCACCGAGCTGTAGCGATACGGCGGTCAACAAGGAGATCACGTAGAGCATGCGCGTTCCCGATACCGTGGCGAAGTAGGTGGCGAGGGGCGTGCCGAAATGAGGAGTGTTGAGGGTGATCAGACTCCGTACGCGAGGCTGCCATACCTTGAGATCAGAAGCGGTTCCCACGTTGACCGTCGGCGCTAGCGCCAGACGCGCATCGAGGCCCCCGGTCGAATGCCCGAGAAGATGGATGGGTCCCTCATCGCCCGAGGTGTGGGCGATCGTCGTCTGTAAGACGCGCGCGCGTTCGCGCAGAGACGACGTGGGCGGGCAGGGGACTTCAAAGAAAGAGACGTCCGCCCCTGCGTTCCAGTAATGGGGGCTGAGAGCGGTCTTTACGTGCTGGAAGTAGTCGTAACCGGCGAGACGCCCGAAGCCGAACATCCCTGGAATGCAGTACACACGATGATGTGGCTTTCCTTCCTCCATCAGAACGCTCAGGAAGGAAGCTTACTCGGCTGCGGTTTCTAACGGCTGAGAGAGGAAGTCAATTTCTGCCTCGATGGCGAAATCAAAGGTCATCAAGACCTCCGCGCTCCCTTCCTCTCGGCGACTTGAGCTCTGACGGACGCGATGCACCGACACGAGCGCAGACGAATCCGGAGATCCCAGTGTCGCCTCGCCTTCGAGCGAAAGGGGAACGGACCCAAAACCCTCGTGGTCCGAAAAGGTACAACGCAGTCGAGTGCTGTCTTGCTCAACGAACACGACCACCGTGTCACGCGGATCTGTGGACGGCGCCCAGGAGATGTCGAGAACGCTCGTGGAGGAAAGGCCGCTCAGCGCAAAGAACGCTATGCCATTGATGAAGACTTCGGCCGGAACCGTCGGGCTTTCATGGATGGAGGTGACATCAAACGCTTCGTTGTCGCGGAGTTCTACGCCACGGCCTTCAAGGGTGTACTTCGAATCCGTGGGCAGGGCGAAACCCGCGCGATCGGGGCTGATGTAGACCACCCCGCGCAGGAGATCCGCCACCGTAGGAAACGCATAAGGCGAGAGCTGATGGACCCCTGCGCTGCTGAGGAGCTCGACAGAATCCGCTTGCAAGAGTGCCGCGCTCGAAACTGCATCCAGATCCTCGGAAGAGCCGGGACGCAGTCCAAAATCGCATTCCCCTCGGCCTGGGAAGGTATCCACGAGTCCGGCAATGCGGGCGATTTCTGTGGCGTCGCCCCCGCTTCGGACGGCCAGAAAGCTGGCGAGAGCGTCGGCGCGGATCGTTCCTGAGGGATCCGAAAGGCTCCGCACCCGCACCACGGCGTGGGTGGTCTCGGCGAAATCTTCTTGATCGGAGGCGCTCGTCTCCACGGCACAGCCGAGCCCCAGGCTGGCGAGCAGGAGCGGAGAAAAAGCACGAGCGCGACCCATGAGGAGAGCGCGACCCATGAAGAGAGCGCGGCCCATGAGGGGAGCGCGACCCATGAGGGGGGCGGAAGTTGCCCCAAGCCGGAGAGGGAGAGGAAAGTGCACTACTTTGGAAAGCGTAGAGTGCCTGTGCCCCCCGGGCAAGGAACTGACTTTCCCCTGGTTCAGGACCCCGATCCGAAGAAAATCGCGGGGATTGCACAGAAGGACGTCGATTCAGGCGGGATCCTGCACTAGGTTCCGGTCCACTGATGCACCAGGCCGCTTTTCGAACGTGGAACTTCCTTCCCCTCGTTCTGATGATTTTCGGCTGCCAGCCGAAGATTGGAGACGAGTGCCTGACCGATTTCGACTGCTCTCAGCAGGGGGACCGGACCTGTGACACGACGATTCCTGATGGCTACTGCACTCAGGCAGACTGCTCTCCCGTAAGCTGTCCTGAAAAAGAGAGCATCTGCGTCTCGTTCAACAACACCCTGTCCGTCGTCGGCGCTTGTCACACCACAGATCCCGCTTCACCCTACCGTCGCAACTTCTGTATGGCCGTCTGTGACGAGTCCAAGGACTGTCGGGATGGATTCGCGTGCTTTGATTTCTCGAAGGAAAATGGTTGGGGCGCGACCGTGATCCAGGATCGCGACGAGAAGGACTACGGGACCAAGGCCTGTGTCCTCGCCATCAGTCGTCCACCCATCGAGGAGGGAAGAAAAGACCAGGTTTGCACCGGTGTTCCTTTGGACGTAGAGGCCGGCGGTGCGGGTGGGGCTGATCCGTAATTTGGACTACCTTTAGCCTCCGTGTTTCGGGTTCCGCCACTTCCTCGCAATCTAGCCGCGTGCGAACGCGATCTGGGTCATGACGATCCGGCGGTGCGACTTTCCGTCCTTTTGGATCTTCCACGAGGTCGCTCGCTGACGGAAGCACCTCGGCGCGCGGAGTTGTGCCTTGTTGCGCTTTCGGATCCGAGTTCTCAGGTGAGAAAACGAGCTCTTCTCTCCTTGGCCGATCTCGCGCAAGACACCGGGCGTGATAGGGGCATGAGCGAGCGAGTCCTGGCTCTGCTGAGTGATGTGGACTTGGGGGTGCGGCAGATGGCGGTTCTTTGTTTGGGCGAGATTTCACCGCCTGACGACCAGGCAGTCAAAGGCCGACTCGAACTCTTGCTCAAGGCTTCCGCGCCGGCCATCCGCTACCAAGCCCTCCTCTCCTTGTGTCAAGTGTCCGGGAGAGCGGCAGGGCCCGACGTTCTTTTGATGCTCAAGGATGAAGACCACGATGTTCGTGAGCTTTCCGTCCGACTCTTGGATGAGGTGATCCTGTCGGACGAACCACTCTCGGTCGAAACGGTAGACGCGCTTACGCGAGCGACGAGTGATGAGTCTCCTTTTGTCCGTTTAGTCGCTGAGCTTGTCCTTGGGGAGAGAGGGATCGTTGCCAGCCGAGAGATGATCGCAAAAGTGGTGCGGCGCGAGATGAGGGTCAGGGAGCCGCGCGATGAACAGACGGCCGTGCTTCTCGCGGGCCGCCTCCAGATGCAGGAACTGACTTCTGCTCTGCGCCGCCGTGCCTTTGGTCTACTAGGGTACTCTCTGGATCCATTTCGTTGGGGTGCCCTCGCCTCTCTCGCGCGCCTCTTTGAGGAGAGAGCCATGCAGAAGCTCGTTCGTTCCCTTCATTCACGACGCTACTTGGAGCGCACGATGGCGGCCAAGAGTCTCGGGGAGTCAGGACGCGCGGAAGCCGGGCCGTTGCTGGTGGCGCTCGACAGAAAGCAAGATCTCGTTGACCAGAGTGTGGTGTCGGAGGCACTTCAGTTGCTGGAGCGCTTCCCCGCGCGTTCGGGCTGAAACGGTCGCTTCCCCTGGATTTCGCACACTTTCCCTTTGCCTGTCGTCGGTGGGTTCGCTATTCGCACCGTCATGTCCGATCAGTATGAAGCAATTGTCCTGGGCGGTGGCCCCGGCGGCTACGTTTGCGCGATCCGTTTGGCTCAGCTCGGCGTCAAGACCGTGTGCATCGAAGAGGAAGAATACGGTGGGGTGTGCCTCAACTGGGGTTGCATTCCGTCCAAGGCCCTCATCGCCAACGCGCATTTTTACGAAAAAGCGCAGACCATCGGCAATCACGGGATCATCGTGGAAAAGGTCAGCGTGGATTCTGGCAAGATGCAGGACTGGAAGGACGGCATCGTCAAGAAGCTGACCGGTGGAGTGCGGGGGCTTTTGAAATCCAACGGCGCCGAACTCATTGAAGGGCGCGGCAAACTCGTCGCCAAGGATACGGTAGAGGTGACCCTCAAGGCCGGCGGTAAGAAGCGGGTCGTAGCGTCGAAGGCGATTGTGATCGCAACCGGCTCTGCGACGATTCAGGTCCCAGGGTTCGAGTTTGACGGGAAGTCTGTCATCGGCGCGCGAGAAGCCGTGAGCCTGCGGAAGGTTCCAGATCGTCTCGTGGTGATCGGTGGCGGTGTGATCGGACTAGAACTGGGGATGGTGTATCAGTCTTTTGGCTCCAAGCTGACCGTCGTTGAACTCACTCCTCAACTCTTGCCTGGGATTGATCCGGATTGCGTCAAGGTCGTCGAACGGGCCATCAAGAAGCACGGCGGCGAGGTGCTCAAGAACACTCGCGCAGAAAGCCTTGAAAAGGGTGCGGACGGTACCGTTCGGGTGACGGTGACGACGGAGGGGAAGCCGCAGATTCTTGAGGCTGACCAGGTATTGGTGGCGGTCGGCATGAAACCCAGATCCAAGGGGATTGGTCTCGAAGAACTTGGCGTGCAAATCGACGCTCGAGGATTTGTTTCCACCAATGATCAGGGACAAACGAACGTTGAAGGCATCTACGCCATCGGCGACGTGAGCGGACCCCCGATGCTTGCCCACAAAGCGTCTAAGGAGGGTGAAGTCATCGCAGAGGTGATCGGAGGAAAGCGAGCCGGCAAAGACTGGACGACCATTCCTGGAATCATCTTCACGCATCCTGAAGTGGCGACGGTGGGGCTCACGGAGGCACAGGCGAAGGAGCAAGGGTACGAGTTTAGAGTCGGGAAATTTCCTTTCTCGGTGCTGGGGCGCGCCATGAGCATCGCCGAGACGGACGGGTTCGTGAAAGTCATCAGTGACACGCCCTCGGGCCGGATTCTCGGTATCCACATCGTCGGGCCTTCGGCGAGTGATCTCATCAGTGAGGCTGCTCTCGCGCTTGAGATGGTGGCTACCGCGGAAGACATGGCATTGACCGTGCATCCCCACCCCACCTTGGGTGAAGCTCTGATGGAAGCTTCGGCCGCAGCTCTCGGCCATGCGATTCACATCGCCAACCGTTGACTCGTCGTTGACTCGCGTTTCTGCCTTTCAGGGCAGATTCTCCGGGGTTGGCTGTCCCTATGAGAAATCTGCCAACCCTACGGTATACTGAAGTCACGGACGGGTGTTGGAGAGCCGTCTCTCATGACTGTACGAGCTCTGATTTGTGACACCGGGGATGGATGAATGACTAGGGTGTTCGTGCATGTGGAGTGGCGTCCGGAGATCGATCCTGAGGTCACCGAAGCGGAGCGCGACGAGCAGTGGGCAGCGCTCCTTGCACCGCTGGTCGACCGTGCGTCCGCTCTGGGAGGGCGGATTTCCGGATGGGGTCCGCGC
>CAYMQT010000192.1:0-8660 GCA_964392575.1 uncultured Polyangiaceae bacterium
ATGTCCTCCAGATTTCGATTGGTGGCGGCGACCACCCGGATGTCGACCTTTTCTGGGCGGCTATCGCCCACTCGCGTCACCATGCGCTCCTGAAGCGCCCGCAGCAGCTTCACTTGAAGTTGTGGCGACAGCTCACCTATTTCATCGAGAAAAAGCGTCCCGCCATGCGCCTGCTGAAAGCGGCCCCCGCGACTCGCCACGGCCCCGGTGAACGCGCCCTTCACGTGACCAAACATCTCGGTCTCCATGAGGTTTTCAGGGATCGCCCCACAGTTGACGGTGACGAAGTTCCCGTCTTTGCGCTCACTTCTCCGATGAATTTCGCGAGCGATCAGCTCCTTGCCCGTCCCCGTTTCCCCGGAAATCATGACGCTGATGTCCGTCGTGGCGACTTTTGCGAGCTTTCGAAACACTTCCAGCATCGAAGCGCATGAGCCGATGATGTCTCCAAAGCGCTTGTCTCCCAGCTCACTCTCTAGCTTCAAGTTGTCCGCCCGCAGGGCTGTCACGAGCATCTGATTCGTCAAAAGCAGAGACGCTTGTCCCGCAAACACCGTCAAAACGTCGAGCTGGCGTCTCTCGAAGAGACTCTTGATTTCGTCGTTGGCGACGTACAAGGCCCCGATAGCCTCGCCGCGGTTGAGCAGCGGCGCACACATGACGCTCGACAGCTTCAGCGCGATCACACTCTCCGAGTGACTAAATACGGTGTCGGTCAGTGCATCGCTGACGATCACCGGTCGTTTGGTCTCGATCACCTGTTTGACGATGCTGTCGCTGATCCCTGACCCTTCCTCTAGGCGAAGTGCCTGCGCATTCACGTTGCGACTGGTCTTGACTTCAAGCTGCCCCGTTTCGGCATCCGTCGACCCCACCATCAGCACAAGGCCTCGTTCTGCCCCCGTCAGCTCCAGAACCGTGTCGAGAAGACGCTCCAGAAGTTGATCCAAACCTTCCGAACTCATCAGCTTCTCGCTGAACTCATGCAGGCGTCGGAAGCCGGCCACTTCGCTGTTTTCTGCGTCGCGCTGACTTCCGCTCGCCGTTTCGAGCGGAGGATCCGTGAACATACTAAACGTGAACTGAGCCTCGCCGAGACAGAGACGGTCACCGTTCACGAGCCGACTGCGGCGCTTTTTCTTTCCGTTGATGGAAATGGGCGCTCCTCGGTCGACTTCCTCCAGCTGAAAGTCCCGACCGTTGAAGACGATCTGCGCGTGATGGCTATGGAGGGTCGCGTCGGCGACGTGCACTTCGTTTCCGAGTCCCCTCCCGATGGTCATCACGGGTTTATGCAGAGCAAACACCGTGGGCGAACCGCTGGAGGGGAAATGTCGAAGTATTGCCATGATGAAAAGCTCAAGTAGGAATCAACCATGTCCTCAGCGGGCGAGGAGCCAGGTCAACGTAGCAAACCTGAGGCCAAGGACGAACGGTCCCCTGTCTCAAGGCTCCCATTCTCCTCCCAGGGGCCGGGAGAGCAGGATCTTGAGGGCTTCGCCCGTGGCTTTCCCATCATGAAGTACTGAATAAACGGCCTCGCAGATAGGTAAGTCCACCCCCAGCTTCTGAGCCAGCTCGAACGCGCTCTTGCTCGTGAGGTAACCCTCGGCCACGCCGTCACTGCCCTTGAGTGCCTCGGCCAAACTCATTCCCTGGCCCAGTTTGTACCCCAGGGTGCGGTTGCGCGACAGTTCGCCCGTACAGGTGAGAACCAAGTCTCCAATGCCCGCCAGGCCCGCTGCCGTGCGCACTTTGCCCCCCTTCGCAACGACCAGACGACTCATCTCCGCGATGCCCCGAGTCATCAGGGCCGCTCGCGTGTTGTCACCAAACCCGAGTCCGTCGCAGGCACCTGCTGCAATGGCGATGACGTTCTTGAGTGCGCCGCCGATTTCGACCCCTACGGGATCGCCACTGGTGTAGACCCGGAGCATCTTGGTGGAAAATCCTTCCTGAATGACAACGGCAAAGTCGGCGTCGAAGGAGGCCGCCACCAAATTCGTAGGAACCCCTCGCGCGACTTCCTTGGCAAAGCTCGGTCCTGAGAGAACTCCGATGCGCGTAAGCAGCGCGTGGCGAGACTTTTCATCGGAGGCAAGAGCGTCTGCAATCACCTCCGTCATGAGCGAGAGAGTGCCCTGTTCGATGCCCTTCGTTGCGCAGATCAGGCGCGTCTCAGAAGACAGGAAAGGAGCAGCCTGCACCATGGTCTGACGAACCGCGTGCGAGGGCACGACCACAACGACCAGCTGAACCGAGTCGAGCGCGCTCTTGAGGTCGCTTGAAACCTCGATGGTCGGATGCAAGGGAACCCCTGGCAAGAATTCAAGATTTTCCCGTGCCGCGTTCATCGAAATCGCGTGCTCTGAAAGCCACGTCCATAAACACGTCTGATGGCCGTTTTCAGAAAGAACCTGTGCGATGGCTGTTCCCCAAGCACCCGCACCTAAAACCGTGATCCTCATGAACCTAAGAGAAGCCTACTTGCCTGTTTCCGCCGAGCAAGCCCTATGAAACCCGGACTTTCGCCCCTCTCGCTTGTTCCTTCTCGGCTCCTCTCATAGCGTCGCCTGAGTCATGACCCCCCCTCGCTCCCGCACCTGCCCCCCGGTTCAAGCCCCTGCTCGTGCCCGAGCCACCTTCCCCTTTGCGTCGTTCTTCGCTCTCGTTGTCGCTCTGTCCGGTTGTCAGGTGAGCGCGCAGACGGGACAGAACGCTGCCAGTATCATCGGGCGGGGCGTCGTCAACAACCCCAAGAACATGTCGCTCAGATTCGACATGCTCAAGTTTGGACTCAAGGAGTTCTGCCGTGAATTGACCGAGCGCGGCGCGCCTCTACGCCTTCAGGACGGTCAACCGGTGATGGGCCGTTTCTTCGGAAAGACGTGTCAGGCGAAAAGCATCGACACCGTAGAGAAGCGCACCGTGGTCGTACAATTTGGCGGCTCTGGATACGCGTGGACCCCCGGCACCGGGCGCCTCGGGTTCCGCGCGCAAGGACTGCTGGAGCTGTCTCCTGATTTCCGCGTGCACAAGGAAGCGATGTACGTCTATTTTCGTCCGGTTCAGGTGGACACCAGCGATTTTGAAGTCCTCATGACCGAGCGCCCCCTTGCGCAGGCAGCCATTCAGCTCGCAGGGATGGACGAGCGGAAGATGGGACAGGCGATCATCGACGCACAACTCGGACGAGGGTTCACCGCCATCCGCTATGATGCCGACGGGCATACTGACTTTGCTCTCGGGCTCGTCGATCAAGGCGATACGCCCTTTCGCCCCTTCACAGTGGTGTCATCCCCTCGCCTGACGGCCGCCAACGGTCGGACGGAGCTGTCGAGCGAGCAGCAAGACTACATCGGGCATATCCACGTTGGAGCGGGTGAATCCATGGTCGTGACCCTCAACATGGAAGGCACCGACGCCATTGACTTCGCGGTGGTCTCGGTCCCTTCAGCCCAGCCCATCCTCGATGCGTATCTCCGGACGCCGGGTTCGAGGCGCGCCCCGATCGTGCCGAGTTTCGTCGCCAAAGCCACCTCGAGCGCCCCGACGAGGGCCGAGGTGCGACTCCCCGAAGGCCACTACTACTTGGTTCTGGATCACTCCGGGGCGTGGGGTGACACAGCACCCCAAAAGGATGCTCTCCCGGCCCGCGTGGACTATTTGATTCAAACCGGCCTCCCGCCAAAGTCCTGAGCCACCTTACGGTCCCTGAGGAAGAAGGAAAAAACGCCCTCACCATGCTCATCGAGCGGCCAGAGGACGCTGCATTTTGGCTGCCGGGCAACCGATGCTAGACGCCCCGGCACACTTTCGGTCTGCCTGACCCGTCTGGATTTTCGCTGTGAATAAGAAGTTTTCTCGCTGGGCCTTCGTGCTCGTGTGGTTCATCCTGCTTCCTCTGGGGCTCACGGCCGTCACTATTTCAGTGCTGTCAGCCGATCCTTACAGCCTCCCCAGAGGCGTACTCGGTGCCATCAGCGCCTTTGTCACCGAGCAAAAGGTCCCCTCACTGATCATCTTCTTCACCTTCTATGAAGCCATCATCTACAGCTTTCGCTACACGCTTCCCTTTGGGGACCGTGTCGGCATCGCAGGCCGGCCGGGACTGCCGAAGCAAAGTCGCCGGGATTTTGAACAAGCCGGGCATCTCGTGGAGGAAGTCCGGGCAACCCTAGAAAAGCACCGGGCAGAAATCGAAGAAGAGGTCAGCCTAGAGCATCGGGAGGCCGTCGACGCTGCGATGAATCGCCTGACCCAGGCCATGGACGCTGACACCTTCGACGTGGAGGAGTTCCAAGCCTCCCTGGACCACGCAGCGGAGACGGTCGAAAAACGCCTCGCACCTTGGAAGCGTGGCGAAGTGCGCGAGTACACGGAATCCATCATCATCGCTGTGGGCGTAGCCCTCCTCCTCCGCGCTTTCGTCGTAGAAGCCTTCAAAATCCCAAGCGGATCCATGCTCCCGACGCTACAGATCAGCGACCATATCTTCGTCAACAAGTTCACCTACGGGCCTACCATTCCCTTCTCCGGCACAAGGATGTTCGGGGACTTACCCCCCGCTCGCGGTGACGTCGTCGTGTTTGAATACCCCGACGAGAACAAAGACAACCCCCGCCAAAACTACATCAAACGCGCCATTGCCCTGCCGGGGGACGTCTTAGAGACGCGGGGAGGCCACCCTCTCATCAACGGATGGGAGGTGCCCCATTGCAACATCGGGACTTATACTTTCGATCAAGCCACCGGCTACCCCAAGCAGGGCGAACTCTTCCTCGAATTTTTGGGCGAGCACTCCTACTTGACCCTCTACGAACACTATGAGGAAGATTCCCTCACCCGCGAGGGACCCTACCGCGTGGCAGAAAACGAGTTCTGGGTACTGGGAGACAATCGCAATAGTTCCAGTGACTCCCGGCGTTGGCGTCAAGGAGCGGGGGCGGGCGTCCCTTTTGAGAACGTGAAGGGGCGAGCCATGTTCATCTGGCTCAGCTTCAACGAAAACGGCACCGACGCATTAGGAGTCACCTGGGACCGTCTGTTCAGCAGTGTGATGGGAACACCCCGACTGCCGAAAGAGGCCGACGACGCTCTCAGGAAAGGCATCGAACGCTGTCTTGCCCAGCGCCCGGACCATACGACCCCTCCCGCTCCAAAAGACGCAAAGCTAGAGGCGCGGGCACCTTGAATGTACCCGAAAGCCCCAGTTTGAGCTGAGGAAAAAGCTCCACGCCCGCATGCAGCCGGGGGGAGTCAGGGGCGCCGTTCAAGCGGCCCGAGAGCAGGATCCATAAAACATCAGTATCGGTGGTCACACTCGGCTTACGAGAGCACCGGGGTCTGACTTCCCTGTCATGGTGGAGTTCCTTTCAGGGTCCTCTCAGTCGCACCTCGCTCTAGCTTGGCCAGGGCGTCACGGGGCTGTTGCAGCGACGGATCGACCTCCAAACTTTCGACAAAGGCGTCCCGAGCAGCAGAAAGATCACCCTTCCTGGTGTAGGCCTCTCCCATGAAATAAAGGGCTATTCCTTTCAGGGAATCGTCCGCATCGAGGGTGATCTGCTTGAGCTCATAGAGTGCCCGGTCGGTTTCTCCTTCCTCCAGCGTCCTCAACGCCGCCTTGAGCTCGCTCGAAAGCTCCGCGTCTGAGTCCATGATGAAACCGCCAAGGACGATGCGGAGTTCCGCCCGCCGCTTGGACATGCGCGTGGCCCGATAGAACGTCACCAAGGTCACCAGCAGCCAGGAAAGATCCACGGTCATTCCCACCGCGCGTGCAAGGGGGTCGTGGTAGGGATCCCCAGAAAGGCCGCGGACATAAAAGAATCCGAAGGCCAGATCGATCACAATCTTGCCGAAACAGGCCAGCATCCCGGCCGCGTAGACCCCCACCTCCTGCGCTTGCCATTCGGTGAACACCTCTGGGTCGACGTGCGGAAACTCCTTTGGGGTCCGGTGTTGTGCGTCGAGCTTCCGAATGGTGAAAAAAATGCCCAAGATGATGGCAACGATGTCCAAGGTATCGACGAGCATCCTGAGCGGGGACTTAGGCCCGGTTGCTCATCCGCGCAAGGTACGCATCGTCACCGTGGGGGAGCTTTTATGGGATCTCTTCCCCGACAAGCAGCTGCTCGGCGGCTCAGGAGCCAACGTCGCCTATCATGCGGCGCGGCTCGGCGCTGAAGCTCACCTGATCAGCCGCGTCGGCAAAGACACCCTCGGCAGGTTGGCCCTCAAAGAACTCACGCAAAGTGGAGTCTTGACCTCACAGATCTCTCTGGATCCTCACAGGCCCACCGGAACCGTCCATGTGACCTTCGAGGGCACCGAGGCGCGATTTCAGATCGGAAAGCACGTAGCATGGGACCGGGTCGATCCCGGCCCAGACGGTCTCGCCCTCACTCAGCAAGCAGACGCCGTTTGCTACGGCACCTTGGTCCAGCGAACTCCGATGATGCGAGGCAGAGTCAAGCAACTGCTCCGCGAGCTCTGCGCCTCAGGCTCTGCGGGTCCCCTGGGCGGAAGGCGTGCACGACGACCGCTCTCGATCCTCGACCTCAATCTGAGACCTCCCTACCTCGATCAAGAGACCATCCTCGATGCGATTTCTATGGCAGACGTCGTGAAACTCAACGAAGAGGAGGTGATCTGGGTACAAGACGAATTCCGCGTGCGCGACGCCGTCGAATTCCTTCTCGATCAGTTCAGCGTACGGCTCGTGGCGGTCACCCGCGGCGCAAACGGAGCCACTCTTTTCGGTCATCAGATCACGGTGAACGAAAGAGGCATTCTCGTGCAAGGAGGCGATCCCGTCGGCGCAGGGGATTCCTTTGTAGCGGCGCTAGCTATCGGGCTTTCGGAAGGCCGATCTCTTCCACGGATCCTTTCAGAAGCCAATCGCTATGCCGCCTGGGTCGCCAGCCAAGACGGAGCCATGCCCAAGGGTCCCCTTCCGCTCCTCCCCCCGGCATAGGTCTGCTCACTTGGCCCCTGAGTCCGCCGCGGCGCGCGTCAAGCGGTCCGCCACCGCGAGCCCCATGCCAGAACCAAAAGCAGGCAAGACAGTATAGATCACCGTACAGCCAGCGTCGTCGCAGCGTCGGAGCGCCGCGTACAGTTCATGAGCCGTAGAGCGCGTGTCCCCACCCGTATTCTGCCAGAACACGGACGGGGTAAGATCCTTCGGTCGCTCTCTTGTCGACAGGACCCCCACGGATTCTCCGGCCATAGCGCCGTTCTGAGCGACCGCCCTGAGCTCTGCTTCTTTTACGAGATGCACCCGAGCGCGCGGCGCGTAGTGCGACGGAAGGGTGCCGGGCGCCGCGGGTCCGCTGCCGTCATCGAACAAGACCGGTCGGCCCAGCACCTCTTCCAGCTCTTCCTTGGAGACTCCACCCGGACGAAGGAGGCGCGGCTCCGCGCGAGTCAGATCAATGATCGTGGACTCGAGCCCTACTTCGCACTCACCCCCTTCCAGGACAAGTGCGACGTCCGACCCCAGATCGCGCTCCACATGCTCGCGCCGGGTCGGACTGACGGCGCCAAATCGGTTGGCGGAGGGCGCGGCAATCCCCCGGCCGAGCCCAAGCAACACGCTTTGGGCGATCGGGTGTCTGGGCACGCGCACCGCCACCGTCTCACGTCCGCCCGTCACCTCATCGATCACGTGCTCGGAGCGAAAGAGGATCAGGGAAAGCGGACCGGGCCAATACCGCTCAGCCAACCGCACCGCTTCAGGCGGCACCTTGACGGCGTAACGAGAAAGCCAATCGACCTGTCCCAGGTGCAGGATCAAAGGGTGCCCCAAGGGGCGGCCCTTGACGCGAAAGACCTTTGCCACAGCCGCGGCGTTTTCCGCGTCCGCCGCCAAACCGTACACCGTCTCGGTGGGCAGACCGATCAATTCCCCGGCCTCCAAAAGACGAACAGCGGAAGCTACCAAGGACGAGTTCATGCCCTCACGCAGATGCGCTCTCTTTTCGAAGCATCTCGATCAACCAGTTCACGTGACGTCCGGGCGCCGTACTTTGGCTGTGTTTTTGCAGCATTTCAGTCGAAAGCACACGGATGTGATCGGCGACGTTGGTCTCGAGCGGACGGTCTTCTAAAATCTTGCCGTTGGGCAGAAGCTGTCGCCCCTCGATTTTTACACGCCGCAGGACCTCGATGGATGCGAGCCGTAAAAGCTCGAATCGCTGTTCAAAAGCGGCTTCGCTGGGAAGGACGGAGACGATCAGTTTGCCAAAGGTAGGGTCCTTGTTGACCAAATCGTCACCGACCTCAAACCCGCAATCGAACCGCACGAAGAGTTCCACAATGCCGCGCGTACCGATCTCTTCGAGCGCGTCATGCACCTCCGACGCTTCCGGCACCGAGATCTCATCGAAGACGCCTGCGTTGGGCAAGAAAAGACCCATCTTGCCGTCGCGAGGATCCTTCACGTCTGGTTTGTAGGATTCCGCATTGATGCGAAACTCACGCGCCACATGCGTCTGCACGATGTCTTGCTGAGCAAAATCGAGCGCTAGGCCTTGTGCCACACGGTACTGAAGTAAAACCAGATTCAAGGGCAAAAGCTCGTTGCCGCGCCGGATGCGATGAGCTTCTTCCGTGACCGGGTGCTCGACCTGGATGCGCGTATTCATCTCAAGCAG
>CAYMQT010000193.1:0-8654 GCA_964392575.1 uncultured Polyangiaceae bacterium
CTAGAACGCATCCCATAACCCGAAGGGTGGCGGGATGTGTTCCAGACAAGAAAGGACTTGGGCATCGAGCAGACTTGTGGATTTGGCTCCGCCGACGCTCGCCTCACCCCAATGGGGTGGGCGGCGGCTACGCCCTTGCTAGTCATGAGATGCATTTTAGTCGAAAACCATCTGAAAATCGTAGCCCTGGATGATGCGCTCCTCGGCGTTCGCCGGGCTTTGGGCAAGGGGAGTCGGCTTGCCTCCGGACACCGGAAGGACTGAAACCATGGTCTGTCCTGTGCGCCTCTCGAAGCGCGCGGGAATGCCGCTGCGGTGACAGTGCGCTACTCCGGCAAGGACGAGGACCTTTCGTCCCGGGAAGCGCTGGCTCAGCCAATCGGCACTCGTTTCGGCCATCTGCTCGTCCCAGATCAGTTGCGCTTCATAGTAGTGATCCGAGTTTGACTTGGGGCCTGGGTGATCTTGCATGAGCGCGTCAAAGAGGGCGCGGTGTTCAGTGAGGCTGCGGTCCAGCTCTGGAACGAACCGAGCTTCCTTTGGAGTGAGGCCCACAAGGCCCACTTCTGAGACCTTCCTGGTGAGGGCTCGCGGGACTCCAAGACCGATCAAAGGAGCGTTCCCGTCCCGAGCCGCTTCGAGCTGCGGCGCGTAATATTGAAGAGGAACCCCCCATTCTTCGCGAAATTGCGCAAGCTCGGCGAACTCGTCGAGGGTGGATTCGTCTGCGGAAAAGCGATTCAGGGCCGCTTGGGCCTGAGAGCGCACCATCTCCAGGGCGACGCCCAGCTCGAAGCCGCGCATGTAGCGGCGATCGAGGAGCCCCGAGACGAGCCTCAGCTCCCCGTAGTGGTCCAGGGCGGTTCCGTGCTGCTCGCCAATGCAGATGCCGTCCGCGGACGCGAGGTAGGTGATGAGTTCTTCGTCGGTCAGGGTCAGGCGGTCGAGAGCGCGATAGCCGGTGAAGGGCCGTGCGGCCTTTTGTACGACATCTTCCTCGGGGGTCTTTCCTTCGGCCAAGTCTTCGGGCAGGGCATCCTCCGAAAGATCGGGGTCGGGGGGCTCTTGCGCCGGCTTTTGTGAGGTGTTCGCGCAACTCAACAGCGAGAGGGTCACGAGCAGGGCAGAAGCTATCCCGGTCCGGCGCAGCATAGGGGGCTTCGGAGAATGCATGCTCCGCTATCGCCCACACTTCGGGGCTTGGTCAACCACGCGCCGCGGAGAGTTCAATAACCTCTGTCTCGGAGGCTTTCCGGGAGGAGACGGCTGGGCGTTCCGCTCGCGATGATCCAGAGTTGATGCGCCGCACGGGTCGCGCCGATGTGCAGAAGATGCCGCGCGTCGGTCTCGACCGGATACGCGCTTTCGGTGACCTCGATGAGAATCACATAGTCGAATTCGAGTCCTTTGACTTGGCGAATGTCGGTCACATCGACGCCGGGCTTGAAGGGGAAGTCTTGATCGGCGATCCGTCTGAGATAAGGCACGTCCCCGCGCTTGAGGCCGTCGTAGTATAAGTCCGCTTGCTCGGGGTAGCGCGCCACCACGGCGACCGAGGCGCGGGGCTCCGCGACAGAGAGGTCGCGTAGACACTCGGCGAGGAAAGCAACCGAATCGCCCATCTCCCCGCGGACGAAGATCTCGACGGGCGCTCCATGTCGGGTCGCCTGAGGCGGATCCTCGGGAGCGAGCGGACCGAGCACGTGCTCCGCCAGCTCCAAAATCTCTGCGGTCGAGCGGTAACTGAGTTTCAAGGGCTCGACTTCGACGTGCGAGAGCCCAAGATGTGAAATCACGGTTTTCCAGTCTGAAAACCCGTTGTCCATGTGCAGTCGCTGAGCCGTGTCTCCGGCCAGAGTGACGCTCTGCCCCTTCGAAACCGTGCCGAAGATGACGGCCAGCTCGACCGGGCTGAGATCCTGGGCTTCATCGACCAGAACATGCTCGTAGCTGAGCGCTTCTTTCCCTCCTTGACCCTTGCGCAGGGGGCCTCGCATGAGCTGAAGGAGGCGGAGCAAGAGCGTGTCGTCTTCTCGATCCAGGGTGGCCCGCTCTTCGAGATCGGCTCCGTCGACGGCTCGAGTTTCGTCGTCCGCGTCCAGGGGTGGACCTTCTCCCTCCTCGTTTTCTTCTGCTTCGGAGAGGGCGGCGCTACATGCCTTGACGCACCAAGCGTGAGCCCTTTCGATGTCCCCGTCCGCAAGACCCTCACTTCCATGGCGCCCGAACCCTTCTTTGAGCAGGGCCAGATCGGTCAAGAGCTCCGCCCACACATGGTCCACGGCCATGGCACGTTCGAGACCGCGCGACAGGATGCGATCCGCAGCGCTGCGTACATCGAGAAGGATCGCCTCTTCGTGGTCCCGGATGAAGGCCCGAAGGGCGTGAATGCGGTGCGCGACGGGCCGCATTTCCGAGTGCTCGAAGGTTGTGAGACCAGGTTCGAGATTGGGGTCTTTCTTGGCGATTTCTTTGAGTTCTTTTGCGATGCTCTCGGCGAGGTGAGCGGCTCGCTCTTCGAGCAGCCGGAGCATGGTCGGATGCTTCTTGACCCGGGTCACCGCCACGGGGGTATCGTCCGAATAAACGCGCGGGAGGTGAGGAAGCGCCGTCGCTCGTAGCCTTGCGGCCCAGTCCTGATAGGTGCGGGTCGACACGCCTTTGAGGCCAAGGGAAGGCAGGACGTAGGAGATGTATCTCACGAGCGCTTCGTTGAAGACCACGACCAGCATCCGCTCGGGACGGAAGCGCCGGGGGTCGTGGTAGGCGAGGTAGGCCAGGCGATGCAGACCGATGGTCGTCTTGCCGCTGCCCGCGCCGCCTTGAATCACCACGAGGCCCGAATCCGGTCGCGTGATCAGCTCGAACTGACGCTGATCGATGAGCGGGGTGATCTCCTTCAGGTGCTTGTCTTCGTTTTCGGTGATCGCGTCGCCGACCCCCAGCTTTCCCCGCGGCATTTCTGCCCGAGACGCCGTGCCCTGACCGCCAGAAAGGCGAAGAGACATGTCATCGAGACGGACCCAGCCCCGGGACAGGCTTCGGGCAAAGTGCCCCTGGGGGCAGGAAATTCGACGTACTTCGCGGTCCGTGATGGTGACGCCGCGTCTCGTCAGCACCTGGCCGCAAACTTCGCGGTCGCCGAAGACCTCATCATAGTCATCGCCTTCCGCATATCGATAATAAAGTCGGCTCACGGGCGCGTCGCGCCAGTCCACGATGCGGATCCCGCTGTTCGTGTCGAGATAGGTGCTCCTTCCGATGAGGACTTCTCGTTTCCGCCCCTCTTCTTCGAGTACCATGCGCCCAAAATAAGGGGAGCGGGGGTCGATGTACTGCTCTTTGGTCTCCGATTGACGAGCGGCGAGCGCTTGCAGGCGCTCCATCTGTTCAAGCAGAGGCGGCACGTCCTCCGTGCGGGCCGAAGAGATCTGATCGCGCAGAGAAATCAGCTCTTCGTCGTAGTTGAGCTTGGGTCTTTTGGTGTCCGGCTTCCGGTTCTTGAGGTTGTCGTGTACGCGGGCCAGGCATGCTTCCTCTTCGGAGGGAATGGAGACAAGGTCGGGATCTGAGGGGGCGGCTTTTTGACTCACGCTTCGCGGCTCCTGAAAATGCACCCGTGTGGTCACGGTTTCGGGGGACCGCCAGACCTAGCGCAGAGTGCGGCTCGAATCGAGCAGGTACAAAAAGACCATGGAAGCGCGCGCTCAGTGCTAGAGGAGCGGCGGGTCAGCTCAGGAATTTTCCGAGCTCCAAAAGGACCTCCGGTCCGATGCCGTGTCCGCCGTGGAAGGAGACGAAGGAGTTTTTCATCTTCGCGCGGCTCATGTGGTCTCTCAGTCGCTCAGCAAGAGCAAAGGGGAGGACCATGTCGCCCGGTGAGTGACTTTGAAAGACCGGGAGTCCCGCGCGCTTCTCCATGAGAGGGACCCACTCGGATTCGCAGAGGACCGTGCCCGAAAGTTGAATCAGTGCGGCGGGGGCCTTTTCCGAGCGAAGAGTGAAATCGCAACTCAACATGGCGCCCTGAGAGAAGCCGCCGAGCACGATGCTGTCCCAGTCGCATGCGAGCTGCTGCCGAAGAGCAGCGAGTGCTTCGGTAAGGAGCACGACTGCCTCCGCTCTCCCGTCTGGGTCGTGGGCGGCAAGTTCGTCATGCTGTCCACTCATCCGCGCCACTTGAAGGGCCATCATGTCGATGTGCCACCAGGCCCGACCCCCGTCGGGGCCCCCGTGGGGGTCGATCAGGTGGGGGGCCATCAAATAGACGAACCTGCAGGGCCGCGCGGTCTCGATGGCCCGCTCGAGACCCACGAGATCGGTCCCCGGGGCTCCGTAACCATGAAGAAGCACCACGGTGCGTTCTGGTGCCGCTTCGCCCCCTGGTTCGACGACAGTGGCAAGGAGGGGACCGAAGCGGTGGAGTGTCATGGGGGGCTTTTGTCAGCCTGTCGCGCCCCAGGCAAGCAGACGGGCCCCCGAGAGCGCTTTGCAGGTCTCGCCGACTGAGCTAAAGGCGCACGGGCATGTCGCGTGGAACCCTGCCTCAAAAGGCTGTCCTTGCCCTCGGGGGCTATCTCAAACGTCATCCGGAAGAAGTTCTCCGAGCCGCCAAGAGTGCCGCGCAACTCAAAGTGGGGCTGCCGGTCCAGGCGCTCCTTTGGATCCTGCGGGAGCTCGGTGGGCGAAAGGTTCCGCCAGATTTCGAGCTCGAGGCGCGGGCTCCTGGGATTTTCGCGCGGGGAAGCTTCACCCTGATGAAAACCCCGCTTCAGGGAGAGGCCACGATCTTTGTCGATCGCGTGGACATGAGTCCGGGCTCCCTGCTGGTCGATCTCCGGATAGAGGACATCTCGCTTTCCGTGACGGATCTTTCGGTGACGACCCCGATCTCAGCGCTCCTTCAGTCCGGAGCTTTGGATCTCAGTCGACCTGGTGATCTGATGTCGTTCATGCCCGAAAGACCGGCACTCGTGGTCGAAGCGCGCGGGAATGTGCTCACCCTGGATCTGATGAAGCACCCCAAACTCAGCGCAGAAAAGGCGCAAAAGCTCGTCGCTTTGCTCGTGCAGATCGCGCGGGTCAAATCGATCAGAACAGAGGGAAAGCACCTCGATCTGGCCTTCTCTGCGCTGCCACAAGGACCCCTCGAGGCCTTTGAGCGCTTCAAGAAACTCTTCTGAAGAACTGATTGAGCTCCATCGCTACCTTTGCGCGCTCCACGTCGCGGGTCAGGATGTGATGAGAGCGGGGAAGAATCACGGTGCGCACGTCTGAGGTGCCCAGAGCGGCCGCGACGCTCCAAGCGTTCTTTACGGGGCAAACCCTGTCCTCGGCTCCGTGCAGGATGAGGGTCGGGCGATGCACGCGAAAGAGTTCTTCTCGGAGCCTCCTTCCGGCGCGCCTCAAGGACAGGGCTGCGTGCATGGGTTGCGCGTTGTAGGTGAGGTGCGTGCGCCTCGCTTCGGGATCTCCGAGATCAGGGCCTGATTTCGGCTGAAAAAAGTCTGAAATGCCCAGGCGCTCGACGACCGCCAGGCCTAGATCCGGATGCGGTCTCATGAGAGAGAAGGCGTTGGCCATGAGCACGAGGCCCGAAACGTCCCCTGGGGCCCGAAGAACGAGCTCTGTCGAAAGGAGAGAGCCGAGGGAGAGGCCTGCTAAAATCACCGGACCACGCGCGCGTTCTTCGTCAAATACGGCGGCAGCCGCTTCGAGCCAATCCTCGAACCGATATTTTGCCAAGTCTCCGGCATTCGTGCCGTGCCCAGGGAGGAGCGGGGCGCGCGTCCTGAGCCCCAGTTCGGAAGCCACGTCAACACAGATCGCGACTTCATTCGGGGTTCCGGTGAAGCCGTGGAGGGCAAGCACCGTCGGGGCGCGGCCGTCTCGAAAAAGGGGCGCGGTGCCCGGCTGACCTGAGAGATCACGCTGCCCGGAAGGTTTCTGGACGTCCCTAAAGTTGCGGATGAAGTTCCTGAGCGGCATCACTCCGCTTCGGAGGATACACGAGGAGGGCGCGCTGCGCTCGGCATCTGTCCGGTGTCCTGAAGTCGCTTCATGAAGCGCCGTGCCGGGACCGCGAAGGGCGACTCCGGATACCGATCGATGACGATTTGGAAGGCTCCGGCAGCCTCGGCCGGCTCCCGTCGCTTCATGTGCGTCTCGCCCAAGAGGACCAGAGCCTCCGGTTCGAGTCCCGTCGATTTGTAGTTGACCAGTGCAAATTCGGTCCGCGCAATCGCGGCGTCGAGCTTGTCGCGGTCGAGGTAGTAACGCGCCACGTAGAGCTCGTGTCGGGCCAGCATGCCGCGGACCCACTTCTGCATGTAAAGCAGGCGCTCACGCTCTTTGTAGTCGGGGTAGTCCTTCAGAAAACTGCTGATGCTCTGATCCGCGTCTCGAACGTTGACGAGATCTCTCTCCTCGAGAGGAGGCGCAAGACTCGTGTCTCCCCGAGACTCGAATTGGCAGAGGGCCACCTTGTAGCGAGCGTAGGGCACATCCTCATCATTGGGGTACTCCCGCAAGAACTCACGATAGGTGGTGATGGCCTCGGCAAAGGACCCCTGATGAAACTGAGCGTCCGCGATGCGAAGTTGAGCGAGTCTGGCAAAGCGAGTGCCGGCGTACTCGTTTCTGACCTCTTCCATGAGCATGGGCACCCCGACCCAGTCGCGATCATGAAATGTCTCCAGGGCCTTGTCGTACGCGGCTTGGGCCTCACGCTGGTATTCAATCGCAGACAGGGCCTGTCCGCGGTTCTTGCTACAGCCGAGCGGACCGGTCGCGGCGAGCGCTGCCAGAAGCAGCAGGCAAAATCTGGCTGGAACGGCCGAAACCATGGCGAGCCTGTAGCTTTCCTCTCAGGGCGGGACAAGGCCTCTGGTCGGCTTCTTGACCCTCATAGGCAAGAGGGCCGTTCGGTGGTAGCTTCTGCGGGAGCCAGAGCGACGTCCGGCGGTTTTCCTACTCAGCCCGCGCTTAGCTTGTGGAACTGGCTGCCCGCCGGGCAGGTAGATCGGAGGATTTGATGGAAAAATTCCCCATGACCCCCCAAGGGGCAGAAAAGCTCAACCAAGAACTCGCGGCCCTCAAAAAACTCCGCCCCCAGATTTCCAAGGACATTGGTACGGCCATCGAGCATGGGGACCTCAGCGAAAACGCCGAGTACCACGCTGCCAAGGAACGACAGGGGATCAACGAGGCGAAGATCCGGGATCTGGAGGCCAAGGTCGCCCTGGCCGAGATCATCGATCCACGGACTCTGTCCGGAGACACGGTCAAGTTTGGCGCAACGCTCACCCTGACCAACCTCGATACGAACGAGGAAGTGAAGTATCAAATCGTCGGGGCCGACGAAGCAGACATCGACAAGGGCCTCCTTTCCATCTCCGCTCCCCTCGCTCGCGCGATGATCGGAAAATCCGTCGGCGACGAGGTCACGGTCAAGCTGCCGGCGGGTGTGCGCAATTACGAAATCGGCGACGTAGAGTACATCTAGCCCGCCGTTTCTTAGCGAAAACGCATGCTCAACCCCCGCGATGATACGGGTCCGGCGCGCACCTCCGCGGCCCGTCCCTTGAGTTCTGCCTTTTCGGGCTCCCTCCTTGGGGTTTGGGGGGCCTGGCTTTGGGTACTCTTCGAGTTCATCGGGATCTCGGTTTTTGGTAAGGTGAGACTCTCCGGCGTCTGGGAGTTTCAAAGTGGCCTGCTTGGTCTTTTGCCGTCCTGGCTCTTGCTCAGTGCACCGGTGGGAGCAGCTTTTGCTCTCTTGGCCCCTGCGGTCGGTCGCGTCCTGTCCGGTCCTGCGCCGTCCGGTCTTGTGCACGTTCCGAAGTCGCTTCTGATCTCCGGGGGCGTCTTCGCACTGGGAGTCGGATACTTCGTGGGCGGGGGGAGGCATCTGGCCTCTTTCACGACGAGGTTTGGTTTCGCACTTTTGGTTTCCGCCCTGGGTGCGCTCTTCGTCGCTGCCTTCTTCCGCGTGATTCTCCTCGTCCGAGGGCGCTTTTCTTTCTTCGGCCCAGGGGCTCTCGCCCTGCTTTTCTTGGGTGGAGCGCTCGGGGCGGCCGCGCTCAACGCCTTTGTTCTTGTTCGCCTGTACCCGGCCTTCCATGGAGCCCTCAGCTTTCTGTCTGTGGGACTCGCGGGGCTTTCCTTCGCGCTTTCGTGGCCCAGCCTCGGCGTGAAGAAGTGGAACGGGGTCGTCCTCGGGGTCCTTTTGTCTTGTGGCGTGGCCCTCGTTCCCGCAAGCCGCTCGGTCGCCGGATTCGATCACCTTCGTTATGTGGTGACGGAGAGTTCTCCCACGCTCGCTTGGGGTGTGCGGCTCGCTTCGTATTTGGCGCCTCCTCCGCCCCTCGATCGGAGTCTCGCTCGCACGCCTCTGGGAGCAGTCAGGGCAAAAGGAGGCGCGGACTTTCGCAATCGTGACATCTTGCTCATCAGCATCGACGCCCTGCGAGCGGATCATCTGGGTATTTACGGCTATTTTCGTCCTGTGACGCCGTTCCTGGACCAAATGGGCAAGGAAGGCGTCGTCTTCGACGCCGCCTACGCGCCGACTCCCCACACCTCCTACTCGGTCACGTCTCTCATGACCGGAAAATACATGCGCCCGCTCCTTTTGCAGGGAGCCGGTGGTGATTCAG
>CAYMQT010000194.1:0-6212 GCA_964392575.1 uncultured Polyangiaceae bacterium
GGGTTGCGTGAACGCGCCGTCTCGGCCAAGGGTCAAATGGAGCTCAAGGCGACGCGGGCAGCCCGTTACAGTCGGGGTTTAGGACTCTATGTCGCTCGTCGCTCCGCGCTGCTAGCGGGGGGATGCCTGGAACTCCCGGGCGCCGACGAGGAGTGCAGCTTGCGTCTCCGCATGCCGATGGCGCCCCCTTCCGAGTGACCGCGTCCTACCGCTGTGGCGCTGTGCGGTGCGGCGTTAGGGTTGGATCATCACGACTTCTTCCGGAGGCCGGAACAGTACCTTGCCCGACTCACCGGGACAGCCCCAGCATCCGCTGAAATGCAGGCGGGGGCGGATAGAGTCGGCATAGGCGAGCGCAATGGGCCCCGGTTCGTTCTCCATGATGAAAGACGCAGCCAGAGACTTTGCTTTCTCTGCCAGAAAGTACACGAGAACGAAGGCCGTCTTTTTCCCGGAATGACCGGCGATGACGAGAAAGCGAGTGCCGCGAGCGGGCTGCCAGAGGAGCGCTCCCGTCGTGAGGGTGAAGCCCATCGTGTCTCCGGGGCCTCGGTCGAGCACGCTGCGTGCAGCAACGGGCGCAAAAAAGTCGGCTTCGTTAGCCAGCTTTTCGGTCCGTGGATCCTGCCGGAGCAGGTCTCTGAGTTCCGCCTTTTTGAGCACTTTCTCCTGGTAAGCAGGACCCAAACTGGGCTCTTTCAGCTGGGCTGCGTTGGGCGCGCCGTAACAGCAGCGAAACCCCACCTCTTCGCTTTTTTTCGCGGGCGCGCGCCTCGCGCAGCGGCGCGATTTGGGTGAACTCGATGCGGGTGCGCCTCGGGTCACTGCTTCGCCGGCTTTCTCGGATCCGGCACCAAAGTGACTGGCGGTCCATTCCGGGAGAAGTCCCATGTTCGCGACGTCAAACCCGCTCAAGCACATGGATTCTCCAGAGGGACACGGCTCAGAACCCGACGGATACAGGGAGCTGTCGGGTCCTCGGCAGGCGCGTTCCCACTCAAGCTCTGTGCACAAGCGACCCTGTCGGGATGCGCACAGTGCTTGAGCCTCTGCGACCGACACTCCTGTTTTCCGTGGGACGCCTGGCTCTCCCGGAAACGGAAGCACATCGATCCGAAACGGTCCAAGCTCGACCTGTTGCTCGGAGACTTCAAAAGAAGGGTCTCGCCCCGTCTCGCCTGGTTTGCTCCCCGCGGTGAATTCTCCCACCGGCACGTGGACGATGGGTTCGGGGGGCTGTTTGGCCTCGGGGGCCTTGGGCGCGGGGTCTTTTGTGTCCTTGGTTGTCTTCGTTTGTCCGCAGCCGCCGATCACCAGAATCGCCAAAGTCAAGGGCCCGAGCGGGGCCAGAGCGGCTAAAAACTTGCATGACGAGGCACGGAGCTGGAGCACCCGGGGAGGGTGCCCATCAAACCTCACAAGTTCAACCGCTAGTTGGCCTTCCTTCGTGACGCCCTGGTTCGAGATGCTAGGCTTTGCCCCGGATGGCTCACTACACCCACCCGCTCGTCAGTCGCCTCGCTCCGATGATGCGCGGCGATTTGGCTGTCCTCCACCGTATGGTTGCTGAGTGTGTGCTGACCTCGCCGTCTGAACAAGAACGATGGGTTCTTCGAACCTTTGGCTCTGAGCTGGGCGCGGTTCAACGTCGGATTCAGTGTCGCCAGGAGCCGCCGACAGAAGAAGAGATAGAGATCGCCTTGACGGTCGTCTTGGCCCTGGTGCATCGGCGTACCCCTTCCGCGCACGAGGAGTATCCGCCCTCGTGAACGGGTGCCAGTGAACGGGTACCAGGTGGGGCCAGAAACGTTTCTGACCCTACGCTCCACGGTCTTTGACGCAGAGGGTGAAGTCGCTAGTGAGCCAGAGATTCTGGGCGTTGTCTTTGGATTTGGACAATTGCTCCATGAGATCGAAAGGCGCCTCGAAGGAAAGACGGAAGGCGACAAGGTAGAGGTTCGCTTGAAGTCCTCGCAGGCTTTCGGCAAACGTGACAACGCGCGTGTGCTTGAAGTGGATCGTCTGGATTTTCCTCCGGATGTGACGGAGGGAGATCGCTTCGAGGTAGAAAATGAGCAGGGAGGCTTGCTCGTCGTTCAGGTGCTCCACGTCACCGATGACTTGGTGGTCCTGGATACCAATCACCCGCTGGCGGACCAGGACGTGGCTTTTTTTCTAGAGATTTTAGAGGTGCGTCCCGCAACATCTGAAGAAATCGTGGCTGCGGAAGAAATGATGAGCGAGGACATGAAATACTTGGCCGACGCAGCTCCCGACGTGAGTCCGCGGAGTCTTTTGCGACGGCCTGCTCCCTCCTGAGCGGGAGGTCGGGTTTGTCCTTTGGGACGCGAAAAGAGTGGCGCGTAGGGCGGACGCGCCTGAATTTTCGCGGTTTTGCTTGTCGTGTAGCCCTCGGGCTCGCAGGTACTATGGTCCCCCTCCCGACAATTCGGGCTCGGCGTTTGTCCGAGTACCGTGGAGGACCCCATGAACATTGATGAAGATTTTCGTTTTGATGTGCGCATTCAGGAGCGCATGGTGCAGAAGGGCCTTGTACAGAAGGAGGAGCTCGCCGCTCGTCTTTCCGCGCTTACGGATCTGGAGGGAGAATCAGAAGCTCTCGATTTGCCACAGCCCGGCCTGAGTGCTCTGGGTGAAGATTCTTCGAGTAGCGGCACATGAGTTCTGAGGGCAGTGATTCGGCGAAAGAACCTGCCGAGGAACTTCCCGCCGTCGACTTCTCTACGTTTGTGCTTTCCTTGGGGCACTCGGCCCTGGTGCACATGGGGGAAGCTCCTGATTTCAATGGCGAGAAAAGCCCGAAGCATCTGGAGTTGGCGCGTCAGACGATCGACTTGATCGCGCTTCTCTGTGAGAAGACGAAGGGGAACCTGACAGGTGAAGAGGAGCGCCTCATCGAGCAGCTTCTCTATGACTTGCGTTCCCGCTACATCGCGACGAAAAGCGTCACCTAGTGCTTTTTTGTGCTTTTCGGCCTGAAGCTCCGCTCGGCTTGAAGCTCCGCTCGGCCTGAAGCTCCGCTCGGCTTGAAGCTCCGCTCTGGAGACAAAGTTCATGATCCAACCAGTGAAAAGAGGCGTTTCGGTAGTCCTATTCGCAGGGGCTTTGCTCGGATGTGATCTGACCGAGCGCATGATGGAGCTCGCGCAAGGACCGCCCGCGCCTCGAAAATCCGAACCAAAAGAGAGGCCTCCCGCTTTCCAGGCCGATGATCAGAGTACTTTGAATCGTCTCCCTCAGATCGACGCAGGACATTCCGGGCAGGGCGCTCCCATGAGCTTTGCGAATTTGGCCAAGACGGCCGATCCCGCCGTGGTCTTCGTGCGCACGATTCGCAGTCAGCGCCAAGGCTTTCGTCGACTCCTCACGGACGCCAGTGGCTCGGGATTCGTCTTCGATCCCGGAGGAAAAATCCTGACGAACTACCACGTCATCAAGGGCGCTCAGGCGATTTCGGTGGAGTTCAATGACGGGACCGCGCTGATTGCGCAGCTTGTCGGTGCCGATCCACTCACGGATCTTGCCGTTCTTCAGGTGGCGCGCTCAGGGCTAACGGCTTTGCCGCTGGGGGATTCGGACAAGGTTTCTGTGGGGGACTGGGCAGTGGCTATCGGTAATCCCTATGGTCTCGAGCACACGGTGTCGGCGGGGATTATTTCGGCCAAGGAACGCACGGGTCAACAAGTGGATCTGGGAAATCCCGAGGCTTACTATAGTTTTTTGCAGACGGACGCGAGCATCAACCCTGGCAACTCAGGCGGTCCGCTCCTCGATCTCAGCGGAAGCGTGATCGGAATCAACACGGCCATCAATGCAGCCGCCAACAATATTGGCTTCGCTATTCCCATCAACATGGTGAAGCGACTTTTGCCGCGCCTCCTCGCTTACGGGAAAATCGACCGCGCAGCTTTTGGGGTTTTTGTGGACGATGTTGCTTTTGAGGATCTGGAGCGGTTCCGGCTTCCCGATAGAAACGGTGCGTTCATTGCCAAGGTAGTGCCCCGGTCTCCGGCAGAGGCCGCGGGCCTTCAGGCGGGAGATGTCGTCGTTTCTGTCGGCGAGCACCAGGTCAGGACTCCGTCGGAATTTCGCTGGAACGCGAGTCTTTCCTCTGTCGGCGAAAAGGTGAACCTGGGCGTCCTGCGGGGGGGAAAGAAGATCACCCTCGAGATCGTGCCGGCACCGATGGCTCAGCGCTGATTCGACGAAGCTGATTCGACGGAAAAAGAGCGACAGCTGAAGCGGACGGCGAGGCTGGACGTACGATTATCCTTCGGGAGTGCTGCTGCGATCGAGGTCGATGATGTTGGCCGCTCCCACATAGGGCTTGGTTTCATAGCGGGTGATCCTTCCCACTTTTCGCACGATGTCGGCCATGCGCTGAGTTTCAGCCGTGATGACATCCACCGCATGAGAAAGGGCAGGATCGTCTTTGACGCCACGTCTGAGATATTCCGTATACCCCATCACACTCGTGAGCGGCTGATTGAGCTCATGCGCAGCGGCGCCGGCAACCTCTGCGATGGCGTCGTTGCGGCGGCGATCGGCGAGCTGTTCTTGCGCTTCGGAAAGCTGAGCCTCCATCGCCAGCTGAGTACGGATGTCCGTGAAAATACCCACGGTGCCCACCGGGCGGTCTCCATCGAGAACCAAGCTCGCAGATAGCTTGACGGGTACGCGCTCCCCCTGATGAGTCAGCATCTCCACGCGATAGTCCTCAAGAACTCCAGCGCCGCCGTGCTCCTTTCTCCGAATGCGGCGCATGATGTCTCGCGCCACGCCCTCCGGGTAGAGCTTGTCCACGGTGACGCCAGAGAACACTTCCAGCTTGCTGTAGCCGAAGAGCGCTTCTGCTGCGCGGTTGAACACGAGGACGTTCCCGCGCAGATCCGCGCTCACGATTCCGTCGACGGAGCTTTCGATCACCCGCTCCAGAAAGTCCTTCGTTTGTGCGAGTTCCCGCGCCAACCCGCGCTCCGAAGTCACGTCTCGCATGGTGGCGAGGACGGTTTCCCCTTCTCCGAGGACGCAGGAGAAATTCACGCTGACAATGGTGCGGGGCGCTGGGGGTCGCACGACCAAGTCGACTCCGCCGGGGAAGGCGCCGCGCTTCCATCCGGCTAGAATTTCCTGGATCCCCGCGGCGTCCTCGTCTGAAAACAGGGATTGGACACTTGTGCCCAAAAGGCCATGGGCAGGACGGTGTGTGAGCTGGGCGGCCATCGGGTTGGCGAACAGGATTTCACCGGCCCGATCCGTGACGACCATCGCGTCGCGGGCGCTTTCAAAGAGATCGAGGTAGCGCGAGAGTTCTTCCAGGCGCTTCTTGTCGCGGCGGTGCGCGGAAAAAAGAGCGCGGGTTTCGTCTCGGAGCGCTCCTAGAGTGCGTGCGTTGTTGAGGGCGATGGCCGTGGCATTAGCGACAGCCTGGGCGTGCATGAGATCATATTCGGAGAAGTCCGTCTGCGCGCGGCTCTTCAGACAGAGGGCCGCCAGGGTTTCTTCGTGCCCGATGATGGGGATGAGGGCCATCGATGAGAAGGCGAAGCCGCCCTCTGCGGCCAGCACTTCTGTCATGAGTGAACTTTCCGTCACGTCTCGGATCACGAGAAGCTGCGCTGTGTCGAAAGTGCGGCGAAGCTCAGGGTACTTGTCCAGCACGATGCGGTGATTGCGCATGGCCGCATCATCGCTCGTAGCGACGATGATGCCTTCGTCTCCGCCAGCCTCTCGCAGCACGATGCTGCCTCGATCGATGTCGAGCAAGTCCGCAAGGCGGCTCACGACCGAGAACAAGATGTCGAAGATGTCGTCGCGACTCGCCAGAGACTGAGTCAGCTCCATGAGCGCAGAGAGATCACCCTCCCGATGCACGGAGGGCGCCGTGAGCAGGTCGGCGTCTCCTTGCTTCCGGGGCCCGGCGTCCATCCTCGAAACCTACCACGGAATCAGCTCGAAACCGAAGGTGGCTCCTCGGCCGTGGTGGCGCTATACCGGCCTGGCGGCATGTCCGAGCTCTCCCGAGCCGAGGATCTCCGGGCTCTTACACATTTCATGGTCTGGTCACTGAACAAAGATGATGACGGGATTGAAGGCGTCACCGTCGCTGGACAAACAGTCGTTGAAGGTTTTGCCTACGCTACCCCTCAGCGATCTGAGTTTCCGTCCATCGTCGTGGACCCAGAGTCTCA
>CAYMQT010000194.1:6222-8630 GCA_964392575.1 uncultured Polyangiaceae bacterium
CGTCGACCGGGCAAGCAGGCTCTCGAGGCCACGGAGGTACTCAAGGGGCGTCGCCTCGATGACTTGCGCGCAGAAGTGCGACGGAGACGCGCGGCACACCGCCGAAAGAAACTCTTCGCTCTCGCGATTTGGGCGGTAGCCGGAGCGTCCGCCCTCGCCGCAGGAGCTTTCGTCGCGAGTAGCTTGCTTTCCGGAGCACAAGCAGAAGACTCCACTTCCGGTGTGGAGTCATCTTCAGCGGACGGTGCTCTTGCGCAGGTGCCTACCCCCCTAGTCGAGGATCCTCGTCCTGCGCCCTCGGACGCGATGCGTCCGGCAAAAAGAGAAGCGCCTTCCAGGGCTATTCACGATGATGAGCGAGAGGAGGCCACTCCTTCGGGAGAAGACGAAGCGTTCACTCTCGACGACCTGCCCGCCGAATGAAACGCCCAGACAGGCAAACGAGCGGCCTTGTTCGGGGTTGGAGCTTCGCCCTCGCCTATACTCTTTTCGTCATCTTGTTTGGCGCTGTCGTACGCATCACGGGTAGTGGCGCCGGTTGTGGACAGCATTGGCCGACTTGTCACGGGGAGATCGCGCACCTTCCGCAGAGCATCGAAACCGCCATCGAGCTCACCCATCGGCTCACGTCAGGCCTCAGCATGCTGCTTGTCTTCGCTCTGACCTGGCTCACCTTCCGGTGCCTGTCGGCGCCTCACCCGGCACGCCGAGCTGCCCTCTGGGTGTGCGCCTTTCTGATCGTGGAGGCGCTCGTGGGGGCGGGACTGGTGTTGCTTGAGCTGGTCGGAAACAACAGCTCTGTCGGACGGGCGGCGATCATGGGCGTTCACCTCATCAATACCTTTGCCCTCGTTTTTTCTGAGGTCGCGCTCCTCGCGTGCCTCAAGACCGGTGAAAAAAATTGTGTCCGGGTGCGGCTTTCGGGCGCTCAGGGGTGGGGAACCCTAGGGGCGCTGAGCCTGCTCGTCGTCTCTGCGGCCGGGGCGGTCACGGCTCTTGGGGACACTTTGTATCCGGTCGCTGCCGGTACGGTTGCGGCCGTGGGCGAGGGGACTCATTTTTTGGAGCAGCTGCGGGGAGTGCATCCGCTCTTGGCGACGGCTGGGGCTGTGGTTCTCCTTTTTGGCGCAGGAAGGCTCTCCGAGCGAACGAAGAACTATGATGGGAGATCTCACGAGGACGAAGCTTTGCCCCTCCCTGTCCGGTTCGCGCGCTGGGTGATGCTGAGCGTTGTTTTTCAGATGCTTTTGGGTTTGGTCAACATCAGTCTATCGGCGCCTGGCTGGATGCAGGTCGCGCATTTGGCGGCGGCGAATCTCGTGTGGATCCTTTGGACCGTCGCTTGGCTTGCCGCAGCCAAGCACGATAAAGAAGGCAGAATAGAAGCGGGTTTAGGTTTGAACACCGAAGGAATAGGAAGATGAGAGAGGATGGCGTAGCCGAAAGGGTCGCTCTCTCTGCGCGCGACTGCTTTGAAAACACCGTGCGTGAGCTCGGAGAGTACCTGACGATTCCGGCCATCAGCTGCGAGCCCGAGCATGCAGAGGATGTTCGACGTTTGGCTAGGCTCGTAGCTGAACGCCTCACGGGCCTCGGGTTCACAGCTACGGTGAGGTCGATTCCGGGAGCGCTTCCTCTGGTGGCGGCCGAGAGACGTTGCGAGCGTCCGGAAGCGCCCACGCTCTTGATCTACGGTCACCTCGACCTTCAGCCGGTCAAAGGCGAGGACTGGGAGACTCCTCCGCATGTGGCCACGCGTAAGATCGGTCTCGACGGGGAGCGGCTGTTTGGACGCGGGGCGGCGGATGACATGGGAGGTTGGGTTTCTCATGTGGCGGCGATTTCCGCGTGGCTGAAAGAAACGGGAGACACTCCGCTGCACCTCAAGTTGGTCATCGAAGGGGAGGAGGAAATAGGCTCACCTCATTTGGAACGTTACATGGACGTGTTTCCGGGTGACTTCGATGCCAGCGTCATGGTCCTCACCGACTGCGAGAACCCGAGCACGTCTCTCCCCGGCCTCACCACTTCCTTGCGTGGTCTCTACGAAGTGGACGTCACTTGCGAGGCGCTCAAGAGCGACGTTCATTCGGGCCTCTGGGGCAATATGGCACCTGATGTGAGCACGGCCCTTCTCCGTTTGCTCACGCGACTGACGGATCACAATGGTCGTCCGGTTTTCTGTCGCCAAGAGGTCTCACCTGCCTTCCGAGATTCCGCGGCACGAGTTCCTTTGGACGCGGAAGTGGTCAGACAAGGCGCGCACCTGCTGGACGCTGTGGAGGCCCTGCCCAGCGAAGGCAAAAGTGCCGCCGAGTGGCTTTGGAGGCAACCCGCGCTCACGATCCTCTCCACGACTTTGCCGCGGGAGACAGAACATAAAAATGCCCTTCGGGCCCGCGCCACTG
>CAYMQT010000195.1:0-8473 GCA_964392575.1 uncultured Polyangiaceae bacterium
CCTGGAGTCGAAGACTCCTCTCCTTTTGCTTCATCCTGCGTGGCCCGGCGAACTACAGAGAGAGGAAGCAAGGAAGTGCGGAGCAACGCTCCTTGTCCGAGACGGACAGCTCCTCCCGCTCGACCCCGAAGAAGAGCCCTCCCTCTATGAAACGGATCGGATCCTTCTCTACACGTCGGGGACCAGCGGGCGTCCCAAGGTGGTCGTGCACACCCGGGATTCCCTCATCGCCGCGGCCAAGGCGAGCGCTCGAAACCTCCCGCTCTCTCCTTCCGATCGCTGGCTGCTCAATCTGACCTTCGCGCACGTCGGGGGCCTCTCCGTGCTTCTTCGGTCTCTCATCGTGAGAAGTACGGTCGTCTTTTCCGATCCGTCGATGAAGGACGACACACCTCCTCAGATGCTCCAGGCCCTCCGTCCGACGCTCCTCTCCCTCGTCCCCACGCAGCTCGCGCGTATGCTCGATGCAGGAGCCGGACCGCCCCAAAGCGTGCGCGGGGTGCTCGTCGGCGGCGCGCCCGCTGCTCCATCCTTGCGACTCCGAGCTCGCCATCAGGGATGGCCGATCCTTTGCACGTACGGATCCACGGAGATGGGATCCCAGATCGCGACCCAGAGCCCTCTCGATTTCTCAGCTCTCAGCTCTACTACTCTCAGCGCTGCCGCGCTCGGTGATCCACAAAAGATCAGTCCTTCCGCACCGGACCAGGATGTCGGACGTCCCCTCTCCGAGGTGGAAGTTCGAGTCCTTGCGTCGGGGGCCCTCGAAGTACGGGGGCCCTCGCGGATGCGCGGGTACTTGAGGGAGGCGCCGCTCGATCGAGACGATTGGCTCCCCACTTTCGATCACGGACACTTCGACACCGAAGGGCGATTGTTCATCGAAGGGCGCAGCGACGACATGATCATCAGCGGAGGGGAAAACATCCATCCCCTCCGCGTGGAGGGGGTCCTCTGCGGCATAGAAGGAGTGCTTGAGTGTTGCGTCGTCGGAGCGGCTGACCCCAAGTGGGGTCAGAAATTGATCGCACTGATCGTTTGCGATCAGAAGCTCGCGGAAAAAGCCGACTGGCAGCAGGTGCTGGCTGATCAGGCGGGGAAAATCCTGCCCAAGTACATGATCCCCAAGGCATGGATCCTGTGCTCCGAACTGCCGAAAACGGCCCTCCTCAAGTTGGATCGCAAGGCCGCCCTGTTGAGGGCGCAAGCGAACGATTGACCCAAGGCTGACTTCGTCCGAAAACATCCCCGTGCCGCTGCGCCTGTTCGTTTTCGCCCTCGTCCTCTCGGTCACCGCTTGTCGGTCCAGATCTCGCGTCGACGCTGAAAACTCGCTGCAGTCCGAAGGCTCGGTACAGCTCGAAGGCGCGGGCAAAGAGGTCGTCGACAGCGGGTGTGAGGGCCTGAAGAACGGCACTTGCGATCACCGCGCCACTGAGACGACGACACAGCAGAGTGAGAAGGCGAAACACTACGGCGCACCTTTGGGCAAAAGCCCGCAAGTGAGCCTCGCCGACCTCTTGACTGAACCCGCCCAGTATCACGAAAAAGCGGTCACCGTGTCCGGGCATGTCCGGCGCGCCTGCTCTCGCAAAGGGTGCTGGATGGAACTTTCCACCGGCCCAGACAAGGCCGCACAAGGATGCCGCGTCACCTTCAAGGACTACGGATTCTTCGTACCGACAGACTCCGCCGGCATGAACGCAGTCGTCGAGGGCCGAGTGGAAGTCACCCGGGTAGAGAAACAGGCCGTGGATCACTACGAGTCAGAAGGCGCTCATTTTCCTCACAAAGACGAAACGGGCAGCGCCCGTGAGGTGCGCCTCATCGCAACCGGTGTCACCCTTTCTCAGCCCTCGATTTGATCTGTGGCCTTCCGTCCCTCCCTCACCCTCCAGCTCTCGGTTGCTCTCTTTCCGCTCTGGGCGTGCGAACCACAGACGCGCCCTCACCGTCCTTCCCTCGCCCTCCCCGCTGACACCATGGGGCCGGATACGCCCGCCGGATCCCTGCCCCCTCATTCCCTGAACGACTCTGCCCCGAAAGAGGCCGTCAGCGAGCCCAGGCTAGAGACCCTGCCCTCGGATCTCCCCCTGCACACGCCCCTTGAGATCCCCGTCGACGGAGATCGTCCTCTGCGCGTGGTTCACGCTCAGGCAGAAAAGCGTGAAGCCCTCGTCTATCTCCACGGGATGTGCGGCAACCCTCAAGGAGCCGATCCGTGGCTCGACCTTGCTCTCGAACGCGGCACGCTGATCGTCGTTCGCGCGACGGAGAAGTGCCCGGACCGGCCGGGCTACAAATGGCCCACGGAGGTCGAGCTCATCCAGGAGAGGATCGACCGCGCGCTCGCCATCGTGAAGGAGCAACGCGGCGGCGTCCTCGATACGGAAGCCGTCACGCTGATCGGTTATTCCCAAGGCGCCAATCGGGCGGAAAAATTAGCGGGACGTTCGCCACGGAAATACCCGCGGCTCGTGCTTGGCGGCACCCCTTCCCTGCCGGAAACGGAACGCTTCACGGGCGTCAGGGCCGTGGCCGTTTTGGGAGGAGAACACGAAGACACGAGCCACATGCAAGAAGGAGTGCTCTTGCTCAAAGAACGAAACATCAACGCTCGCTTCTTCCTCTTGCCCGGCGGACATCACGGGGACTACGGCCCACAGGGAAGGCGTATCATGACTCAAGTGCTCGATTTTCTCTTTATGTAGCGCCGCACGAGACTGCTGGCTTGAGCAGGCAAAAGGCGTCCTAGCCATTCCATGGCCCTCGCATCTCCCCCCACGGAAAAGAGCGGGCTCCCGCTGCGCGCCGCGCGAACAATGACCTCTGCAACCTTGTCCGGCGTCATTCCCCGCTCCTCGAGGACCCGCGCGACAGCCTGGATCTCTTCTTCGCGAAGCCCTGAATGCCGGGCTATCTCGGTCTTGACGAACCCGGGGCACACCACCGTCACGCTCACCCCGGATTCCGAAAGTTCAGCGCGGAGCGCCTGGCTGAAACCTACGACTCCAAACTTACTCGTGCTGTAGGCGCAGAGTTCTGAAAAGCCCACGCGACCTGAAGCAGAGGCCACGTTCACGATAGCGCCTGATCCTCTTTCGGCCATACGCGGTGCAAACTGCTTGGTCACCGCTACGGTACCTAGAAGGTTCACGTCGATCACCCGACGATACTGCGCAAGACTCGTCTCCGCGTACCCGCCGACCACGAGGATCCCCGCGTTGTTCACCACGACATCCGGAACGCCCACCTCCTCCATCACCCAGCTTGCAAACGCGGCGACCTCGTCCTCTTTCGCCACGTCGAGACCGTAGGTGAGCACCTCTGCCCCTCCGCTCCCCAGAGCTCGACCGACCTCATCCATGCGCGCCCGATCGATGTCGCAAAGGATCAGTCGCGCACCCTCCGCTAGTAGGGCCTCGGCGGTCGCTCGACCGATCCCAGAAGCCCCTCCTGTCACCAAACACCACTTGCCCAACAAATCCATCTAAACCTCCATCCCCCTCGCTCGACCCCCGACGATTCAAGCATCTAGGGCTTGAATCCCTCAGGCAAGCGGCTAACTGAAGGCCCGTGATCAACATCAGCGATCTGGGGAAGCAGTTTGGGCCCCAAGTTCTCTTCGAGGGGGTCACGCTACAGCTCAACCCCGGACAGCGCTACGGGCTCGTCGGGGCGAACGGCTCCGGAAAGTCTACTTTCTTGAAGATTCTGATCGGGGACGAGGGCTCCGACAGCGGAGAAATCACCTTCGGCAAACACCTCCGTCTCGGCGTGCTGCGTCAGGATCAATTTTCCAGCGACAAGGAAAAAGTCGTGGACGTCGCCATGCGTGGCGACCGACAAGTTTTCGACGCGCTACAAGAGGTGGATCGCCTTGCGCACGAGGCAGAGCCCGACGCTGAACGCATCTCTCTGCTCAATGAGATCATCGCACACCAGGAAGGCTACACCCTGGAAGCGCGGGCGCGGGAAATCCTCGTGGGACTTGGGATCCCTGAAGCTCAGCTCGACGGTCCTCTCTCTGCGCTCTCGGGCGGATTCAAACTCCGCGTACTACTGGCTCAGGTGCTCGTGGGTCGCCCCGACGCGCTCCTTTTGGACGAACCCACGAATCACTTGGACATTCTTTCGATCAAGTGGCTCGAACAGTTCTTACTTTCGTTTTCGGGGTGCGCTGTCGTCATTTCGCACGATCGACGCTTCTTGGACGCGATCACGACGCGGATCCTGGACGTCGACTACAAAACCATCACCGACTACCCGGGCAACTACGAGTCGTTCTGCGCGCAAAAAGAACTGGCCCATCAGCAGCGGGAAGCGGCCGCAGAAAAATCCGAGCGCGTCATTGCCGAGAAGAAAGCCTTCGTCGAACGCTTTCGCGCCAAGGCCACCAAGGCACGTCAAGCGCAAAGCCGGGTGAAGCAGATCGAGAAAATAGAAGTCGTTGAAGTTCCGCGCACGTCGAGACGCGCTCCTTTGTTTCACTTCACCCAAGAGCGTCCCACGGGTAAAGACGTCCTGTCCGTAGAAGGGATCAGCAAGAGCTACGGGGAAAAAGTCGTGCTCAGCGACGTGAACTTCTCGGTCCGCCGCGGTGAGCACATCGCCGTCATCGGCGCGAACGGTATCGGGAAATCGACTCTCCTGAAGATCCTGAGCGGATCTTTGGCGGCAGATTCTGGCTCTTTTGAGTGGGGGATTCACGCAAAGCAAGGTTACTTCGCTCAGGATCACCACGATCTCTTGAACGATCCGAAGCTCACGCCCTTGGATTTCGTGTGGAACAAGGTACCGGAACAGACCACGAGCTACGTGCGCGGACAGCTCGGTCGCATGCTTTTTACGCGGGACGAGGTAGAAAAGAAGGTCACCGCTCTGAGCGGAGGCGAAGCTGCCCGCGTGATCTTCGCCTGGATCAGCGTCGGACACCCCAACATCCTCCTTCTCGACGAACCCACGAACCACCTCGATCTGGAAGCCATCGAAGCCCTCTGCGAGGCGCTGCGCTCTTACGAAGGAACGCTCATCTTCGTGTCCCATGATCGCTGGTTCGTCTCTCGAATTGCCGACAGGATCATCGAGCTCAAAGCCGACGGACTCCAAGATTTCAAAGGCACCTACGATGAATACCTGGAGCGGGACGGCGCCGATCACCTGGATCAGGAGAAGGTGTCCCTCAAAGCCAAAACGGAGCAGCGCGGGACCAAACACGCTTCTGAGAAAAAGCAGGAGGCCCCGGAGCTGAGCTACGAAGAGAGAAAGCGCGTAGCCAATCGCCTGAAGGCTTTGCCCAAAAAGCGCGACGTACTGCTTTCACAAATCGACAAGCTGGAAAGTGAGAAGGCAGAAATTCACCAGAAGTACGCGCATCCGGAGTTCTTCACCCAGACCCCGGCTGATGAGCTCAAAAAGATCCAGTCGCGAGAATCGACCCTCGAAGGTCAATTGAAGGACGCCATCGCCGAATGGGAGCTGGTGGAAGAGGAGTTGGCCTCACTGACTTGAAAGAACGGACGAGCGCTTGATAAAACGGACGAGCGGACTGACAAGTGCTTGAAAAGATTCAGCTTTTCATACTTTATAAACTATAAATAGTCCCTCGACCTGCAAAGGACGCGCTCACGATGTCGGACTTACTCTTTCCCTAGCAGCGTGCGTTCATCGCACGGGCACGACTACTGTTGCGCATCCCACGGACAGGGTGAGCGCCGCTCCAGAAACTCCTACGGTGTTACACGTCTGGTCGCAAAGTTGCACGACTTGTTCGTCGCCCACCTGGTCATAGTACCAGGCGCCGTTGTCACAGTTCGCGGGATCCGCGACGAAGTAGGTGTGGAGGGTATCGCCGGCAGCATCACAGATTCCGACGTTCACCTCCTCGTAGTCAATGGTGCCGACCGCGGGCTCAGGGATGTTGAGGGTACAGGGGATGACTGCGTCCGCTCGAATGGCGTTCAGGGCCTGAAGCACCGAACCTGCCACATCATCGGCATCCGTCAGATAGGCTTGTTCCGTGCCGCCGGCTTCGGCGATCCCGTTGAGCTGATCCAAAGAATGGTTGTTGTTCGCCACTACACCCAGCACATAAATCTCGCGACCGGTCCCGTCGGCGTAACAACTTTCGGCGGCGTCCACGGCACGCCCGATATTGGCGCTACAGGAGTGCTCGGGGATGCCGTCGGTGACGAGCAAGATGACCACTTTATGGGCGGGATTCTGCTGCTTCCACTCATTGGAGTAGTCACAGGCGCCTTCGATGGCCAGATGGGTTGGTGTTCCGCCTTGAGGCTCACTCGCATTGAGGGTGGCAACGAGTGTTGCTGCCGCATCGGGCAGCCTGGCGATTTCTACTTCGGCATCCGTGTGCGCGGCCACGTTGCACACTTGCGGATCATTGGGCTCGTTCACATTGTGGTCGCCAAAGAAACCCAAGCCCACGCCGATACCCGCACTTTGCGGATCTTCCAAAAAGATGCGCATAGCCTCGCGCACAGGCGCAATGCGCCACTCGCTTTCAGGCGCTGCGTCGTTGCTGTTCCTGCAGCACCCAGACTGATCCACCGTGCAACTCATGGAGCAGGAAAGATCGAACATGACATAAATATCGAGGGGAATGTTCTCACCTTCATAGGTGATGCCGGTGCAGCCCTCGGCTGAAAACGGAGAACATCCGTCGATGCCTCCGTCGCCATCCCCCGGATTCGAGTCGCCATCGCCATCGCCGAGAGAGATGTCTCCATCGCCGCGATCTCCATCGCCCGAGGCGTTCTTTTTGTCATCATCGTCGTCTCCACAGCCAACAGCGGAGAAAAGAGCGACGCCCATCGAGACCATGACTACAAACCGGAACATAGACTACTCCACTACTCCCTGAGATTGGCTACAGACAACCCTACCACGTCCTGTCGGTTTTACACGTGAGTCCCTCGTCTTTCGACGCTTTTATCAATTGCAAAAGCGCTTTACTAATTGCACCGCGCTCATTGCACAGCGTTAATTGCACAGCGTTACTAATTACACAGCGTTAATTGCACCGCGTTAATTGCACCGCGTTAATTGCACCGCGTTAATTGCAAAGTGCGTTGAAGATCGCAATCGCTTGGCCAGACCCTTGGGTGTAGTTCGCCACCTTGTTCTGCCCACATGTGTCGTCCGGTCCACCGCTGCATTGGGAGGGACTGCAATCATTTGTTTGCCAACAATTCAGCGCGTTCATGCATCCTTGCACACCAGCTGGGTTCGGCGCACTGCTGCAAGTCGCGGCTTCTGAAGTCGACTGCCAATTGAGCAGACATTGCGCAGGGCTACCCGGAGTACCCGTAGTCCCACCGCTCGATGTGCTACCGCCGCTCGACGAGCTGCCGCCGCTCGACGTGCTACCGCCGCTCGATGCTCCACCTGATGCAGTTGCGCCTCCTGTGGCTGCTCCGCCCGCGGAAGTCGAACCTCCTGTGTCGTCTCCCACAAGTCCGCCGCCAGAACTCGTGCCGCCCGTGACCATGTTGTCTTCACCACCTGAACCAATGACGATGGTGCCACCATTGCCAATGACGACGAATCCTCCACCGGTGGCCATCATCATGTCTCCGCCCGAGCCGTCATTCATCCATTGCTCGTCGTCATCCTCCCCGTCTTCAGGCATCTCCACGGTTGCGCAACTGAGTAACAACAGAATGCTCCCCTGACTGATCCACTTTCTCATCGTCCACCCGGTTCGGCATGAAGAGCAGGCGCCACCGCTGCGCCCACTTGGCGCTTCGGGGAAGCGCTCCCTCACTTGTCGTTATGGGGCCCTTTGAGCCATCGGTCCAGACAAATCGGCCGATGGGCCGGAGCAGCCGAAAACGAGCGCTCGCTCCGAGCCGGGACGGCCGAAGCCCCGGCTCAGAACGTGATCTTGATGGCGGCAGCCGAGCGCTGGGCGGGGCCGTGGTGGACGGCTTCGATGTTATTGCCGTCGGGATCGAGCAGGAAGGCGGCGAAGTAGCCGGGATGGTAAGGACGGGGTCCGGGCGCGCCATTGTCGGTGCCTCCGGCCGCAAGACCGGCTTCGTAAAAACGCTCGATGGTGTCGTGGTCCTTGGCCTGAAACGCGAGGTGTGTAGGACCGGTGAGCTTTCCGGCGGCGGCGGGGCTGTCTGCGCTCGAGACAAAGAGTTCATCAGCCCAGAAGAACCCTGGACCTTCGCCGCCAATCGAGATCCCCAGGGCTTCGAGGACCGCGCGATAGAAGTCCTTGCTCCGCTCTAAGTCGGAGACGACGAGCTGCAGGTGGTCAATCAAACGCCCACGATAAACTTCGGGTACTTCCATGGCTCGATGCCTATCTCGTACGATGATCAGCGTCAACGACAGACAGGGCTTCAACGGACCATTGCGCTCACCCTCTTGCTCAATCAGACTAGCAGGCCGCATGACTTCCTCGATTCTTTCTCGCTTCGTGCTGCCCCTCGCTCTTCTCGTAGCC
>CAYMQT010000196.1:0-3957 GCA_964392575.1 uncultured Polyangiaceae bacterium
GGGGCACTTGACCGTGGCCAAAAAGGGCAAAAAGAACGTCTTTTCCGGGCGTATCTTGGAGATTGAAGGGTTGCCTGATTTGAAGGTGGAGCAGGCGTTTGAGCTGAGTGACGCTACGGCCGAGCGCTCGGCCGCCGGCTGTACGATCAAGCTCAACAAAGAGCCCATCATCGAATACCTGAATTCCAACATCACCATGCTGCGCTGGATGATCGCGGAGGGCTACGGAGACGTGCGGACTTTGGAGCGGCGCGCTCAGAAGATGGAAGCTTGGATCAAAGATCCTGTCTTGCTCGAAGCCGACACCGACGCCGAATACCATACGGTGATCGAGATCGATATGAACGAAATCAAGGAACCGCTGCTCCGGAGCCAAGATCGACGAAGTATTCATCGGCTCGTGCATGACCAACATCGGACACTTCCGGGCGGCAGCTACTTTGCTCAAAGAGTACGGCGACGTGGTGCCGACCCGCCTTTGGGTCGCACCTCCGACCAAGATGGACGAGCGGCAGCTGATGGAAGAGGGGTATTATAGCATGTTTGCTCAGGCGGGCGCGCGCACAGAGATGCCGGGTTGCTCCCTTTGCATGGGCAATCAAGCACGGGTAGCCCCGGAAAGTACCGTCGTTTCTACTTCGACGCGCAACTTCCCCAACCGCCTCGGCAAAGGAGCCAACGTCTATCTCTCCAGCGCGGAGATGGCGGCGGTCGTGTCGATTCTTGGCAAGCTGCCCACGAGAGACGAATACATGCAGTACGCGGAAAAGCTCGACACGATGGCGCCTGATCTCTACCGCTACCTCAACTTCGATCAGCTCCCTGAATTCTCGCTGAAGGCAAGCCACGCTTCCTTGCCCGTCCTTCAGTGAGTCGAGGCGCGGACGCCGCTCAGAAGCGGACGCCGCTCAGGAGCGGACGCGGATCTTCAAATCCTCGAGCACGCGAAGAGCGGCCCGGCGTCCTGAAAGTACGGATCCGATCACCGTCGTGACGGGATCCTCGGCGTGACTGCTCGCCTCGCCTGCCACATGAACTCCTTCGGGCAGAACCGAAAAGGCCCTTTTACCTCTCCCCTGTAGAAATCCAGGACCTTTTCGGGCGGCATCGAATCCGTCTCGAGAACCGTCGACCGGCGGGGGGGAAACGGAAGGAAAAAGGCCAAAAAAACCAGGGCGTCGACTCGAGGGAGGGTGGATCCGAATGCCTCCTCCGATCAAACCCCCGGGGGCAAGGATCAAAGCATCCGTGAGATGTCGCTCGGAAAAATGACCGCTCCCGTCCTCCGAGACAAGCGAGGTCGTGATTTCGATGTCCGCTCCTCGTCGGTCCACGGACGAGACGTTCCCTTGAACGACCTTTCCTGGTGACTCTTCCAAGAAGGAAGAGAGGGCCACGCTCACTCGCTCTCCAAAAGCACCCTCAGGACCGCTCAAGATCTCACCCACAGGCAGAGGAAACTCAGCGGGGAAGGAAAAGCGCGCGCCGAAGCAAGGGGGGAGAAGGACCGCCGAAAGCTCTGGATCGCATCGCTCGACGAAGCTCAGCCCCTGAGCCAGGCGGGCGCACGCCTCTTCGGATTCGAGTAAATGGCTCGTGGCTCCGGCCGGAAGATCATGATCCGATGCAGAGAACACCGAGGGCAAATCGACCACACAAAATTGCGTCCCGGTTTCTCGCGCAAAGGGGCTATCCCGGTACTCCCGTTCGAGATGCTGAGAAGAGAAACCGGGCCCCAAAAAACGCGCAACCCCGATCCGACGGCCAGAAAAAGGTCCGAGACCCAGGATCAGAGCCCCGGCCCGGGTCGTGGGGCGGATGACGCCCGCTCCCGTCGCGACCCACTCCTTGCCTCCTTTCGTGTCTCTCTGCGGGAGGAGCAAGAGCCGCTTCAGGAAATCCTCAGCCCACTCTCCTTCTTCCCCCTGAAGAGATCCGGGACCGTCGTGATCGGTCCACGACTGCACATCGAAAGCACCAGAGGTCATCGCCGACGCGCCCGGCGCGCCCGTGATCAGAGTGACGAGGATCCCGTGAGCACAGAGCACGTCGGCGGCAGAAGCACCGGCAAAGCCACCTCCCACAATCACAACTCTCGCTGAGCTCATGAGCGCTTCCCTCCGGCAGCAACCAAGCCCGCCTCGGCATGCAGATGGGAAAGAGCGAGGGCTTCTTGACGCGCTTGCTCCGGGCCCAGGGCAGGCAGCCTGCGCGCAAGACTGCGTGTGAGAAACGCAGAAGCGGAATCTCTCCCTTGCTCTGGGCTTGCGCCGGTCGTTTCTGCGAGGATTCGTCCGCACTCAAGCGCGCACCTCATTCCTCCGCAGGATCCGAGACCGAGGCGCGTCCTTCGAGAGATATCCTCCACGCTCGTCGCCCACTCGTTTTTGACGACAAATTCCACTTCCGCCGCGGTCACAGGCTCACAGACGCAGACTTCGCGCAGCTTTGTCGGCTCATCCCGCGTGCACGCAAGGACGCGCTCCGCTCGCGCGCCGTGCCGATAGACGAGTCGCTTTGCACAGAGAAGGCTCAGACCATGTTCTTCAGAAAGCGCGCTGACAAACTCATCTCCTGCGCGCTTTTCCCCCCCGGGCAGGGCGCGCACATGCGTTTGGCACAAGGATGTCGCCCCCAAGCGCGTCGCCAACAAATCGGTCATTTCCTCAGCAAAGAGGCGGTAGCTGGCGAGCTTCCCGCCGAGCATGCTGAATAAATCAGGGATGCCGTCGCCCCGATGGTCGACGATCTCGTGCTCTCGGCTGAGGGCGTCTTCGTGCGGACCCCACTCATAGAGAGTCGGCCTGACTCCACCCCAAGTCCCTATGGCCCGAGCGTGGGCCACCGCGGGCAACACTTGAGCAATCGCTTCGGTCAGGTACCGGACCTCCTCGGTGGTGGCCACGACGTCCTCGAGATCACCGTAAAAATCGTCATCCGTCGTGCCGAGCACGCTCATGTTTTGCCACGGAAGAAGGAACACTTGGCGCCCGTCTTTGGCCTTGGTCACCACCGCAAAATTGGAGAGGCGCCGATCCAAGAAAACATGCACCCCCTTGCCCGGACGAAGCCGCGCCGCTGTCTTCGGAAGCTCAAGAAGAGCCGCGGTGATCGGTGCCCATGCCCCGGTCGCATTCACCACGACCCGAGACGTGAGTTTCCCGGTGCGCTGACTCTGGGTGTCCCGGTAAAGAACTCCGCGCGCAGAGCCTCCTTCCCCGCGCACGATACCGGTCACCTCTGCGTGCACGAAGGCCTTCCCTCCGCGCTCCACCGCGTCGACCAGGTTTGCAACGCAGAGCCGCACTCCATCGAGCCCCCACTCGTCGAAAGTCACAGAGCCGCGAGCAGGCACCAAGCTGGGTTCGAGGGTGGCGGTCTCTTCCGCGTTGAAACGCAGATGCTTCTTGCCGTGCTTCAAATGCTGGTACTTGTCATAGACTTCAAAGAAGCCGTCGTACGTGGAAAGTTCGAGCTCAGCCTTCACGCCGTGGCCAAACACCGGAACCAAGAAAGGGACGCGAAACAGAAGGTGGGGCGCTACTTCTTGAATGTGCCCTGAATCGAGGCACGAAGTGTAGGTCACCTGAGGGTTCTTCGTGAGATAGCGGGGCCCCCCATGGATCATGCCACTCGAATTTCCACTGGCCCCGAAGCCAAGATCATTTTTCTCAAAGAGGGCGACAGAAAGGCCACGCAGAGCACAGTCGCGAGCAACCCCGGTTCCGTTCACGCCGCCCCCTATGACGATCACATCTACGTCCGGCTTCTCGCTCCCCATTTCTCAAAACCTACCACAGGCGCACGGAACTTGGCCCTGTCCGAAGGGGACTCTATTTTCCCGCTGTGGCCCGGGTCTTTCCCTACTCATACTCCCTGCTCTTGCTCTCGCTCGGCGCACTCATGGCGCCGAGCGAGAGCAAGCTGGCGGCGATGCCGAAGCGAAGCATGCCGCTG
>CAYMQT010000196.1:3967-8456 GCA_964392575.1 uncultured Polyangiaceae bacterium
CGCTCGGCGCCATGAGTGCGCCGGTCGCCCAGGCTGCGCCAACCGCACTGTCCGAAAAGTCGGCGGAGGGGCACCCGGTCGTCGTGCTCGATCGACTGATTTTTCCGAAGGATGTGGTCGGAGCCCGGGAGTTCGAGGAACACCTCAAACGGCACCTCAAACGCGAAGTGTCTCATGCCGACTGGGGCGCGGGGCGCGACAATCGCATCGAGTATCGCTTCGAAGTCACGACGCTCAAGTTCACCCTCGCAGACGGAGCCCTCCGCATCGCTTGCGTCGCTCGCGGCACCCTCCCCGGAGGACAGACAGCCAAAAGCGAACTCACTTTCGGCGGCCAGCAATCCGAGCGCGTCGCCCTCACGAAACGGGTGCTGGAGATCGTGGCGCGGGGCGTCATCACCCGGCTCGCCGAAATGGAGCGCAAGCGCCGCGGCCTCATTTAGCCTGTTCCGTTCTTATTGAACTTTTCCGGCCCATGGGACGGATTTCTGGCGAAATGGTAGAACCTCTGACAGGATAGGGGCTCATGGAGCTGCCTCCCCCTCAGGTCGCACGAGCCGTCATCCAACGCTACGCGCGCATTCTTCAGCGCTACGGCTCTGAACTCGGCACCCGTCCGCTGGTGTTACCAAACGCAGACTTCTTTCCTGATCCTTTTGAAGGAGACCAGCTCTCTGTCGAGATTCTCTGCGCTCGCATGCAGGAGTATGCCGGCCTCGCCGACATCCCGATCCGCGCAACGGTCGTTGTGCCAGGAACCGTGGACGCACAAGACGCAAGCTGCAAGAGCGGTGCTTGTGGCATCCCTCAACTCCACACGAGCGGCCTGGCTCGTCTGATCGATGAAGGGGAATCCTGGTTACTGCAAGTCCCCAGCATCGAGCTCCGTCATCCGGTCGCCCTCACAACGAACCTCGCACGCTCCTTGTCTTTCGTCTTCCTCGTCGAAACTCAGCGCGAGGGCGAACTGCTCGAACCTCCCGTGGATGTCACCGCCGATCTGGTCGCAGTGGCTCTTGGATTTGGCGTGCTCATGCTCCAAGGTAGCTACATTTACGCCAAAAGCTGTGGAGGCCCACAGATCGCCAGCGTCACGAAAGTGAGTGTGAGTGAGCTTGCGATTGCTGTGGCGCTGTTCGCCGAACTCAGCGCAACCAAACTCAACCGAGCCCCGGGCGAGCTCGAAGTCACTCAGCGTACCGCGCTCACCGAGGCGCTTCGCCTCATGCGGGGCAACAGGCGTCTCGCTCAGCTCGTGAAGGCTCAACCCGCAGAAGTCGCGGCAGGGCATTTCGAATGGGAAGAGCCGGGGAGCTTCCTCTCCACAATGTTGGGCCGCTTTCTCAAAAAGGATTCTTCGCCCGCCTTGATGGGTCTCGACTCGAACATGGATCTCGACGAACTAGAGTCGCTCTTGATCAGCATGCCCCCCTCGTCGAGAGCCGGTCGCGCCCTTTCCCCTTCTCGCTCGCGCGACGACAAGGAAAAGGACGAACTGAAGAACCTCGTCGCTCAAGAATTCCGCTGAGTTCTTAGAGCACGTCCGTGTGCTCAACCCACGAACAGGCGCGCGTTTTCGAACATCCGAAGCCACGGGCCGCGCTCCTCCCACTCTTCTGGAGCATACGAGTGCTGGACCACGCGGAAAACCCGTTCCGGATGAGGCATCATCAGGGTCACCCGGCCGTCCGCCGAAGTGACGGCCGTCATGCCATCGGGGGAACCGTTGGGGTTCTGAGGATACGTGCGCGCTCTCTCGCCACGCCCGTTCACGAAGCGAGCGGCGACGAGCACATTCGACCGATCCGCGGAGGAATCAAACTGCGCTCGTCCTTCTCCGTGAGCCACCGCAACCGGAATGCGCGCGCCGGCCATCCCCTTGAAGAAAATACTTGGACTTTCCACGATCTCTACCTGACTCAAACGCGCCTCGAACTGCTCACTTTCGTTGCGCACGAATTTTGGGAAATGAGCGCCTCCTGGGATCAAATCCCGGAGAGCGGAAAAGGCTTGGCAACCGTTGCAAACACCCAGAGTGAACGTGGATGTTCGAGCAAAGAAAGCAGCCAGCTCACTCCGAGCCTTTTCGTGAAAGAGAATCGACTTCGCCCACCCGAGCCCAGCCCCCAGCACGTCACCGTAGGAAAATCCACCGCACGCCGCGAGACCGCTGTAGCCATCGAGGCTGACTCGACCTTCCATCAGATCGCTCATGTGGACGTCGTGCGCTTGAAATCCGGCGGCCACGAACGCTCGCGCCATCTCGATTTGACCGTTCACCCCTTGCTCGCGCAAGATAGCGACCCGTGGTCTCTCGCTTTGGGCTTCGATGATTGCTCGCGCCACGTTCTCTTCAAGATCAAAGGGAACGAAAGGCTGGATGCCTGGATCTTCTTCGTCGAGCAGGAGATCGAATTCCTGTTGCGCCGCCTGAGGATTGTCACGCAGTTTCTGCATCTGAAAGCTAGGCTCAGACCAAATGCGCCGAAGTTCCGTCACTGATTTTGAAAAGACGTTTCGTCCGCCCTTTTCTACGACCAAGGTTCTGTCCGCTCTCAGCGTGCCGAAGACCGAAGTAGCGCGGCCAAGACCCGCGTCCTTGAGAGCACTGAGCACCGGATCCAGGTGCTCCTCGGCGATCTGAAGGACCACGCCCAGTTCTTCGGAAAAGAGCTGCTGGATAGAAGAATCTGCTCCGCTCACCGAAGGGATGCGGGAAAGATCCATCGTTACGCCGCGGCGAGCCGCGAAACACATCTCTGCCACGGTACAAAACAGTCCCCCGTCCGACCTGTCGTGGTACGAAAGCACCAGACCCTCCGCATGCAGCCTTTGCACGGCCGAGAAGAGGGCTTTCAGATCTTCGGCGCTGTCGACGTCCGGGACCTTCTCCCCCACTTGTCCTGAGATCTGCGCAAACACCGAAAGACCCATGCGGTTCTTCCCGCGGCCCAGATCGACGAGCACGAGTCGGGATCCGGGCGCAGGCTTCAGCTCCGGAGTCAAACTCCCACGTACGTCCTTCACGCGCGCGAAGGCCGAAACGATGAGAGAAACCGGACCCGTGACGCTCTTTTCTCCGCCCTCCCACACCGTGCGCATGGACATGGAGTCCTTGCCCACGGGAATGGTGAGGCCCAGCTGTGGACACAGCTCCATCCCTACAGCATGAACGGCCGCGTAAAGCTCCGCGTCCTGCCCCTCGGCTCCGGCGGCAGCCATCCAGTTGGCGGACAACTTGACCCGTGAAAGGCTCTCTATCGGCACACTCGCCAAGTTCGTGAGGGCTTCCCCGACGGCCATACGAGCGGAAGCAGCCGCCTCGAGCACAGCGAGGGGCGTTCTTTCGCCGATGGCCATCGCCTCTCCCCCATAGCCCGTGTACCCGGAAAGAGTGACCGCAGCGTCCGCCACAGGGACTTGAAAAGGTCCGACCATTTGATCCCGGTGGATCAGACCGGTCACCGTTCGATCCCCGATCGTAATCAAGAAGGACTTGTCGGCGACCGCTGGAAAGGAAAGCACTCGACGCACGGCTTCCTCGAGGCTCAGGGATTCTACGGAGAGCGGGCGGCCGACTTCTTTCACGCAGATGACATCCCGAGTCATCTTGGGGGGCTTTCCGAGAAGCACGCTCAAAGGCAAATCGATGGGTAAGAGTTCGTTCGTCTCGTCGGACAGGCGCAGATGATCCCCCTCCTTTGCCTCACCGACCACCGCAAAGGGACAGCGCTCGCGGCGACAAATTTCTTCGAACTGAGCCAGACGCTCGGGCGCTATCGCCAGTACGTAGCGCTCCTGGGCCTCGTTGCACCACAGCTCCATCGGAGAGAGCGACGGTTCGGAACTGGGGATAGCCTGAAGACGGAAGTCGCCCCCACAGCCCCCATCATGCACGAGCTCGGGCAAGGCATTAGAAAGTCCTCCCGCCCCTACGTCATGAATGAAAACAATCGGGCTCTCGGTTCCGAGCGCATTGCAGCGGTCGATCACCTCCTGACAGCGCCGCTCCATTTCCGGATTTTCCCGCTGCACGGAAGCGAAATCCAAATCTTCTGAGCTGGCTCCGGAATCCATGGATGACGCAGCGCCACCGCCCAAACCGATGAGCATCGCCGGTCCGCCCATCACCACAAGCTGAGCGCCCGGCGCGAAAGGAGATTTCTCGACCAGTTCTGGGCGTACATTTCCGAGCCCTCCAGCCAACATGATAGGTTTATGATAACCGTAGATCTTCTGGCCGATTTTCTGCTCAAAAGTGCGGAAATACCCCAGAATATTGGGGCGACCGAACTCATTGTTGAAGCTCGCGCCACCGATCGGACCCTCCATCATGATGGCGAGGGGCGAGACAATCCGGTCGGGCTTACCGATAGAATCCGCTTCCCAGGGTTGCGCGTAGCCGGGGATGCGCAAATGAGAAACGGAGAAACCCGTGAGCCCGGCCTTCGGTTTGGACCCGCGCCCCGTCGCCCCCTCGTCCCGGATC
>CAYMQT010000197.1:0-1061 GCA_964392575.1 uncultured Polyangiaceae bacterium
CAGTCGTGCGAGCCCTGCACTACGACGAGTTTACCCGACGGACCTCGTGCCCGGCACCCATCAATCTGCTTCCGGCCCGGGGCAACCCGGGTCGGATTGCTCAATCAAGTCGCTTCCCTCTACCGCAAGTCTGGCACTGGCTCACGCACGGAGTTGGTTCGAAGGGCCCTCGAATGTGGACTGGGGTGAAAAACCCCCTTAAGCGTCGAAGGTGATCGCCTTTTGAGGCGGGCGCACGTGTTCGATGCGCTTTTCTTCCTGAGCGCGGAAGGGCTCCTTGCCGCGTAGATCCTCAAGCTTCTTGGCGGCGCTGAACAGCGTCCGGTCGAGCACTTCCAAAGTAGTCCAAAGGGCGTTCATGTCAGTCCTCAGCTGGCCTTGTCGAAGAGACTTTTGGCCTGGGAAACGAGCGGGAGTTTCTCGACGCGCGCCCGCGCCTGCTCCACGCCCTTTTTGACCAGAGTAGGTCCGTGGTCTCGGGCGATGCCCTTGAGTTCCTCGGCGAACTCGCGTCCAAGCTCGATGGTCTTCTGAGCTTTGGTGGGGGCGCCGAAGACGAAGGCTTTGGTCCATTCCGCCGCTCCGCGAACCACCGATGCCGTTTGCGCGGAGAAGCGCTCGGCCGGAGTGGTGTTGATGTAGTACGCCACTTCGTTCACCAGATCCACCGGGGTGCTTCCAGAGCTGAAGGGCGAACGATGGAGAGCGTTTTTGAAGCGGGGATGCGCGTCGAGGAAGGCGTGGACTTGGTCCATCGTGATGCCTTGGGTCTTGAGCGCGTCCTCCAGCTCCAGCTCGGCCACTTTGCGCGCCTTGAACAGGTACATCTGGACACGACTCTGAAAGTTCACGGCGCCGTCGCCGCTGGTCTCCACGGCGCAGAAGATGGTTCCCGGGTATCTTTCCGTGATGAGGCTTTGCACACCGTCAGAAACGCTGGACGAGGGCATGCACCCGAAGGGCTTTACGCTCAGGGTCATCGAAGCCTTGTTCTTGACTACATTGAGAATGAGCTTGCCCACCTCCATGTGGCCCTCGCCGCCCCGCAGGTTGTTGTCGTA
>CAYMQT010000197.1:1071-8342 GCA_964392575.1 uncultured Polyangiaceae bacterium
AGTAGGGCGCGGCGATTTCCGCGATCTGGTCCATGTCGGGCAGGTGATAGTCGTAGAAGCCCCCAGCGTAGGCGAAGGTATGAAAACCCGCGCGCAAGCCTTTGTCTGCGGCCCAGAGAGAGAGCCTGCGGGTGAACACGCCAAACTCCCCGATACCCTTCAGCCCCAGGGTTGCGTCGTCTTCTTGTCGGAGGGTCTTGCGTTGCGCGGTGTCGTAGGCAACTTCCCAGATGTTGTAGAGCAGCCAGGCGGCGACAAACTGAATGTCGGCTTCGGCGCCTTCTTGTTCGACGAAACGCTGGAGGCGGTAGTTCCCGTCGCCCTCGGTCGTCATGGCCCAGAACTCACCGATGATGGCCACGCGGGGCTTGGGGCGCGTACGGTCGACCTCAATCTCACTGAAGAGGCGCTTACAGCGCGTAAGCGCTCGCAAGATGCTTTTTCCCTCAAGTAGTGCCTCGTAACAAATGCGCTTGGAGAGATCGAGGACCTCATCCGTCGCGCCCGGGCGCACCTCATAAGGACGGATGCGGTAGCCGAGTCCGTTGAGGATGTCTCCGGCCAAGAGGCCCTTGACCATGTTGATGAAAAACTTGGGGTTCATCTCCAGGCCGCTCTCTTCACCGGTGGCTTGGCTGAGGCCGCCCTGCTGCTGAAAGAGCATCACCCGGAAGCCGTCAAAGCCTGCATCGCGGAGCGCTTTTCTGTACTCCGTGGTGTACATGCCGAAGCGACAAGGACCGCAGGCACCGGCCGTCAAGAATACGTAGTTCTTGATGATGTCCTCGGTGCTCATTCCTTTGTTGTCGCGCAAGTGAATGAGAAATTTCACCAAGTTGCCGACCGTGAAATAAGTGGGGTTGCACTGAGCGCGGTTGCCGAACTCCTTGCCGACCCGGAGCGAGTCGTAGTCGGGAGCATCGAGCGCCACCACGTCGTAGCCGCTGTTTCGGAGTCCACCGGAAACGATGTAGTCGTGAGCGAGGGTAAGGCCGCCGATCAACATGGTGATCTTGGGTTTCTCAGCCTTGCTGAAGGTGAGGTCAGCCATGTCCTCGAGCCACTGATCGCGGTGCTGAAGGCCGAGCCGCTCGCGCTCCTGCTCCTCAAAAGCTTTGAGTTCAGCCTCGATGTCCAAGGGAGCCTGCCCTGCGATCGGGAGAGACCTCTTCATAGAACCAGATTCGACCACACTCTGCGTCATGACTTATCCTCTTTCCCCAGCCCGAGAGCCGTCCCCCCGAGAGCGAGGGGTCGTCAGGTCACTGACACTGACGTCAGTGGGTATGGCTCAGGTCGGCCCCGGCGCCAAGGCAAAGGCGAAAAAACTGCGTTTGTGGCTCTTTGGGGCCTTCCGCGGCCTTCTGCTGAGAGAGACCGGCCCTAGAATTTGAGCAGAGAGGGCAAGTAATCGTCCGGGGCTTCGAATCCAAGCAGGTTGAAATTCGTCGCGGCCACGTTGCCGAGGCCCGGCTTTTCGATGTCTGGAGAAAGTTTGAGCCCGTCGATCCCGGGCGCGTAGATGACGTACGGCACCTGGTTCAGGGTGTGGCTCGTCTTCAATTTGAACTTGCCCGCCGCATCCTTGGCCAAACTGCCGTCCTTGTTGTGGTCGTACATCTCATCGGCGTTTCCATGATCGGCCGTCACCACGAGGATGCCGTTCGCCTTTTTGACGAAGTCCATCAGCCGTCCGAGTTCTAGGTCCACACATTCGACCGCGAGGATTGCGGCGTCGCGGTGTCCCGTATGCCCGACCATGTCGCCGTTGGCGTAGTTGAGGCGCGCTGCTTTGAATTTCTCCGTCTTGAGTTCTCGGAGCAGCGTGTCGGTGATCTCCGCCGCCTTCATCCAAGGCCGCTCTTCAAAGGGGAGCGTGTCGCTCGGCACTTCCACGTAGGTCTCGCTTTTGTCGTCGAATTTGCCGGAGCGATTGCCGTTCCAAAAGTAGGTGACGTGGCCGTACTTCTGCGTCTCGCTGATGGCGAATTGTGTGACGCCGTTACGCGCGAGGTATTCCCCCGAGGACTCTTTGATGGCCGGGGGCTGCACGAGGAACAAGCGAGGCAATTGTAGATCGCCGTCGTATTGCATCATGCCCGCGTAGACGACATCCGGGACCGGACCGCGGTCAAACTTGTCAAAGGTTTCTTGCTGAAACGCCTGGGTGATTTCGATGGCTCGGTCGCCGCGGAAGTTGAAGAAGATGACCGCCGCCCCGTCGACGATAGGTCCGCGGGGTTGTCCGTTTTCGTCCTGAATGACGAAGGCGGGTAGATTCTGATCGCCGATTCCGGGTTGTTCGTTGCGGAAGGTTTCAATCGCCTCCTTGGCGGACGAAAACAGGCGACCCTCTCCGCGGACATGGGTTTTCCATCCGGTCTCGACCATGTGCCATTCCGCTTCATAGCGGTCCATGGTGACCTTCATGCGACCGCCACCGGAGGCGATGTGATAGTCGCGCCCTTTGTCACGCATGGCCGTCAGCAGCGACTCAAAGTCGTTCACGTAGAGGAGGGAGCTTGTTTCGTGAACGTCCCGGCCATCCAGCAGGATATGCACCCGGATCTTGGTCACACCCTCCTCGTCAGCCTTTTTGATCATGGCCTTTAAGTGCTCGATGTGGCTGTGCACGTTGCCGTCGCTGAAGAGGCCCAAGAAGTGCAAGGCCTGTCCGCTTTGTTTGACCCGGTCGCGGCATTTGATCCAGGCTTCACTTTGGAAGAGGGAGCCGTCTTCGACGGCATTTTGCACGAGCTTGGCTCCTTGATCGAAGATGCGTCCGGCGCCGAGGGCGTTGTGCCCAACTTCGCTGTTTCCCATGTCCGCGTCACTCGGCATGCCCACCGCCACTCCGTGAGCGCTCAGCGTGGTGTAGAGAGCGTTGTGCTTCAAGAAATCGAGGTTGGGGGTGCGCGCCAGGAAAACGGCGTCCGATTCGTCCTGTTTGCCGAGCCCCACCCCGTCCATGACGCAGGTGATGACGGGGCCCTTGGCTCCGGGGAAGGCGGCGAGTTTCTTCAGACCGAGGCTGTTCATACGCCTCGCATCCTTGTCGTGATTTTTACCGATGCAAGCCCCTGTGCGCGCCCCCCCGCACGCCCTTGAAAATCAAGCTTCCATCACCCCACGAGCGCCTAGACTCGGGCCGGAAATGTTCCAAGAAAAAAGGCGCCGCCCCGGGGGACGACGCCTTCTTCGGCTTGACCTCTTTGAGGTGCTACTTCACCTGTTGCTCATTTCACTTGAGCGCAGAAGCCGTTCACGGCCAGGCCCTGTGAGCCGCTCCAGATCTCCGCTCCGGCGAAGATGTTGGTCAGGTACAGGCTGTCGCTGATGGCCGGCCTACCGCCGTTACCGCTCGAGGTGCGGGTCTTGGCGTCGTTGATGAAGTCGTTCAAATCGAAGGCCCATTCATTGATCTGACCCTGGGCCACATAGCTGATGATGGGTCGGCCTTCGAACTGGGTGGAGATGTAGGTGCTGAAGCTCTTGCCGTTGATGCTGAACGTACCGCCAGAATGATTCTCACCCTCGCCCTCGGCATAGATGCCGGCGGTGCGGTGAAACCAAACCATGAGGAACGAGCGGCTACCCGGACCCTGATCGCCCGCGCCGGGCGCGAACCACACGTCATAGGCGACGTTGTATTGACCTGATGAAGGCGCGGTCCACTTGAGAGCCGTGGGGATGTCTGTGAGGCCCACCACTTGCTTTGCCAAGTTGCTGCCCGTGGTCGCCTGCCCGTTGCCGCCGCTTGAGCCGATGAACAAAGAAGGGTACCCGACGGGAGCTTCGTTCGTGCCGCGGGTCCCCGTCTGCGCCGTGATGTTAAAGCTGTTTCCGCTGTAACTCAGGTTGTAGGTTATTCCGCCAGGAGCGTTGAAAGCGTTGTTCTGGACGTAGTACTGAGGGTTGCCGTTGTTGGCGGGCTTTCGGTCCAGAGCATTGCTCATCGACATGGTTCCATTCACCGGGCTTCCCACGGCCGTGCCGAGGTCGCAACCAGCGCCGCCCTGGTTTCCTTCTTCATCCGAAGGAGCGAGATTTTCCACGCAGAAGTTGTACGTGGTGGCGCCCGCGTTCTGTGAGGGGACCTGAATGATGACCTGACTGATGGGCTGCATGGCGTACTCGGCACCCGTGCCGCCGACCCAGCACTGAGTGTTGAAGCCTGCCCAAGGCACGAAACCTTCACCGCCGGTTCCGATGTCGGCGCACCATCGGTCGTTCTCATCGGTCGCGCCGTTCGGCCCCTGAATCGCGAGACGGATCTGGGCGTTGCCGTTGTTGGTGATCTTGTAGGCGATGCCGTCCAAGGTCGGGTTGGTGGCCAGTGCTGGCGCCCCGTCCTCGGTCGTCTGATTGATGTTCCAGCCGATCATGGCTCCGTGCGTGACGAGTGAGGGCCCCGTGCCAGTGTTCGCGGGGACCGAGCCGGTGGAGCAGAGCGGGAAGCCGGTGACGTCACCGTAGTTTTCCGGAGAGATCGTGGCGTCGCCCCAAGTGGCTGTGAAGGTGAATCCCTTCCAGTCGAAGGCCGTGACGTAGCCGCCAAAGGGCTCGTCTCCTTCGCCGCCACCGCTGCCGGTGCCATCGTTGCCGCCGGTTCCGGAGTTGCCCCCGGTCCCGGTGGGAATACCTTCGTCGCACACGACGCCCACCGGGCACGAGCACATACCACCCGAGCAGGTGGTGCCGTTCATGCAGGGAGAATCACACGCGCCGCAGTGAGCGACGTTGGTCATCGTGTCCGCACAACTCGCGCCACACTGAGTGAGCCCCTCTGCACAGCTGTCGGCGCAGGCGCCGAGGGAGCAAACGGTTCCGGCTGTACAGGCAGTTCCGCAGGCGCCACAGTTGAGTCCGTCAGAGATGACATCGGAGCATCCGGTTGTGCAAGCGCTCAGTCCGGCTTGGCAGGAACAAGTGGACGCTGCGCAGAAGGAACCCGTGGCGCAGGCATTGCCGCAAGTTCCGCAGCTCGTGGAGTTCGTCACGAAATCCACGCAGAAGCCCTTGCACGCATCGTAGCCAACGGGACAGCTCGCGCCGTCGCCGTCGCCGTCACCACCGTCATCTCCTCCATCATCCTCGGTAGACGGGCCAATCGCGGTGCAGGCGCCGGTAGCTGCTAAGGGGGCGGCGAGTCCGAAGAGGAGGAGCGCACCGAAGTGGAGTTTGAGGGCACGAAGGAAAAAGGGAGTCTGCATGAGGAAGTCCTGGAGAAAGAGTCGCCGTTCGGGGTCTAGAATGAGTGTCCGGAGGAACCGCTTCCAATCTGAGGATAAGAGCAAATAGTGCATCGGCAAGGATTACCGCTCTGGGCAAAATCCTTTGATACTGGATGATCCGGGTGAGGTGGATTCATTCAATGGTGGCGTCCAAGGGGTCGCTCTGCGGTGAAAATTTCCTCCGAGATGCGATCAGCGCTGACCTTCGCCTCACCCGTTCTGCGTGAGCGCCTCGATACTGAGCACTTAAGCGCTTAAGTGATTGGTATTGGGCGCTATGATGGGTTTGCGTCGCCTGGGGTGGAGGAACTCAGTACCCGAGATCCAGTCCACCGGACTGCGGTTTCGGAGCAGGGGCGGGGCGCGGTGGAGGTGCTTGGACGGGCTGCGGTTTGGGTTGAGCTGCCGGCTTGGGTTGAACCGGTTTGGATTGAACTGCGGGTTTGGGTTGGATCGGAGCGGGTGCTGGCTCTGCGATCGGCTCCGGAGGAGGAGGTGGCGCTGCGGTCGGAGGAGACAGAGCTTCGACGTCGGGTGAGGCGGCATTCTTGGCGTTGGGATCTGCGAACTCCTCGATCTTTGCGTTTGCGGAGGAGCCCTTCTCTTCAAGAGCGGTAGAATCAGAAGCGGGCTCACCTGTGCCGTCTCCGCCGCCCATCACGAACGCTCCACCGACGAGGATCAGGACCCCCGCTGCGGCAGCTGCGAGGACGAGCGGGTTGCTCTTCTTGAGGGGGGGAGATGCGACTTCTTGCTCTAGGGCGGCGTGCGTAAGGGCTCCACTCGTGGCCTTGGGTGAACCGAGCCCCTGAGTCGCGGCGGCAACGGTTGCTCGTCTAGGATCATCGACCCCGGTGATGTCGTCCGTACTCAAAGCAGAACCCAGAGTCCTGCGTCCGGGCAGACCTGCGACGGTGATCAGCTGCTCAGCCATCTCCGTCACGTCCTGAAATCTCGCGTTTGGATCCCGATTGAGAGCGCGGACGACCCAATCGTCGAGGGCAGGCGGGAGGCTGGGGTTGATTTGAGACGGTGGCGTAGGATCGGTCGTGCAGATCCTGACCAACAAGTCTCCCACAGCCTCGCCATCAAAGGGGCGCGCTCCGGTCAGGGCTTCATAGGCGATGACCGCGAGCGACCAGTTGTCGGAACGCGCGTCGAGGTTCTTCAAGCCGCGCGCTTGCTCCGGACTCATGTAGTAAGGGGTCCCCAGAATGGACCCGGTCTTGGTGGCCGAAGAAATGCCGGACGACTTGGCGTCCGTGAATTTTGCGATTCCGAAATCGACGACCTTGGCTACGTCCGTCTGATCTTCATCGTCCCACACCAGAAAGACGTTTTCGGGTTTGAGATCTCGGTGCACGATCCCCACGCGGTGTGCTCGCGACAGGGCTCGGCTGACCTGAAGTACAATCGTCGCCACCTGCTGCATGTTGAGCGTGCCCAACTTCTCGATGCGCTTGTCGAGGGGCTCGCCTTCGAGAAACTCCATCACGATATAGGGGCGTCCGTCCGGCATCACCCCATGGTCGTAGACATCAACGACGTGTTTGCTTTTGAGCGACGCTGCCGCTCTGGCTTCGTTTTCGAATCGAGTGACCGCGTCGACACTATCGACGTATTCGGGCTCGATGAACTTGCAGGCGACGCGACTGCCGAGCGAAGCATGAATGCCTTCCCATACGGACCCCATCCCTCCACGCCCGAGGAGGCGGGTCAGTTTATACTTGCCGGCAACGAGCTCGGCGGGGGGCTTTTCATCAGTCACAGTTGCAAATCTGCTCTCATTGTGAATTTAGCTCAAGTGTCTGAAGACTCAAAGGGCCCCGGCTGTTTTGGTCTTTCTTGTGGAAACGAGCCTCGTTGAAAGGAGGCGCTTCAAGTAGCTGCCCGTAAACGAGCCCTTCATTTGAGCGACCTCTTCCGGTGTGCCTGTGCCTATCACCCGTCCGCCGTGAGGGCCACCTTCGGGTCCGAGGTCAATCACGTAGTCAGCGGTCTTGATCACATCGAGCACAACCTCGATGTGATCAAGAC
>CAYMQT010000198.1:0-8315 GCA_964392575.1 uncultured Polyangiaceae bacterium
GGGAACGGGTGGCGCTTCCGGGGTGGTCTGCGGCCCAGGGCAGACGGCCTGCGATGCTGTGACCTGTGCGTCTCTCCAGACAGATGTCTTCAACTGCGGCGCTTGTGGGAACGTTTGTGCCGTGGGTACCGAGTGCGTCCTGGGTGCGTGTCAGTGTCAGGGAAGTCTGACTTCTTGTGGCGCTGCCTGCATCGATACGCAGTCCAGCGCCAACAATTGCGGGACGTGTGGGAGTGTGTGCTTTGGACAGGACGTTTGTTCTTTCGGAGTGTGTACGAGCGAGTGCACAGCGGATCTGAGTCAGTGTGGAAGGGACTGCGTCGACACCAACACGAGTCTCGCTCATTGCGGAAGCTGCGGGACTGCGTGCGGGGTTGGTCAGCAATGTGTGGCGGGGCTCTGCTCCTGTCCGGGCACTCAAACCTTGTGTGGGGACCGCTGTGTCGATCTGAACACGGATGGATCGAACTGCGGAATGTGCGGGACCACTTGTGTCGGGAGCGCTTGCGAAAGTGGTTTTTGCGCTCCGGCGGGCTCTGGGGGACAGGGCAGTGGGGGTGGAAACCCTGGAACCGGAGGAGCCGGAACCGGAGGAGCCGGAACCGGAGGAGCCGGGAACACGGTCTGCACCAACGTGCGTCCCACAGGGACGATGTGGGACGCAGGCACTTGTGACGGGTGGGCCAAGGAAACCCCCGAGTGCCAGAGTGCCTGGATGATCGAGAACAACTACTGCAACGAAAGTTGTGGCCGCTGTAGTTCCAGCGGCACGGGCGGCGCAAGCGCAGGGAGTGGTGGCTCTGGCAGCGGCGGCATGACCAGCACCTGCACGGAACCGAACGCACAGGCCTGTAGCAATAAAATCGCTACGCACTGCGGCTTTACCTACGAATACTGGAAGGACCAGGGTACCGGCTGCATGACGAACACTCCGGGTGGTTTCAGCGTCGAATGGAGTGGCATCAACAATCTTTTGGGACGTAAGGGTCTCCGGCCCGGCTCCAAGACTCAGATCGTCAACTACTCTGCGAACTATCAACCGGTCGGCAATTCTTACTTGTGCGTGTACGGATGGACGAAGGGCCCTCTCATCGAATACTACATCGTCGATAGTTGGGGTGATTGGCGTCCACCTGGGGGTCAATCCATCGGCAGTGTGAGTAGTGATGGCGGAACCTACGACATCTACCGAACCGAGCGCGTCAATGAGCCTTCCATCGAAGGGACGGCGACCTTCTCGCAGTTTTGGAGCGTACGCACTTCGAAGCGCGAGAGCGGAACGATCACTGTCGCCAATCACTTCAATGCGTGGGCGGCAAAGGGAATGACCATGGGCAACCTTTACGAGGTCTCCATGACCGTGGAGGGGTACAAGAGCAGCGGGACGGCCACCGTTTCTGTCTCCATGCAATAAAACGGGCCTTCGGCCCCCGCGGTCCGGATTTCTCGCCGAGCTTCAGGCCAAAGGGGACGTAGGCAAATGTCCCACCGTTCGCCTTCATGGGCCGGAGCCTTCATTTCGCGTGAAGTCAGGCGATTTGACGCTGGGACATGAAATACTGTGTGCCTTCGACTACCGTGGGGTACCCCCGTGAAGGCGAAAATGGCGTCCCAAGAGCAGACCGAATCAAGCCCACCTGAACTGGTAGATTCGGACCAGGATGAATTGTTGGGGCGTTGTCTCAACGAGACGTATCTCATTGAAGGTATCATCGGTGAGGGCGGGGTAGGGCGCGTGTACAGAGCGCGCCACGCGCGCATCAAGACCAAGTGTTATGCCCTCAAGGTCCTTCATCCCGCGCATGGCAAGGACCCGCAGCAGCTGGCGAGGTTTCAACAAGAAGCCGAAGCTGCGGCCACCTTGTCACACCCCAACGTCGTGGGTGTCTTTGATGTCGGGCGCACCGCGGACGGTTACTCTTACCTTGCGTGCGAACTGCTCAGCGGACTCGATCTCGATCAGTATCTGGAGACCCGCGGCCGTCTCAACGTTCACGCGGCCGTCTCCGTCGCTCTGCAAATCTGCGACGCCCTTTCGACGGCCCACGCACAAAACATCGTCCACCGCGACTTGAAGCCGCAAAACGTCTTTCTCTTGAACGGAGATGACGGTGAATTGCCCGCCCGCCCGCGGGTGAAGTTGCTCGATTTCGGCTTGTCGCGCTTCTTGGATCACACGGACACTCAGCTCACCAAGACGGGGACCGTGATGGGCACGCCCGCCTTCATGGCGCCGGAACAAGCCACGGGAAATCGGGGCGATCACCGGGTGGATGTGTACGGGATCGGGGTCATCTTGTATGCGAGCTTGACGGGGCAGCCCCCGTTCTTGGAAGAAACACTGCCGGCGATGTTGGTGGCGGTGATGACCGAGGAGGCGCCGCGGCCCACCAAACTCGTGCCCGAGATCCCCGAAGCGCTGGAACTCTTGATTCAGAAGGCGATGGCGAAGGATCCGGACCAGCGCCATCATTCGGTGGCGGAAATGCGCTCGATCTTAGAAGGGATCTCCGCGTCGGCCACGACCGAATCGATCCTACCCGGACCGCTCATGCGTCCCCGACTTGCCTCTGTCCTGCAAGCGGAAGAGGAGAACTATGAGCTACGGACGAGTCGGCCGCGGCTGATTTATTTTTGGATCCTGCTCGTTGCCATCGCCATCGCCTTCATCACGACGGCCGTCAGCGGACTCGAGCTTTTCACCGGCCCGTTTGAGTTTACCGCGACGGAGCTGGTGCTGGTGATGCTGGGGATTTTGGGGACGATCCTCACTCCAGCGATCCTCGCCTTTCGTCAATTTCGAAAGACCATTTGGTCGAACAGCGCCAAGGTGGTGGAAGTGTTAGCGCGGCTGCGCGGTCCTCTGCTTTCCGGTCTCATCGCCTATGGCGCGGCGTCCATCATCGTGCGCTTCCTCGATGATTTCGTGAGTCGTCTCGTGGAAAGTCCGCTGTTCTTGCGAAATCCTGGCCTCGGCTGGCCCGGCTTCACCTGGGTCCTGCCGGGGATCTCTCTGCTCGTGGGCTCAGCCGTGTATGCCCGCAGGCGCATGGGACAGGGACCGGACGGCATCAAGCGTCGGTTCTGGCTTGGCGCGCCGCTTTTTCTCGCGACCCTGGTGCTCGCCGGAGGGCTTCTCTTCGGCGCTCTGAAGTGGCGCGGCGTCGACATCTCCGCGCGCATTGCTGCTCAAGCTAGGGCAAACACGCCGGATCCGGTGCTGACGGCGGAGATCCCTGGCGAGACCCCGCCGCCTCCGTCACCACCTCCGCCGCCAGAGCCGGTCCAATTGGCTACCGACGCGGAGCTCGCCACCGCCGTGGCGCAGGGCGTCGACGGATTGCTCCCGCTCTCGGAAGCCTATCCCAAGGATGCGCGCGTTCTGGAGCCGCTCCTGTTGGCGTTTGCCAGTCGTGCGACGGGGCTTGCCGACGCGATGGTGACGGCCAAGCAACTCATCGAGGTGGCCCCTGAAAAGCGGGATAGTGAATCGCTGGGGCACATCGTCCGGCGCGCCGCGAGCACACCGGGCAGCGCCTCTGATCTGGCTTTCGCGCTGATGAAGAATGATCTCGGGTCGACGGGTGCGGATCATCTTTATCAGCTCAAGAAAGGTGGAACCAAGGTGAGCGAGAAAGCCGGAGAGCTCCTCGCGTCGACTGAAATGCAAGTGAAGATTTCTCCGGCCCTTCGCATCGCCCTTGAACTCGAAGCGGCTCCCGATTGTGCCGCCCGTCTTCCGTTGCTTTCTCGCGCGACGCATCTCGGAGACATGAGAGCTGCGTCCATCTTGACGCCCCTCACCCACAGTTCAAAAACAGGCTGCGGCAAATGGAAGAATCGGCCGTGCATTGCTGTCTGCAAGGACGAAGCCAAGGCGTATCTCGACACGGTGAAAGCGATTCAGGCGCGCGCTGCGACGACAGATCTATAACATTTATAAAATGTAAAATGTGAGGTGCGCTCGCCTTGTGCGCATCTGGCTTGAGTCGAGCGCCGACCTTTCGGCCCAAGAGTTTTCTGTTTTTTCAAACGGCGACGATCAAAACGAGGTCCGCCGGGAACTAACACACCGCATGGCCCGCCCTTTCGCGGCGCTAGCATTTGCGGAGGCTTCTCTGACCAAATCATTCTTGCGCAGCTCTGCTGCTCTTCTTCTGATCCTTCCTGCCGTCACTTTCTCATGTTCGGGGTCCGTTCCTGATCCGATGGTGCAAGATGACGATGAATCACAAGTGGAAATGTCCAGTGGGGGAAGCACACCTTCCGGTTCCGGAGGTGCTCCGGTTGGCAGCGGGAGTGCACCGAGTGCAGGCGGTACTCTGTCAGGTAGCGGCGGAACATTTCAGGAGGATTGCATAGACGTCGAGCCGCCGTTCAATCCCGAGTGGCCCGACGCGACGTGTGAGAAGTGGGCGACGGAAACGTCGGAGTGCGGATCCGAATGGTTCAGTGAATACTGTGATCTTTCGTGTGGTCGCTGCACTCCCTCGACTCCCATGGGGACGGGCGGGGAAGGATCTTCCAGCGGATCCGGTGGGTTTTCCGGGGAAGGAAATCCCTGGGGTCCCGTCACCGGCAGTCAGACCGGGTGGACAAGCCGTTACTGGGATTGTTGTAAGCAGAGCTGTAGCTGGTCCGGAAAGGGAGGAAACAGCCCGGTCCGGAATTGTGCGAGCAACGGCGAAAATACTGCCAGCGCGGATAGTGCGAGTGCATGCGATGAGCACGGGAGTTCGACGACCTGTAACTCCTTTACCCCTTGGGCCTACAACAATGAGGTCGCGTTCGGGTACGTTGCGACGCACGCCGGCAGTGGAGTCACGTGTGGGACTTGTTATAAGATTCAGTTTACGGGAAGCAGCCACAACGGTGGAAATGACCCGGGTTCACAGGCCCTGACCAACAAAGTCATGATCGTGATGGCCACCAACATCGGGAACGATGTCACCGGCGATGGGCAGCTCGATCTCTTGGTGCCGGGCGGAGGCACTGGGATGGCCTACGGGTGCCACAAGACTTGGGGGATTGAAAAAGGGCACGCCGATCTGGGCATTGAATACGGAGGCATTCGCGCTGGATGTGAGGGGAGCCTCGAGTCCATCAAGACCTGTGTGAGAAACAAGTGCCAGACCTTGTTTGGTTCGCGGGGTCTCGAGGACATGCAGGAAGGTTGCCTGTGGTACGTGGACTGGTTCCAAGCGGCCAACAACCCCAACTTCCGCGTGGAAACGACCACCTGTCCCAGCGAGCTCACGGCTGTCGCCAAGCCCTGAATCAGTCCGATCTGCGGATGAGACCAGAAAGTACGCTCTCCGCGCGCCTCCTGGGGTGAGGCCTTTTTGGGCGCGCTTGTCCTTTCATCCAGTTGCGATAGGACCGGGGACCCATGACTCAGTACGAGCCCGTCATCGGTCTTGAGATCCACGCGCAACTTCCCACAAAAACGAAGTTGTTCTGCGGGTGCCCCACTGATTTCGGTCAGGAGCCCAACACGCAGGTGTGTCCGGTTTGTCTGGGGCTCCCGGGTTCGCTTCCGGTTCTCAATGAGCAGGTGCTCGTGTTTGCGGTGCGCGCGGCGCTCGCCCTTCACCTGACCGTGAATCAACGCAGCATTTTCGCGCGCAAGAACTACTTTTATCCGGATTTGCCCAAGGGCTACCAGACGAGTCAGTTCGACCGACCCTATAGTGAGAAGGGCTACCTCGACATCGAGGTGGGCGGTCAGAAGAAGCGCGCAGGCATCACGCGGATCCACATGGAGGAAGACGCGGGAAAGAATGTGCACGGGGTGGGCGGAGACTCGGCGGTCGATCTGAATCGAGCCGGTACGCCGTTGCTTGAGATCGTCGGGGAGCCCGATCTGCGCTCGAGCGCCGAGGCGGCCGAATACATGCGGCGGATCCGCGACATTCTTGTGTTTATCGGCGTCAATGACGGCAACCTCGAACAAGGCAGCTTTCGCTGTGACGCCAACGTCTCCCTGCGGCCCGTCGGGCAAGAAAAGTTTGGAACGCGGGTCGAGCTCAAGAACATCAACTCGTTTCGCTTCGTTCAGAAAGCCATTGACGTGGAAATTGCCCGGCAGAAGGGGATCCTCGACGGAGGCGGCGCCGTCGAGCAGGAGACGCGCGGTTTTGACGCAGAACAGGCCAGGACCTACTCGCTTCGCTCCAAGGAGGAGGCGCATGACTATCGCTACTTCCCTTGTCCCGATTTGCCTCCGGTCGTGATCAGTGACGCCCTTTTGGAGCAGGAGCGGGCCCACCTGCCTGAATTGCCCGAGCAGGTGCAAGAGCGCTGGCGTAAGGAGGGCCTGAGCGAAGAAGCCGTGTCCACCCTCACGGCGCACCCCGCCTACGTGAAGTTCGTGCAGGACACCAAGCTCCATGCGGGGGATACGGATCTCAAAAAAGTAGCCAACTTCGTGCAGACTGAAGTTCTGCGTGGGGCCAGTGTCGGCGGTCTCGATGCAGAGTTCACAGCATCGCCTGCGCAGGTTGGAGGTTTGCTCAGTCTCGTGTCTTCCGGGAAGATCTCCGGCAAACAGGCCAAGGAAGTGTTCGCCTTACTCGAAGGGACGGACAAGACGGCTGCGCAGATCGTCAGTGAGCGGGGCCTCGAAGTGGTCAGCGATACGGGAGCCTTAGAGGTCCTCTTGAAAGATCTCATCGCCCAAAACCCGAAACAAGTGGCGGGTCTGAGGGAGGGCAAGAAGCAACTGGCCGGGTTTTTCGTGGGGCAAGTCATGAAAGCAACCCAGGGTTCCGCTGACCCCAAAACCGTCAATGAATTGCTTGCGAAGTTGATCGAAGAACTGCCAAGTTGAGCTACGGTACCCCTGTGTCGCAATCAGAACTTTCAGGGACGCCTCAGGGCTCCGCCACGAACGCGCCGAAACGACTCGATGTGGTTCATCAGGAGCACAAGCCTCCGTGGCTCAAGGTGCGCGCGCCAGGCGGAGAAAACTACGCGGAACTCAAGAAGACCTTGCGGGGTCTCGATCTCTACACGGTGTGCGAGGAAGCGCGCTGCCCGAATATGGGCGAATGTTGGGGCAAGGGCACCGCTACGGTGATGCTGCTGGGACACACGTGTACCCGAGGGTGCAGGTTCTGTTCGGTGACGACAGGCAATCCGCGCGGTTACGTCGACCCCCGCGAACCAGAGCATGTTGCCAAAGCGATCGCTGAAGTCGGGCTCAAGTACGTCGTTTTGACGATGGTGGATCGGGATGATCTGTTGGACGGAGGCGCGTCGCACATGGCGCGTGCGGTGACCGGCCTTCATCGGCTCGTGCCAGATCTGCTTGTGGAGACCTTGGTCGGAGATTTCGGAGGTCGCAAACGAGACATTCGAGTCATGCTCGACAGCGAACCGGACGTCTACGCTCACAACATCGAAGTGCCGCGTCGACTGACTCCGTTCATCCGCGATCAAAGGTGCGACTATGACTTGTCTCTGGGCACGTTGCAGCAGGCCAAGGAATACGCGCCCGAGCGCTTCGTCAAGAGCTCCATCATGGTCGGCATGGGCGAAACGGATGAGGAGATCCTGGACACGATGCGGGACCTCCGGGACGCAGGCGTCGACATCGTGACTCTGGGGCAATACCTCCGCCCCACTCCCAAACACGCGGCGGTGGCGCGCTTCGTCACGCCTGAAGCGTTTTCAGACTTTGAGCGTGCAGGTTACGACATGGGGTTTCAGTTCGTAGCCTCGGGTCCGCTCGTTCGCTCCAGCTATCACGCGGCGGAGGGTTTTGTGGGCGCACGACTGCGCGCGGGGAAGACGGCCGTCCCTGAACGCAAGGAGACTTCAGCATCTGTCCAGAGCCCTCCTCTGATCGCGGCAAGCAGCTTGGTGCGTCCCCGCATCTAGCGCGCTGATCCCTTTCCCTTGATGGTTTGCCCTTGGTGAGGTGAGCGTCGCTTCCGCTTTACCAAGCTGGCCGCCCAGTCTCAAAAGTGCGAAACGTCCTTCCCGCTCGAAGTCGCAGGTTCCAAACTTGGGTCAATTTGGCTGGCCCCGTGTATGCTCCCGTCAGGGTTTCAAATACGGCCCCTTTCTGTAGGCTCCTCAGCCTCACCGGCGGCCCCTAGGCCACCGAACGCCCACGATGAAGGAGATAGTGTCGAGTCCCGGGAAGTATCCCGTCATTCGTTGCTTGCGCGACGACGGCACTCTCGATCCAGGACTCGATCCAGGTCTGAGCCTTGCGGAGGTGGAGTTCGTCTACCGTCATCTCCAGCTCACACGCCGCTTGGACAAGAAGCTCACGGCGCTTCAGCGTCAGGGCCGGATCGGTTTTCACG
>CAYMQT010000199.1:0-2771 GCA_964392575.1 uncultured Polyangiaceae bacterium
TACGTTCGGAAAGGATAACCGCTGAATGCATATAAGCGGGAAGCCCGTCTCAAGATTAGGTATCCCGAGTCGCAAGACTCCTTAAGTCCACTAGTAGACTACTAGGTGATAGGCCGGGTGTGGAAGTGCAGCAATGCACGGAGCTAACCGGTACTAATTGGTACGTGAGGCTTGACCTTATTCGCTAAGGCAAACATTTCAGTTGAAGTCCGGAGTCCGGGCGCGTGAAAATACCACGCAGCTTGAGACTCCGAGCAGAACTCTCGAAAGAGAGGAGTCTGCAAGGAATCTACGCGACTTCGGTCGCGCAGATCAGCGCAACAAAAAGCGCTAGCTCTTGGACGCCCAAATCTTTCCGGTGTCGATATCGACAAGGCCACACCCGATCCCATCCCGAACTCGGAAGTTAAGCTTGTCGGAGCCGATGGTACTGCATGAGAAATTGTGTGGGAGAGTAGGACGTCGCCGGGCTAATTTTCAAAACCCCTCCACCCTGGTGGAGGGGTTTTTTTTTGCTCCGGGGATGCCCGTCGTTGCTGCTAGAGTCGCCCCGCGATGGAGAGGCCGCTGGAGACCCCTGAGGGACGCTCGTCCTCTGAGATTCTGGGAGCTCCAGAAGGTGCAACGCGCCAGGCTTCTCCCCGGTTTTGGTTCATCGCTGGCTGGGTGTCGTCTTTTGTCCTGCTCTTGGATCTCCTGTGGCCGGGACGTGTCACCGGTGTGCTCGCTCTCTTCGCGATGTCCTTCTTGTTGCCGCGTCTTGCGCGTAAACTCAGACACCGCGACGGCATGGGCAAAGCCAAGCTCCTGCTCGCCGATTTCGGTTTGCTCTTCACGCTCGTTTTGCTCCTGTCCGCGCGCGCGTGGGTTTTGGTAGAGCAGCTCCTGGGCGCGAGCGACTCGGCCTCCCTCGCCCAAGCTGCGCAAACCTACGATGCGGTGTTTGGGATCTTGGCGGGAGCCGGCGCTCTCTTCGCCGTGATGCCGGCGCGCTTTGCACGCCTGACTTTAGCGCTGAGCCAACGCCCTGCGCTGCTCCTTTCGGGGAGCTTCGTGCTCCTCATCGCGGTGACCACGCTGCTCTTGATGCTCCCGCCGTCGCTCACGGCCTTGGCGAATGTTTCTTTCCTGGAGGCCTTGTTTACGGCGACGAGCGCCGTGTGCGTGACCGGGCTCGCTATCAATGAAGTCGCTGTTGTTTACACACGCTTCGGGCACTGTGTCATCTTGGTGGCCACACAGCTCGGGGGCATCGGTATCATGACGATCGCGGCTCTGGCTCTTACCTTCGGACGCGACCGCTCGCTCGCCGTGCAGCTCAAATACGCCAGCATGCTCGATGCCAGCACCATTTCGGATCTTCGAAAAACCGTGCGCACGGTCGTCTTCGGGACGTTTGCGATTGAAACGATAGGTGCTGTGCTTTTGTGGCAACAGTTCGCAAGTGACGAGCGGGTAGGAGACTCAGCGCTCTTTTATTCCGTGTTCTACGCGGTGTCTTCGTTTTGCAACGCGGGTTTTTCTCTCCTGCCGGGCAGCTTGACCCCGTTCGCCAATTCCGCCGGGGTGCAAGCTGTCGTGATGTCGCTCATCGTGGTCGGAGGGCTCGGGTTTCCGGTCATCCTGGAGGTTGTGTCAAACAGTAGCCGCCGCTGTCTGCGCCTTTTTAGTCGCAAGTGGCCTGCTCCCCCACGGATCAGCCTCGCGTCGCGGGTCGTTCTCAAGACGAGCGCGGTCCTCGTCGTTGGTGGGGCCTTTGTCGTGCTTCTGCTCGAAGGCTTCTCTGGCCTGTCCTCGCTTGCGTGGCCTTACCGGCTCCTCGGCTCCATCTTCGTTTCTGTCAACGCACGAAGCTCCGGGTTTAGCACGATCAACTCAGGCGCGATGGCTGAGGGCACGCTTGTGGTGCTTTGCGTGCTCATGTTCATTGGCGGAGCACCCGGCTCTACGGCAGGCGGTGTCAAGGTGACGACGGCTGCCGCGATCTTCGCCAGCCTGCGCTCCGAGTTCACCGGGCGTCCGCCGCACCTCGGGGCTCGCTCCCTCACACCCGAGACCATCCGACGAGCCATCGCGGTGGTGACTCTTTCGGCCTCCTTCATCGTGGTCGTACTCGTGCTGCTGACGATGACGGAGGACCAACCCCTGGGGCGCCTGCTTTTCGAGACGGTTTCTGCGTTTTGCACCGTGGGCGCCTCGACAGGTATGACGCCAGAGCTGAGCGTGCTCGGCAAGTTCATCATCATCGCGACGATGTTCATCGGTCGTGTTGGTCCGTTCACCATTGCACTTGCCGTGGCCAGCGCCCCGCGCAAAGATCCTTACAAATTAGCCAGCGAAAACCTCCCCCTCGGTTGACACCTCAGCATCGGAAAGCATTATGCCCAAACGTATTCTCGTGATCGGACTAGGTCGTTTCGGAAGCGCCCTTGCGGAATCTCTGGCGGAAAACGGCTGTGAAGTGATTGCCGTTGATAGCGACATGACCACCGTCGATGAGCTGAAACGCACGGTGACTCACGCCGTTGAACTGGACGCAACCAACCCTCAAGCGTTACGATCCATCGAAGCGGCGAGCTGTGCGGTGGCTGTGATCGCGATAGGTGAGTCCTTTGAAGCCTCGGCGCTCACCGTTGCAGCTCTCCGTGAGGTAGGCGTGGCGCAGATTGTGGCGCGCGCGCGCACCCCGCGCCACGCACGGATCCTCATCGCGGCGGGAGCATCCCATGTCATCGAGCTAGAAACCCAAATGGGCAAAGCCATCGGTGATC
>CAYMQT010000199.1:2781-8244 GCA_964392575.1 uncultured Polyangiaceae bacterium
GCTCGCGCCGACGCACAAGGCATCGGGGCCGCTCTTTCAGTCATCGGATAGCCGGGCGCCCTAAGTCGAGGGGCGTGCGACAGGGATAGGCCTGATGTATTGGTAATTTAAATTAATAAAATCAAATTGTTGGAAAATTGAAGGTATTGGTTTAGATTTGCCAGGTGTCTCTGTCAAAGCTCGAACGGATCCTCGCACCCACTTTGCGGAGCAGGGCTGCTCAGTTTCCGGTTGTCACCGTGCTGGGGCCACGTCAATCGGGAAAGACGACGCTTTGCCGGCAGGTGTTCTCCGACCGACCCTACGCCAACCTCGAGCGGCCGGACACGAGAGAATTCGCACGCTCGGATCCTCGTGGATTCCTCGCTCAGTTTCCCCAGGGCGCCGTGCTGGATGAGATACAGCGAGTTCCGGAGCTTCTGTCGTGGATCCAGGCGGATGTGGACGAATGCAATCAAAAAGGTCGATACATCCTCACCGGAAGTCACCAGATCGATCTTTCACGCGGGATTGCGCAATCACTCGCAGGGCGCACCGCGCTCTTACGGTTGTTGCCGCTTTCGATCTCCGAGCTGCTTACTGCAGGTTGGAGTGGCACGCCCAATGACTTGTTGTTTTCTGGGCTCTATCCGCGCATTGTCGCGGACAATCTCGATCCGGCGGTTGTACTGGGGGACTATTTTCAAACTTACATCCAGCGCGATCTGCGCGAGCTGATGGAAATCCGCCATAAGGATCAGTTCGAACGTTTCGTGCGCTTGGCCGCTGGGCGAGTAGGTCAACCGCTGAACCTCAGCGCGCTGGGTGCAGATGCAGGGGTCTCCGCTCCCACCGCCAAGGATTGGATGGCGCTCTTGGAGGCGAGTTTTTTAGTGGTGCGACTCGAGCCTTGGTTTTCGAATCCCGGCAAGCGCTTGGTCAAGACCCCCAAGCTCTACTTTTGCGATCCTGGCTTGGCAGCCTGGCTCATCAACGTTCGGACGCGTGACCATCTAGAGGCACACCCCCTGCGGGGAAACCTATTCGAGAACCTCATAGTCATCGAAGTGATGAAGAGCTTCTGGAATCGAGGCGCGTCGCCGCCCCTTTACTTCTATCGAGACGCTCACGGTACGGAAGTCGATCTCGTGATCGAACGCGGAGCATCGTTACACCTTGCTGAAATCAAGAGTTCGATGACGGTCGTTTCGGATCTCACCAGCAACCTAGACAAAGTGAGCAAGGTCCTGGCAGATCGCGTCGCGACGCGAACCCTCGTCTACGGCGGTAACGAGGACCAAAAGCGCTCGGGATACAGCGTGGTCTCATTCAGTTCCGTGGATGCTTGGGTGCAAGGGATTGGGTGAATCTTCGCGAGGTGTGATTTCGTCATCACCGCGCGAAGCTCGCCCAGTGTTTTTCGAGACGGTTTCGACGTTTTGCACGTAGGCGCCTCGACCGGTAGACCCAGAGCTGTAGCGGGGCATGCTCTCACGCGGGGAGTGGAAGAATACGGCAGATTCCCCTTTGGATAAAAATTGCCGTATCAACGCAGCCGTCACCAAGGATATTCGCTATTTGAAGCAGCGCTTCCCAGAGGCTCGTGCGTTTCAGGTGAGCATGTCAGGCACCCGCGACTACGTAACCGAGCAAGGCATTGTAGTCATCGAGGGGGACAAGACATTGGCGGAACCAGATGGTGAGAGTTCGGCTTCGAGGTCTCCGCGTGCGGTGGAGAGAGAGATTTCCTCAAACTCCGCCATTGCAGAAGCCCGCTTGAAAAGTAAGATTGTTCATCTTACCATAGTACTGTATGTTCATTGCCACTCTCAGCACCAAGGGCCAGCTCACGCTGCCCAAATCCGTCCGTGAAGCATTGCGTCTCGAGCCAGGATCCAAAGTACGCGGGAGTGTGGACGCTGAAGGTCGGCTTGTGTTGGTCGTCGATCTGTATGAGCCCCATGAGTTGTTTGCTGGCCGCCCCAAAGTGAAACGCAAGCTCACCCTGGAACAAATGGATCAGGCTATTGCTCGGGGAGCACGGCGTGATCACCCTTGATACCAACGTTTGGGTTCGCGTTCTGATAGGCGACGATCCGACTCAGACACGGCGTGCAGAACAGCTATTCCACACACATACTGCTGGTGAAGGGATTTTCATCCCCTCCATCGTGCTAGCGGAGATAGCCTGGGTTTTATCATCCGGCTATGGCCTGAGTCGCTCCATCATTCATGAAAGGCTCAGCAAACTGGTGCGCACGCGTGGGGTTTTTGTGGAAAACATAGAGCTGACCCTGGCGGCTCTGGTCAGATATTCAGCTGGCGGCGCCGAGTTTGCGGATCAACTCATCCTCGGGCGTGCCATCCAAGAACAAGCGCTCCCTGTCTTTACCTTCGACCGCAAACTTGCCCGAGAAGACCACGTTCAGGCCGTCCGCGCTTGATGGCGTCTGGAGCAAGGCTCCTTTCGGCCCGATCTCTATGCGCGGCTCAACGGGGTCGAAATCACCATCCCTCCCCTCAAAAAGCGCCGCGAAGAAATCCTCTTTCATTTCAAAAAACAGCTCGGCACCCTCAAAATCGCACTCTTGCCCGAGGTAGCGGAGCAGCTGTGCATCTACGATTGGCCCCTCAACGTGCGCGAAGTCATCCAACTCGCGGTACGCACGAAGGCTCTCCATTTCGACGCGGGACAGCTCGGCCTTCCGCATCTGCCCGAACGCATCGCTACGTTTTCGTCACCCAGAGCTGCGCCATGCAATGCAGAAAATAGCTACGCTCCCTCCTCAGCGCCCACCTCAGAAGACGCTCGCCCCACCCCACGTGACCAGCTTGCGCACGATCTCGCTCAGGCACTCCGTGAATCAGGCGGCAATGTCTCTCTCGCCGCCAAGAAACTCGGCGTCTCCCGCCCCATGGCTTACCGGCTGATCAGGCGCGTCCCCGAGCTGGATCCAGAGGAGATTCGGGTGCGGGCCATTCGCGGGTGAATCAATCTTCAGCCGTGTCTTCAAGGAGCGCGACATCTACGAGATCCTTCTTGCGAGGGCGTGCGCGCTAATCAGAAGAAACCTTGTGTTCTCGGAGAGAAGCGCGTTCAAGAACTCGCGCGGATTGTTGCAAAAGCTAGCCCGAGTTCCGAAGAGACTGCGCGATCGATTCGAGCAGGGCCGCGAGCGGTTCGGCCAATCCGGGAGGAGCTTCGATACGTAAACCTCCATCCGACAGGCGTTCGACCGAAAGCCCCGATGGTGAGACTTCCGGAGAGGAAAGCGGCGCTCCGGCAGCTTGGGTAGTTTCCTCATCCGTGGACTGAGGAGGTGAGGGTTCCTCCTCTGCCACGGTCTTGAGCTCGACGATATCGACGCTTTCGTTTTCTTCGGAAGAGGCACCTCCGAGCAGCTCATCGGGGAGGGTCGCAGGTTCGATGAGCTTCTTCATGCCGTCGAGGAAAGAGCTGCTCTCTTCAAACCTCACCTGATCGGTCGTACCGTCGAACAAGGAGGTGAAGACGGCCTTTTTCTGAGCGATCAACGTGAAAATGCGTGATTCGATGCCCTCTTCTGTCACCAGATTGTAGACGTCGATGGGTTGGGTTTGCCCCAGGCGGTAGATACGCCCGATGCGCTGTTCGAGTACGGCGGGGTTCCAGGGCAGCTCGAGATTGATGCAGCAGCTCGCCGCCCGTTGGAGGTTGAGTCCTACGCCGCCCGCGTCGCTCAGAAACATCACGGTGGTACGGGGGTCGTCATGAAACTCCACGATGGAGCGCTCACGAAGCGAAGCCGACTCTGCCCCAGTGAAAAAAACGGCGCGCATTCCCTGGCTTTCGAGCAGATCCCGGATTGCCCACTCGGAGAGACGGAGCATCTTCCGCCACTGGCTAAAGATCACGGTCTTGCGCTTTTGATCCAAAACCACCCGCTCGATCAGATCGCGCAAGGTAGCGAGCTTGGGGGCAAACAAGCTCGCCAACACTTCCTTCGTCGGCCGGCTCGCTTTCAAGCGAGGCCATTCGGTTTCGAAATGGACCTGAGCCAGACCGTTGCAAATCATGCGTTGATTGGTGAAGAGCTGCATGAGTCGCAGGAACTCGGCCTGAGTGAGCGGGCGTCGTCTTGCTTTGCTGAGCAGCTCTGCGATGGGTATCCGAAGCTCCTCGTGCTCGCTTCGCTGTATCTCCGTCATCTCGATGGGCACGCGCGTGTCGGTGCGTGAGGGCAGCTGAGCCAACACGTCCCGACGCACGCGGCGCAGCATGGATCCCGAGAGGCGCTCTCGCCGTACGTCGAGGTTTTGAGCCCCCGCAATTCCCTTACCACCGTCCCCTTCCATGACCGAATGGAAAGGGACAAGGCGCCATTTCGGTTCCAGCGCCAAGTCGTCGACGAAATCCATAATGGAGGCCAATTCTTCGAAACGGTTCTCCATCGGCGTGCCCGTCAGCACGAGGCGATAGGGCGATTTCAAGGCTTTTACGTAGACAGCGGACTTGGTCGCCCAATTCTTGATGCGCTGTGCTTCGTCAAGCACCACCATCTCTGGAGCAAACGTCTGCACGTGCCCTAAATCTCTCAAGAGCTGCTCGTAGCCGAGGATGAGGAATCCCCGCTGAGTCTTCTCATAGAGACGTTTACGCTCTGCGGGGGAGCCCTCGATCACGGTAAGCGGAACATGAGTCGTCGCATCCCATTCTCGCTTCCACTGTGACTTGAGCGCTGCCGGTACGATCAAGAGTCCACGCCGGATCCTCTTTGACTCGAAGAGACCGTGACAACAAGCAATGGCCTGAGTGGTCTTCCCTAGCCCCATGTCGTCCGCCAAAAGCAGTCGTCCTGTCTCGAAGAAGCGTTCGACTCCTTCGCGTTGGTAGGGGTAGAGCTTGCGTCCGAGCTTAGTCAGACTCCTCGCAGCAAGCCGGCTCGATCCCCATCAGGTGATGCACGATGATTTCGGGCGGGAGCTTCCCGAAGCGTGACTTGGCGAGACTCGAGAGCTCACGCTCGGATTCGAGCTGGGGAGGCACGGTCGTCATCCGGCTCAACGCGCCCAGAGAATGCCAAGCTCAAGCTGGATCGCTTGGAAGGGCTCGGCAGAAACCTTTGCATCGCCTTCGTAGGTGGCGACGATGCGGTAGGCGCCATCATCGAGGCGCAATACCTCGAGGACCTTGGCGGAAGGCTCGACCAGCCAGACATGCAAAACGCTTTCTCGGGCGTAAATCTGAAGTTTCCGGCCGCGATCCAGTGCATAGGTCGAAGGTGAAAGAACTTCGCAAACCCAGTCAGGAGCAAGCGAGAAGTACGCGTCGAGCGGGGTCTCCGGCATCCGTTCACGCCGCCACCCCCCGAGATCGGGCACTAAGATGTCATCGCTGAGGTGGAGTTCAGGTTCATCCAGGATGACCCACCCTCCGGGACCGCCTCGCCCCCGCTTGAAGGGCGGGCCCAGTTCCTCCCCAAGCGCAGAAGCGGCGATGGCGTG
>CAYMQT010000200.1:0-8180 GCA_964392575.1 uncultured Polyangiaceae bacterium
CATCACCCGGAAGATCTCCGTCCCCGTCTCCATCACCCAGAAGATCTCCGTCCCCGTCTCCATCACCCGGAAGATCGCCATCGCCGTCACCGTCTACGGGCGCGCCTCCACCAGCGTCTGCAAGCAGCGAGCGATCATAGATGGAACACCCGGTCAGCCCAGCCGCCACGACCAAGCCACGGAGGACAAAGCCATGAAGGGCCAAACCTCCGACTCCCGACGACAGCCTCCCTGTCTGTGACTTCCAATGAGGCATGTGAACGGTCCATGTCCGCTTGGGGCTCAGTCTGACCACTCAAACTCCCTCACCTGTCCTTCGATCCGACCTGGAATCGACTTCACATGTAATGAAAGCGCTCACATCAAAGGGCCCAACGAACCAACGGCTTACCGTCTCACAAGCGATTCCAGTTTGACCGGAATCCGTCTCTAGGTTTTCTGGCGAGCATGAGGATGCTCTTGGGGATGGGGGAGGCGCGGGGCGCCGTCCGCCCGTCGGCCCTTTTCACCCCCGTGAAAAAGACCCGTCCCCCGCCAGCCCTTACTCTGTGAGCGATTTGGGCCGGGCCTGTGCAGCCTGTGCGTGCCCCCTTTTGGCCGGAACCCGGGGGTGATACCTTGTTCTCGCTTTGTCTCAGAGATCCAATCTTGTTTTGCTTTTCGGTGCGTTCGGATTCGTAGCGGGATGTGGACCGCTCCTCGGTCTCAATGAATACGAGATCGACCCCAATGCCAAGGAACCGAGCGGCGATGGGGATGGCGACGGAGACGGGGATGGCGACGGAGACGGGGATGGCGACGGAGACGTTGGCAAGCCCTGTGACGATGCCGACGAATGCGACGACGACAACGATTGCACCGTCGACTCCTGCACCGACAACAAGTGTTCCTACGTCACCGAAGAAGCCGGCACCTCTTGCGCCGGCGGTGTCTGTGACGGCACCTCAGGAAACCCACGCTGCGTGCGCTGCATCGATACCGCCGGCGGGACCGGCCAGGACACGGGTTGCCCCGAAGGTGCACCCCAGTGCAGAACTTCCGGCATCCCGACCTGCATCGGCTGTGCGGTCGGAAACGACTGCAACGATCAAAATCCGTGCACCTTGGATCAGTGCGATTCGGGAGTGTGTAGCTATGAAGCGCGCCCGGCGGGGACGGCTTGCGGCGGAGGTGACGGTGTGTGCAACGGGATCCAAGACGCGGAAGCCTGCGAGGGCTGTGTCGACGACGCCGAATACCCCACTGCCGACAGCGGCTGCGGCCCCTCGGCGCGCATCTGCGAGGACTCGGTCACGCCCACTTGTCGTGTCTGCCTGGATACGGAGGACGGGGAAGAAATTGACGAAGGGTGCTCGGCCGGAACCCCCGTATGCATCGGAACGTCCTGCGTCGAGTGCGTCAACGATGTGGCCGGAACTGGCCAGGACACCGGCTGCACGAGTAACCGCCCGATCTGCAGCGGCGGAACCTGCGTCGAGTGTACGTCGAACAGCCACTGCAACGATGGCGTCTCGTGCTCCACGGACAGATGCGAGGACGGCACCTGCGAGGTCGACTACAATGCCTCCGCTTGCCCGGACTTCTCCGATCCCTGTACGACCACTCAGTGTACCCCCACGGGCTGCACGTCCACGCCAAACAGCAGCGCCGTGAATCTCATCGGGAACACGGGCAGTTTTGAAAATGGCGGGTGGCTTGTGGGGGGCGACTCCTACATCGGAGCGCCCCTGTCAGGGACGGCCAGGACCGGGACCAATGTGGGCCAGGTCACGGGCGACGACTTTGATGGGTTCGGCTATATCTATCGCAACATCACCCTCCCGGCCGGAACTCAGTCGGTGTCCCTCCGCGGCTACGTGAAGGCCTTCGGAACGGGAACCGACGACTCGGAGAACTACATGTACGTTGCATTCTGGGACGACGTTACGGCCAATTTCTATGAAAGCGCCTATGATACCGAATACGACGGCTACACACTGAACGACTGGCACTTCTTCGAAAGTTCCTGGAACGCGCGGGATGTCTTACTGGGTGCTTCGCCGCCCGGCACCGCCGAGATCAATTTCGTGGGCTCGAACGACGAAAGCCCCATCTATTTCGCCATCGACGACCTGGTGATTGAAGCGCTCGTCTGTCCGGCTCCGTAGAAGACGGGCGCCGTTTTCTCGGACAATCGCAGGGAACCGGGATCGTAGGAGCCGCAGCTCGCCGCCCTTTACCAGTGACTCACTAGGCAGCCAGCATTGGAGCCTGCGCTCAAATGCAAGACGTACGGAGAACCCCCCGGCCAGGTCTTGTCGCTCTGCTCACCATTGGTAAAGGCGCGGGGGGTTCCGTTGATGGTCAAGGTCCTCCCCTCGCACCACCAGACAGAGAATCCGTTCTGAGGAGGGTTGGTGGCGATGAAGCAGCCTTCTCCTGTGGTGCCAATGGATGTCTCTTTGTTCCAGGGCAGCACGATACAATCTCCGCCCCCACCACCGCCCGTACCGGTACTGCCGCCGGTCCCGACTGCTCCACCAGTGCCGCTCGCTCCGCCGGTGCCGCTGCCGCCCGTACCAGCACCGCCCGTGCCAACACTACCGCCGGTCGCTGAATACCCTCCACTACCGACCGCACCTCCAGTGCCGTCACCGTCGCCATCACCGTCTCCATCTCCGTCACCATCGCCGGTTCCACCTGAGCCCGTACCTCCCGACATGTACGTCACAGTGCCGCCAGATCCATCGCCGTCGCCATCCCCATCCCCGTAGTTGCTGAAATGGATCCCGCCGCTCCCTTCGTCCTCGCTCATGTCCTCCGCGCTGTCCTCGATGACCGTCGCGCATCCCAGAACGTAGAGCGGCAGAGCGTAGAGCGGGAAAGCACAAGCAGGGAATGCTCTGAAGAAAAGGTGACGAGGGCGGGTCCGAAAGCGCATGCGAGCCATGCTTCAAGATCAGGCCGGCCGGCCTAACCGTCAAGGAAACTTTGCATTTTTACCGTGAAATCCCCTACTTTCCTGGACCTACATGGACGACGGCAACGCGCTGATCGCGCTGGCGCAAGTTCCGCAGAAGGTAGGTTCAAGTGGGAGGCGTTCTTCCTCACTCCCGCCAAATGGCAGGAGCCGAAAACTCAAACGACGAGAGTGTGATCGTGGAGGCGTCGAGTTCATCTGAAGAAACCGCAGGCGTATTGCAGCTGCCCGTTCCGCGGAGCACATAAGCCACCAGGCCCTCTTCTTCGACTTCGTCTGGATCAGGAAGGTGCTCACTCACGTTCACCGTGCAGTCGTCAGTAGAATGCATGGGCCCCTCCCCGGGGGTGATGGTGACTCCCGCCGCAAACTCTCCCGTCTCTCCCCGAGCGATTTCCGGAATATCGAGCCAGATGGCGCCCACTTCATCGGTCCCGAATAAGCCGTAACCGACCGAAATCCCCACGTCATTGCCGCTCGAATAAACGCAGGCGTGATCACCTCCGGGAATGTCCGCGTCCACGGCTCCACTCAGGGAAACGGAGAACGAGCAGGACGAGTTGCTCTCACCCTCGTCGTCGTCCTCTTTCCCTCCCCCACACCCCGAGAGGAGCGCGAGCGTCGCCGCGAGCGTGCACGCCGTAAATGAGAACCGAGACTTCAAACTGATGGGGAGATTCATACCTCCCATCCTACGCAGCCCAGGAAAACCGTCGAGTCACAGCAGCTCAGGGGAAGAATGCCCCTCCCGAGTAACCGAAAAATCTGCGTTCCTTCGCGAAAGAGGCGTAGATTCTGCGTAAGACTCCCGAGCCCCGTCCGCGCCTGCGCAGAGAAAGCCGGGCGCAAAAGCCAGATAATGTCTGGCACAGTCTTTGCTTTACACAAAGCGAGCGCCGGCGATGAACGCGGAGCGCGCAACCCCAGCGAGCGCCGACGATGAACGCGGAGCGCGCAACGCAAGGAGAAGAAAGATGACTGACATGACCTATCGCATCGTCGTCGGGACAGACCTATCTGAAATGGCCGATCTCGCCCTAGACAAAGCCTTCGACCTGGCGTCACGGGAACCCGCAGCAGAAGTACATGTGATTTTCGCTGTGACGCACCTCGGTGACTACGTGGAGATGGACCTTCCGAACGCCCCAATCTACGCCTTCCCTCTCGAGGAAGCTCAAGAGAAGCTAGAGGCCCATGTCGCGGCGCGCCTGGCAGCTTGGCAGGAGCGCACGAAGAAGACCTTCTCTCGCGCGGCCACTTACGTCAGCACGGACTTCCCCGCGATGGCCATCGCCCAGCTGGGATCGGATCTCGACGCTGAAATGATCGTCGTCGGAACGCACGGGCGTCAGGGGTTCAAGCGTTTCGTGCTTGGTTCTGTTGCCGAAAGCGTCGTCCGGTTGGCGCACACACCGGTCCTCGTCGTACGTCCCAAATGGGAACAAGCTCCGATCCCGAAAATCGAACCCCCCTGCCCTCGATGCGTGGAGGTCAGAAACGCCACCAACAACGAAACGTACTGGTGTGAGGAACACTCCCGCAAACACGGCCGCAGGCACACGTATCGCTTTCGTGAACGGATCTCGAAAGACGGCAGTCTACCCATGTTCATGGGCATGCCTCGATAGTCTCCGCCGACGCTCGCCTCACCCGTTATGGGCGAACGGCGGTGGAGCCCTTGCCAGTTATGAGATGCGCTTTAAACATCTACGCTCCCCTCGCGGCAAAGCGCGAGGCGCGAGCACCGCGGCCGACCATGGGGAGGCCCCGGAGCGCAGGCGAAAACGTAGGGAGGAGGAGTCGCAATTCACTTGCGACGACGAAGGGAGCGCTGCTCCCTCAAAAGATCGTCGTCCTCCAAGATCCGGTGGGCGGGGGTCTCTAGGTCATCCATCTGACCCCGACGCACGGACCATACGAACGCCCCCACGGCCAAAGCCGACACCAAGAGGGCCAAAGGGACGACGACGAAGAGCGCGCTCATGAGGTCAGGGCTCCTTTGCTCTCCGTCTTGCGAAACGTACGGCTCCGATAGGCGTTCGTGACGACGGTGAGAGAAGAGAGGGGCATGAGGATCGCCGCGAACAAGGGCCCGATGAGACCCAGCCCTGCGCATGCGATCCCCACCGCATTGTAAAGAAGAGAAAACACCATGCCGCGGCGGACCACCTGCAAGCAACGTCGTGATCCCTCGAATAACTCCGCCACTTCGGTCACTTCCGGAGCAGCGAGGTACACGTCGGAAGAAAGACGGCTCGCTTCGGCTGCGCCTCGGACCGAGATCCCCACATCCGCGCCCCTGAGGGCCCCCGCGTCATTGACACCGTCCCCAACCATGGCGACGAGTCGCCGCGCCCCGCCCGCCGTGTCGCTCTGCATCTCCGAACCGCTCTGCAGCTCCGAGAGCACAGCGAGTTTTTGCTCAGGGGAGACTCCCCCGCGCACCGACGAAAAGAGATCCACGAAGAGACCTGTCCGGGCGCCCAGCTGCTCAGCCACAGCCTGCACCGTCTCTGGGTGATCTCCGCTGAGAAGGTGCAAGCGATGCCCCAAATCTTTGAGCCGCAAAAGCGCGGCCGAAGACTCCTCACAGATCTTATCTTCGAGCAGCACGAGCGCCCGCACCCGCCCGCCGAACGCCACCACCACGGGCGTGACCGGCGCAGGTGCCTGAGCGAGGGCGTTCTTCAGCCCTTCGGGTAAAGGACCGCGGTCGGCGATGGCCCGAGGTGAGCCGACGAAGAGCTCACCGGCTTCTGTCTGGTCCGCTCGAACCTGGGCCCAAAGACCACTCCCCAGCTCCTCGCGCACACTCAAAAGCGTCGATGCCGGGCGAACACCTCTCGCCAGAAGGTACTCGGAGAGGGCACGCGCGACCGGATGGTGTGCGCCCCTTTCGGCCGCAAGAACGAGAGTCTCGATCTCTCGGTCCGAAGGGCTTTCAGCGCTGAATTTCTCACAGCTCAACTCACTCGCCGAAGTCTCTTTGCTGAGGGGTTCGTCCGCTGGAACCCACGCCCTCACGAGCAATCGCCCTTCCGTGAGCGTGCCCGTTTTGTCGAAGACGATGTCCATCGGCCGCGCCATTTTTTCAAAGGCATCCGGCGAGAAAACGAGCTTTCTCGTGGCCGCCGCCTGGCTCACCGCCGCAGAGACGCTGAGCGGAGTCGCCATGCCAAGGGCACAAGGGCAGGCGACAATCAGAAGGGTGAGCGCGTGCTCTACTGCCATGAATCGTGAGTGAGGCAGCCAAAGGAGAAACACGAGAAGAGCGAGGGTGAGCACGATGAGGGTAAACCAGCCCGAAATTCGATCCGCCTGAGCAATGAGGGGGGTGCGCGCACTCGTCGCCTGCTCCACTTCGCGCAAAAACTTCCCTACCCGCGTGTCCCGTCCCGTTTCTCGTACCGTCACGATCAGTCGCGACCCTAAATTCAGCGAACCTGCCTCCACGAGATCCCCGGGCTGAACGAGCACAGGCAAGGATTCACCGCTCAGGAGGGACTTGTCCAAGCTCGATGTTCCAGAATGAACCCGGCCGTCCACGGAAAGCACCTGACCGCTCTCCACGGCCACTTGGACACCCGCAGGCACACGACTCGTCTCTATCCGTCGCTCGCCCTCCTCGGTGACCAGAACCGCGAAGCTCGGAACAAGGGACGAAAGGAGCTCCGCAGCGCCGGCGAAAGAAAACTGATGACGGCGGCTCAAATAGCGCCCGACCAAGAGGAAGAACACCAGCACCGTGATCGAATCGAAATAAATTTCGCCGCGCCCGCTGATCGTGGCAAACGCGCCCCAAACATATGCCACCGCGATCCCGATCGCGATGGGCAAATCCATGTGTGGCGTCCGCGTCCTCAGCGACGCCCACGCGCCCCGGAAGAAGAGCCCGCCAGCAAAGAGGGACGGCAGACTCACCACCAGACTCGCCCACTGAAAAAAGCGCACGGTCGCCGCGTCCATGGTCTTTTCCTCGAAGAATCCCCGGTCGCCGCTGTAGAGAGCAAAAGCCATCAACATCACGTTGCCGGCCACCGCACCAGCCACGCCCATGCGGATCATGAGGCCGCGCAGCTCGCGTTTTTGTGCCCGTGCGCCTTCCCCGCCGCGAAACGCTCGCGGACGATAGCCCATCTTGGCGAGCGTTTCTGCTACTCGACTGAGAGGAACGCGCGCTTGGTCGAACTGAAGATGCACCACCGAGCGCGCCATATCCAGGCGTGCAAAGCTCACGGCAGGAAGGAGGCGCGGGAGTCTTTCGATGAGCCAAACGCAGGCGGCGCAGTGCACTCCTTCCAGGAGTAGTTCACAGCTCACGTCCCCCGAGGGATGATCTTTGATGTAGAGCCGCCGGAACTCTTCTGAGTCAAACTCCACTTCGGGCTCGAAGCTTTCCGTGTCGACTCGGTTCCCTTTCTCTCCAAGGCGGTCACGAAATGCGTAGTACTCTGTAAGACCAGCTCCCCTGAGTAAGCCATACACGGTCTCACAACCCGAGCAGCAAAACTGTTCCAAAGAGGAGGTGAAGCGGGCGGCGGGCACCGGAAGGCCACAGTGAGAGCACATTCTTTCCGCAGGCTCGCCGTCCCCCCATTCGGGAGTTTGAGTTTCAAACACGCCCAGGGATCCGGCACTTTTCGCGCGGGATCCGCCCGCTCGTAGATCTAGTGACACGCGGGCCCCAAAACGGCCCCAGAGGCCGCAGGCTGTGGCAATGGTTTGGTCATGCGCGCAGCCACGCCAAGCACACCAATGCAAATGAGGGCTGCTCCTGTCACGACGGGAAGGCGGCGACGGAGCCTTTGACCGAGCGCGTGCATCACCGCCCCCGTCCCCAAGAGCGCCGGTACGGTGCCGAGCCAGAACGCTCCCATCAAGAGCGCGCCCGACGCCGCGCTCCCCGTCCCCGCCGCAGTGACCACAAAGGCATAGAGCCAACCGCAGGGAAGGAGTGGTGTAAAAATGCCGAGCAGCGAAGCGCGGAACACGCGCGGCTTCGAGCCCAGCTGAACGAGCTTCCGGCCCAGTAGCCCCACGAGCGGTGAGCGCAGCGGAAGACGAGGAAAAAACACCCCAAGTCCCCAAAGCACGACGAGCACCCCCGAAACCAGCGCCGCAAGACTCACCAAACCCGCAGCGCTTCCGGCCCAATCAACGGCGCTTCCCACCGAACCACCAAGGGCACCCAGGCCGATGTACGTTACGGCTCGCCCTCCGT
>CAYMQT010000201.1:0-2121 GCA_964392575.1 uncultured Polyangiaceae bacterium
GCTCCCTCGCCTCCCACATGGTCGGCGGGGGTGCTGAGCGCGCCTCGCTACTCCTCGCCCTGCGGGCTCGCGTAGCTTGGGCTGTTCTAACTGCGAAGTGACTGCTTGACTGCGAGGTGACTGCTGCACACCTCGCCCTTTGGGCTGGTGTGCCTTCTCGACTGTGGGGTACCTGTTGGCAGACGGCTGGGACACTTCGCCTTTTGGGCTGGTGTGCCTCACGCATCGACGACGAGATCTTCTTCGAGGTGCTCGAAGGAGGACAGATTCATGACGGACAGATCTATTTTGGTAAAAAAGGCATTGAAGGCAAAGGTCGAAGCCAGAGTCCGAAGATCCCGAGCCCAACGCGGCACGTAGTGCGGGGGCACCAGAAATCCTGTTTCGAAATAGGGAGCGAGTTCGATGACGTCCGCGAGAGCAAAGCGTCCCGCAAACAAATAGGTCGCAAGCTCCGGCCGGTTCTCATGCACCGAGCACATCAAAAACGCATACACCTCGAACAATCCTTTCAGGTAGACGCTGTCTTTCGTAAAGGCGATACCGCCTCTCACGTCTCCGCCCCGAAAGCAGCGCACCGTCGATTGATAGCTCTCTTCTTCTGACTGTCCCGAGCCCAAGAAATACTCAAAGACCTGAATGAAGTCCGCGCCCTTGAGCGCCATGTCGATGGCCTGCACGCGCAAAGACAAGCGCCGCATCCGCCGGACATCCAGGGAGAGGGTCATGAGTTCTGCCAGGACCGCCAGCCCTTCTTGGGTGCGCGTGGTGCGTGGCGCGCCGAGCGACAGGAGCTTCAGATTTTCCTGTCGCCTGCCGTTGAGCATCGTAGCGGCGTGAATGTACGCCTCGTGATGCAGAAGCTGAGCCAAGTCCAGCTCCGAAAACATCGCGCTTTCTCGCAGCCGGATCCGGTTCGCTCCTGCGATCGCTTTGCTTGAAAGACCGGGATCCAAGGCCACCTCCACCTTGTCGTTGTCAAAGAAGAGATCCACTTTCTTCTGCAGCATCAAGGAAAAATCCTGTGCGCTGATGGACGCGACCGTCTCTTCGATGACATAACCGCCCAAAAGGTCATCGGTGCGAGCAAGCAAATGTTCTGCTGCATCGAGGGCAGAAACCTGCTGCAAACGATAGCGGTCACTCGGGCGCCCGTAGAGCGCCCCAGAATACTTGAGAAAGTCTGACGTTCCGATACCCTGAAGCATGCGTGCGGCAAACTCGTAGCTGCGCGCCGTCTTGTACGCGATGTTGTCCAGAGGGTGAGCCCGATCGCAGCTCGACTGAATGTCTTCGAGTTCTTTGATTTCGCGAGAGTGATCGATGACCCTGATTTGTACGTCCGGAAGGGTCGGCCGTTTGGCGCGATAGTCGGCGAGGAAACGCTCTTCGGCCTCCTTCGGCCAGGTCAAACTGCTGAGGACTCGGATCTCGGCGGCGACCGCAAGGAGACGCGCGTCGAGGTCAGCGGTCTTCCTGAGGCGTGGGGACGTCATTTCCTTCATCTAACACCCCCTTTGAGTCAAACGCCAGAAATTGCCCTCTTGCTCACGCTCGCACCCGGTAGATTGGAAGGCGCGGGCGGCTTGGGGTAGCGCCGTCGGTTCAAACGAAGTGGGAGAGAAATTCATCTGCGGAAATGACGAGCACATCCCCCAACTCGTGTTCATGCCGCTGAAACACACCGCTTGAGTAGACCACCTGAATGCCCAGTCGGCATCCGATGGCCGGCAGAAAACGCCGCCATGCTCGGGACGGGCTCATGTCCGAAAGTTTCACTTCGACCGGGAGCCAAGGTTTTCCGTCTTGTGTGATGAGGAAGTCCACCTCGCGCTTTTCTTTGTCTCTCAGGTACCAGAGCTCGAAATCACCTTCGCCGACGTCGCTCCAATAGTGGCATGCTTTGAGCAGATGCGTGGCGATCATGTTTTCGAAGCGTGCCGCTCGATCCACGACTTCGCTGTAGTCCCACATGTACAGTTTACCCTCTTTGCGAAGAGAGCGACGCATGGATCCTCGGTAAGGTTTGAGCTCGAAAACATAGTAAAGTTCCTTGAGATACGAAAGCCAGCGCGACACGGAATCATGACTCACTTCAAGATCTTCACGCAATGACGCTAC
>CAYMQT010000201.1:2131-8173 GCA_964392575.1 uncultured Polyangiaceae bacterium
CAATAAAGATCCAACTCGTTCGGGAAGCAGCGCCGCCAACATTTCGACGCGGCTGAGCTCGGGCAGGCGGCTCAGATCACGCAAATCCTCACGGATCACTTTTTCGATTCGCCCACGACGCCAAATGCGTGAAATTTTTGAATCCTGGCTCAAAAATGGCTCTGGAAATGCGCCGTACTCGAAGAGCGCCTGCAACGTTTCCGTGGCGCTCTTGTGTTTGCTGAGCGTACGCTCTTGCAAACCACTCATGATGGGTGCGGGGCCATTCGGGGCCTTGTATTCGAGCTCACGCAAACTGAACGGATGCAATCGAAAGTGTAAGTACCGACCGAGAAGACTATCCCCACCCTTCTTATAAACGTTGAGTCGTGCGCTGCCTGTGACGAGAAAATCTACAGGCTGTTCAAGCGTGTCGAAGACACCTTTCAATGTTCGCTTCCACCCGCGCGCCTTGTGAATCTCGTCGAGGATCACGAGGGGAACGGCGCTGAGATCGCCTGAGGAGGTAAGGGAAGTGGTGATGTCACGAGGATCCTTGACCCAGATGCGACGAAATGTAACCTCATCCCAATTGAAGTATGCGCCAGGCCGCGCTCGCAGCATGCGACGCGCTAGAGTCGTCTTCCCCGTTTGGCGCGGGCCAGAAACGAAAGCCATCTTTCGCCTAGAAAAGGCAAGGTCGCAAAGCGGCGCTTCCAAGTATCTCGCCCGCATGCGACCATTTCGCACAAAACCATAAAAAAGTCAACATACGACTAAATTCGTGAGTTCCATGATTTTAGTCGCACTATGAAAATCAAACCCGGCCCACAAAATCCCTAAAAATCTTCCGTCCTCCCGCCCGCCACCCCCTCATTCCTCAACCTCATCCCTCAAAAAGGAGTAGAATGTCGGCCCACATGCTTCGCCAGAGCTTCCTTCGCCAGATCCTTCTCCTTGTGGCCGCAGGCGTGGCTTGGTCGTGCGTCGTTGATGAACGAGATCTCACCGTTCGACTGGGTGATGGTGATGGCGATGGCACGGGGGGATTTCTGCCTTTGGGCGATGGCGATGGCGACGGTGACGGCGGCGGAACCGGCGGAACCGGGCCCACGATGGGCTCGGTGGGAGGTTCACCCTTTCCCTTCGGAACCGGAGGCGAGCCCTCGGTGGCCCCCACCGCCTGCGATCTCAACCCGTTTCTGGTCCATGATATGGAAACCGACTGGACATGTTTCGGTGGCGGAATGATCACCGTCCACAGCGTGGGCGGCGCGAGTTCCATTTGGCCCGACACTCAGAAGGACGGCTACTTTACCTACACACCTCTCGAGCCTTGGGACCTTCCCGCACTTGACCCTACCTATCCTGGGAACGCGGCGCATTTCCATGGAGAGGGACCGTTCCAAGACTTCTCGCCCTCTTTGGATCTGATCTTTCAGTGGAGCGATTTCGTAGACCTCCGCGACTACAGCGGGCTCAGCTTCTTCCTGCGAAGTGACGCTTGCTACGACTGCACCCTGCGCATCAGCCTTCAAACATCTTCCGTGCGGCCCATCAATTCAGAGTTCCCGCCGGCAGGGCATTGCGATGAGGGAATCGAGGAGTGTTGGCGCTCTCACGGCGTTGACGTCACAGTGACTGAGGGAGTGTGGCAACCCGTCGTCATCGACTTCAACGTCTTCGAAGCAGACGAGTGGCCTTCACAGGACCTTCTCTTGGATGAAGTCCACAGCCTCTCCATCACCTACGCATACCCGCCGCTGGAGGCCCTCGAAAAAATCGACATCTGGCTGGACCAGGTGATGCTGTTCTAACTGATTTCCAACAAGAGGACGCCGCCGCGACTCAATACTCTCGCGGTGCCGGATGATCCCGAGGCGCCGAGCGAAGGGGATGGGTCAAAAGGTGTCTCCTGACGTCCGCTGCGAAGTATGAGTCCGGAAACTCTCGCACCATGGTCCTCGCCTGCGCCTCGGCTTCGTCAAAGTGTCCGAGCTCCACGAGGGCTCGAGCCGCCCACCAGGCGCGTTCGGGGGCTTCGTCGCTTGCCGGATCAACTGCGTTCGCCTCCCGGGCGAGCCTGAGAGTTTGTTCCGGATCGCTCAGACCAAGGCGCCGCAAGAGCGCGATTTCGGCTGATCCCCTACTAGAAGCCCGTCGCGCCTCCCGGGGGCGTAGAGGGACGCTCGTCTGAGCCGTCGGCTCGGGGGGCGGGGAGTGGACGAGTCTCGCCTTCGGTGTTGGGGACGCAGAGGGCTCTTTCGGTGCAAACAAGAAGAGCATCAGGGGGAGCAGGAGCAGCGCTCCCGTAGCGAGGAAAATGGAGAGTCTCATGGCGCCTCCCTCAGTTGAAGTCAGGCAGATCTGCACGATTGAGCGTTCGTTGATGCGAGTACGCATTCTGAATCACGGAGTTGGAATTGTCCCGCAACCAGGTGTCGCACCAAGCGTTGAACAAGACCCAAGGCGCCTGATTGTTCTGAAACATGTTGCCGGGATGGGGGATGTTCCCGGTTTCGTGAAGGGGAATAGGCATGGTACTTCCCACCACACTCACGGTGTTGTTGTACATGCTCACGAAGGGCTGCCCGGAACCGTAGGTGTCCGGACCTGCGATATCGACCGAGGCCGGACCCGGGTAGTAGCCGGAGTTGGGCTGTCCGCTGAACGGGAAGAGCCAGATGAGATTGTTGAGGCCCCGTGCCTTGAAGTTGTCAAACATCAGTTGCCAGAGCTGTTTGAGCTGTGTGCCGGTTCCCTTGCTCCACCAAAACCAGCCATTGGGTTGAGTTTCGTGGAAGGGAGCCCAGATCACCACGACGCCCGCATTTTGAAGAGCTGAAAGCTCTGAGGCAGCGTGGTTGAACTTCGCCATGAGGCCGTTGTACCTGGCGCTGCCGGGCGTCAGCGTGTCCGCGAGATTGGTCGTCCCGAGCGAAGACTCATAGCTATCGGCATCCTCGGGTCGACCCATGTGATAGCGAATCATTGAGAGTCCTCCGGCGTTCCAGGAACTGATCGCCTGGCTCACGGCGTTGGTATAGAGGAAGTCGCCGCCGACGATCGCCGGGTATTCACCCGTGAGGTTGTTGATGTACCCCAAATCAGAGCTGGCGCTCCAGTGACAGTCTTGCTGCCCCGAAAGTACGTTCTGACCATAGATCTCGTGGAGGTAACAAAGAACCTTGCGCGCCTTTTCATTGGTGTTCGGATTCGCTGGCGAAACGCTACAACCTCCGGTTCCACTCCCACCGCTGCCCCAATTTCCACCGCTGCCAGCCGTGCCTCCCGTGCCCGCAGCGCCGCCTGTCCCCCCGCCACTACAGGGGGTTCCCCTTTGATACGGTACGGAACCTAAAACCACACAAGACGCCTGATTTTCCCAGCCCCAACCGTCTCCATCTGGGTCGTTCGAAGCTTGAGCACAGAGGGGATAACAGATCTCATCGATCAGAACGCTGTCGCCTCCACCAGAACTGGCCAGACAAACACCCCCTGTGCACACCTCGCCCGGCTCACAGAAGTCTCCACAAGCGCCGCAATTGTCGTCTGTCCCCAAATCCGTACAAATTCCGTCGCAAGGCGCGCGACCCTCCCCGCAGATGCATTCGGAATCCTCACACGTACCGCCGACACAAGTTTCACCGCACGCGCCACAGTTTTCCCCGTCGGACATGATGTCCACGCAATCCTGCCCGCACTGAGTCTCCCCTTGCCCACAAGAATCAGCACACATGCCAGCGCTACAAACCTGCGCGCCGCACATCGTCCCGCACATGCCACAATGGGAGGCGCTGGAAGCGGTGTTGACGCAGATCCCTCCGCAAGAAACACGCTCATTTTCGCATTCACACGATCCTTGAACGCAAACCGCTCCGGCCTGACACACATGACCGCATGACCCGCAGTTGAGTCCGTCGGAGAGGACGTCCATGCAACCGACCCCGCAAAGGCTTGTTCCGCTGGGGCACGCGGGCTGACAAACACCGTCGAGACAGACCCCTCCGGTGCAAATGTTCCCGCAACTTCCGCAGTTCACCGGACTGGAGAGGACGTCGATGCAGACGCTGCCACACGACTGTTGACCGAGGGTGCACCCAGAAGCGTCATCGTCCGGATCTCCGCCGCCCGAACCATCGTTCTGTAGTCCGCTGTCCTCCCCGCTGGGCACGACGTCTCCACACCCCCCCACGGCGACGAGGAAAATGAGGGTTGAAATGGGGCGAGACTGAATCCCCATGAATACTTCTCGCAAATACTTCATCGCGTGCCTGACGTGGCGCTTGGGTCCACAACACCATATGGTGGAAGGCAGAGTGAACCTTCAAAGCCTTGACCGTTTCCGAAGGCGCGGAGATTTTTCATGCGCGCGCTGACCCTCCTCGCGTGGGGTTGCGCTGCATGTCTGCAACTCTCAAGCTGCAATCGCAGAGTGTTGGTGGGCTCCTTACCTGGCGAAGAGGAAACGCCTCTCGGAGGCCAGGGGGGCTCGAAAATCGTCGATCCCGGGGAAAAACTCCCGACTTCCCTCGTCTTCTCGTCTACCTTCGAAAGTGGCGATCTCTCTGAATGGGGACTCGAAGGCAATCTCTACACCGCCTCTGCTGGAGAGATTCACGTCCAAAATTTACAGGTACACACTGGCTCCTCCGCCGCAGAAGTCGTCACGACCGAAACGGGGGGACACGTAGTGATGGGCGTGGGTGGTGCTTGGTCTGAAGTCCTTGTCCGCTTTTGGATCCGTGTGGACGCCCTGTACCAGACTCGAAACTGGCCGATTCTGCACATCGATGCCGAGCAAGACGGGGGACTCGAACAGTTGTGGGATCTTGGACTCGACAGCTCGAACGGTGAAACTTACGCTCTCTTCCTCTGGGAAATGCCGGCTGTCGCTCCTATCGATGAGGGGCGACTCGCAGCCACTTCAACGGTGACAATACCCGTCGGAACCTGGTCGGAGATCACGGTGCACCTCCTTGCGTCACCCGACGAAACGGGGTTCATCCGCGTATTCCTCGACGGAAGCGAGGTGCTCAATCTGTCCGGGCGCCCGGCGGGCACAGGCGATCCCCTCCGCTTCGGATTCGGTTCTTTCGCGTACGATTTGGAACCGAGACCCGCCTCTTATGCCCTCGATGACGTCGAAATCCTGATCCCTTGACGCCGCCCGACCGGGGTCGCTCAGAAATTCCCTTGAAGGTTACGAACTCAGACACCCATTCATGAATGTGCAATCATCCGCCGCCCGTTGGCTACCCCGAGAGCAAGGGGAAGCCTCGGTCACGTCATTGCAGGGTGAGGGTAAAATTCTCGTTACATTCGACAATGTCTATCGCGATTGGTTTCATCAAGTTTGCCGCTGGGCTCGGGCTCTGGGGGGACTCCATGCGGACGTGGAAGACATTGCTCAAGAGGTGTTCATCGTGGTCCGAAGAAAACTAGACGACTTCGATGGTGCTCACACGGGCCCGTGGCTGTATCGCATCACCCAGCGCACCGTGAGCGATTATCGGCGCCGTGCCTGGTTTCGTCGCAGCGTACGCCCAGCGGCCGAGTTCTTCAGACGTGTGGCCGATCCCGCCGACGGACCCCGCGAGATCGTAGAGCGACGAGAAGCGGAGGTGCGCGTTTCTCGCATCCTCGACCGCATGTCTGCGGTACGCAGGACCGCCTTCATTCTTCATGAGATCGAAGGGTACTCTGGCGACGAGATCGCGGAGCTCGAAGGGGTCCCCGTCGGAACCATTTACACGCGCCTGCACCACGCCAGAAAGGACTTCGTTCGATTGATGAGCAAGACGGAATCCGAGGAGCGTCCCTCATGAGACTCCGTGATCAAGTCGATTCTTCCGATCCGCACGTGGCAGAAGCGGCGCGGTTGCTCGCTCAGGTGCATCCCTTGGTGGAGTCGGACGTGCGCGCCGCGCGCGTCCGACGCGCGCTCGATCGAGACGAAAAAAGATGGCGTTTCCGGGGTTGGGTGGCTGCTTTTGCTGGGGTCCTCTCCGTAGTCGGAACAGCAGGAGCCGTCATCGGTGTAGCAAACTGGATGGACGAGTC
>CAYMQT010000202.1:0-8172 GCA_964392575.1 uncultured Polyangiaceae bacterium
ACTCGTTTTTCTTGTGTCCGTCCTTGTCCTCACCGCAGAGGCTGGTCACGGACTCATTCTTCTTCTTCTCCCCGTCCTTTTCCTCACCGCAAGCGGCCGCGTTTGCGACGAAGGCGGAGAGTGACAGAGCAACACAACTTGCGAGAATTTTCCGGGTCATACGCAGACGATGGTTCCCGAAAGGCCGTTCGTCAAGGAAAATTCCCGTGATAGGACCGTGCCCATGCCGGTCTTGGACGCCCAGGGGTTAAGCAAATCTCTCGGAAATCGCACGCTATTGCGAGACGTGAATCTCACCGTTGTCCGGGGTGAGAAAGTGGGGGTCGTGGGGGACAACGGATCGGGGAAAAGCACCCTAGGTAAGATCCTCGCTGGAACCCTGGATGCTGACCGTGGGGTGATCAACCGGCGTCGAGGAGCCTCCTTTGCTTATCTGGCCCAGGAGCCGGTCCTCGAAGCAGGCAAGACCGCCGTCGACATCGCCCTCTCCGGCCTGGTCGAGTGGCAGACGGCACAGGATCGTTACGAGGTTCTGTGCGCAGAACTTTCCGGAGGGGCTTTCTCCGGTGAGGCGCTGGCCGAACTCCTCCGAGAGCAAGAAACCGTCACCGCCAAGATCGAGCATCTCGGCGGATGGAACCGGCGGGATGAAGCTGGACGCATCCTCCGCATGCTGGGGATTTCCCAGCTCCACCAAGACGTCGCCACGATGAGCGGCGGCGAGCGGCGGCGAGTCGCCCTTGCGCGCCTCCTCATCTCTGAACCAGACTTGGCCATCCTCGATGAGCCGACCAATCATCTCGATGCGGAAAACATCGAGTGGCTCGAACAGCACCTGAAGAACGAGTTTCCCGGCGCCGTCCTCTTGATCACCCATGACCGCTGGCTGCTCAGCAGCGTGGTGAGTCGCACGCTGGAGGTCGAGGACGGAAATGTGCATGCCTATGACGGCGGATGGGAGGAATTTCTCGAAGCCCGCGCCGAGCGCAGAGCCCAAGAAGAGCGCTCCGAGGCCAATCGGCAGAACTTTCTCAGAAAGGAGCTCGAATGGCTCCGTCGCCAACCCAAGGCGCGCACGGGAAAGCAAAAGGCACGTATCACGCGGGCCGAAGCCGCTCTCTCTCAAGCTCCGCCGGGGCGAGCGCCCGAGCTCAACGTCGAGCTGGCCGAGAGTCGCTTGGGCGGAAATGTCCTCGAAGCGCGCGGCGTGCGCGTCGGGTTCGACGGTCGTGTGCTCGTCGAAAGTCTCGACTTTCAACTCATGCGCGGAGATCGAGTGGGGATCGTCGGACGAAGCGGCGCGGGAAAATCAACGCTCCTTCGTACTCTTCTCGGGGACCAACCTCCACTCTCAGGCGAGATCCTGCGGGGAAAGAACACACGGATTGCTTACCTCGATCAGATGCGCACGGGACTTTCCGAGGGAGACAGCGTTTTTGACGCCATTACCAGTGGGCGCCCCTCGGTCAAACTCGGGGAAGAGGACATCAGTAGCTACTCTTACTTGAAACGCTTTCGCTTCATCGGGGACGCGGTACGCCAAAAGATCGGCGGACTTTCCGGCGGCGAGCGCTCCCGAGTGGCGCTGGCTCGACTCCTGCTCGAACCCGCCAATGTGCTCGTCCTCGACGAGCCGACGAATGATCTGGACGTCATGACGCTGAGCGCCCTCGAGGAGTTGATCATAGGACTTTCTGGCGCCGCGCTGATCGTCAGTCACGACCGGTATTTTCTGGACCGGGTGGCCACCACCATTCTCGGCCTCGATGCCGAAGGAGGAGCCGAACAAATACCCGGAGGCTACTCCAGGTTCTCCGAGGTAAAGAGCGAGAGAAAGAAACGCGCGCGCGTCGAAGAAAATCCTCTCTCTGTGAAACCTGCGCAGGAAAGCAGACCACAGGGAAATAAACTCGCGAGCGAAGCGAAGAAGAAGCTCACTTACGCTGAAGAAAAAGAGCTCGCCGGACTGATGAGCGCCATTGACGTGAAAAGCGCTCAGGTGACGACGTTAGAAAAGCGGATGGCGGATCCTGATCTCTATGTCAGTCGGCGCGAAGAAGCCGCAGGCCTCGAACGCGAACTCCGAGAAGCAAAGGAGATGCTGGAGGAAATGGAAATGCGCTGGCTGGAACTCGAAGAACGCCGGAGCGATTAAAGCGCATCTTGCTCTAAAGAGTCGACGCGATGTGCACATGACGGACGCCATAACGGGTCACGATCAGCGTCTCCAAATGGTCGGCGCCTCCGAGCTGATATTTCACCTGGGCTGCATAGACCTGACCCTCGGTCAGGAGATCATAGAGCGCCCATGGGTTTTCAAGGGGTTGAAAATGAGTACCCGCTTGCGGCCTTATCGTAACCCGAAGACCGGTCCCAGAAACGATCGCCCGATCCAATACCTTCTTCAAACTCTCCGGCGTGAGGATCATTTCCGCGAAATCGACCGCTAGGTGCGGCTGTTCTCTCACGGGGATGGAGGAGGGCGTCTTCCTCAGCGACGCCGGTGGGACGGTGTCACTACCCACCATCTTCTTTGACTTCGGCTTGGATTGGAGCTGACTCATCACTGGCTATTTGTACGGCCCCCCAGCCTCACTTCATTAGCCCAAAAGACCTCTTGTTGCCCCCGTCCGAGCCGTATGGGCTCGGGGCGTTGTCAGAAACAGGTCACGGCTTTCCCCTATGCTAGCGGATTCGGAAAGATTGTGGCACCAAGAGTCACCTCTCCCTTCCCTATTTGGGTTTTCGTTGCCTTTTGCGGCCCAAACCGGGCCTTCGTTTTCTCCTTTGCGGCCCGAACCGGGCCTTCGTTTCCCCTTTGCGGCCCGGACCGGGCCTTCGTTTCCCCTTTGCGGCCCGAACCGGGCCTTCGTAGCCTTGGATTCCACCGTGAGCGAACTTGCCGAGCTTCCAGCCCCCACCGAGAAAGCTTTTCACGAAGCCAAAGCGGGCCGCACCGACACAGCCTGGGCGAAGTGGTGGTCCCACGCGCTGAACGATCCGCGCGACATTGTCTTCGTCAATCTAGGTCTTCAGATGACGCTCACCTTATGGCCGATGGTGTTCGTGCTCTATGCCATCGAGCCCTTCAACTGGCTGTGGGCGGCCGGGTACTGGATCTTTTTGTTTGTCGCCTTCCTCGACCGCTACATTCTGATGCTCCATTGCACGAGCCACCGACCCCTCTTCAATCGCAAGTTCAAAGCACTCAATCAGTACATCCCCTGGGTGCTCGGGCCGCTCGTCGGAGAAACCCCCGAGGCGTACTTCGTGCATCACATGGGCATGCACCACAAGGAGGGCAATCTGCTCGGCGATCTGTCTACGACCATGCCCTTTCAGAGGGATCGGTTCAGCCATTGGCTCAGGTATTGGAGCCGCTTCATGGTGTTCGGACTGTTCGACCTCTTCCGCTACCACAAGAGGCACAACCGCTCGAAGATGATGAAACGCCTCGTCCTCGGTGAGGGCTCGTTCTGGCTCGCATGTGGACTCTTGGCCACCTTCGTCAACGGGCAAGCAACCTTGGCCGTGTTTGTCATCCCCGTGATCGTCGTGCGCACGCTCATGATGGCAGGAAACTGGGGTCAGCATGCTTTCGTCGACCCGGACGAACCGGACAATGACTACAAGAGCAGCATCACCTGCATCAACAGTCGCTACAACCGTCGCTGTTTCAATGACGGGTACCACATCATCCATCATCTCAAGCCCGCTCTCCATTACACGGAGATGGCCGATGAGTTTGACAAGAGCCGAGAGATCTACGGAAAACAGGACGCCATCGTCTTCGAGGGAACGGATTTCTTTGAAGTGTGGCTCCTGTTGATGCTGGGACAGAAAAAGGTCCTGGCCAAAAAATTCGTCCGTTTACCGGGAGCTCCGGCGCGCACCGACGAGCAGGTCATCGAACTCATCAATCGCAGGCTGCGCCCCTTCGACGCCAGCGGAAACCCCCTGCCTGCTTGAAGACGCCGATGCCGGATTCGACCGTGCTCGATTCAACCGTGCTCGATTCAACCGGAGAACCGCGGCTCGTCGTTGGATGGCACGAAAGGATTTCCCTCCCGACTTTGGGCATCACTTCGGCGTTCGCCAAGATGGATACGGGCGCCGATAGCTCCTGCCTGCACGCCCGCGATGTGGTCGTAGTGACGGAGGCGGGCCTTGATTTCGTGGAGTTTTCCGCGCCACTCCTCATAGATCAAAAGGATTGCCAAAGCTGGCCGGGCGGCGGAGTGCGCCGGGTACGCGCTCCCTTGGTAGAGGACCTCGTCGTCCGCAGTTCCAACGGAGGCGACGAACACCGCTATGTGATCCGCACGGAACTCCGGCTTGGACCCCATAGCTTCGAGACGCATTTTAGCCTGACGAGCCGCGAAGGTCTGCGATTCCCCGTACTCCTCGGCCGGGAGGCACTCATGGGCCGGTTTCTCGTCGACGCAGCCCGCTCGCACATGCTCGACAAGGAAGCCTCCTGCCTGCCGTGAGGTCTTGCAAGCTCCGGGGTTTGGCTCTCCGACGAGGGAGCGCTATGGGTCGCTCATGGGCCTCTTCGATGTTCACGCGCATCTGACCAGTTCTGCCTTCGAGGGAGAGCTCGAGGGAGTACTGACGCGCGCCCAGGCCGCCGGGGTCACCACCATCATCAGCAACGGGCTCAATGTCACCGACAACGAGCGGGTTCTGCGTCTGGCCCGGGAGCAGCCGCTCGTTCGCCCCGCCATCGGCCTTTATCCGGTGGATGCGGTGCTGCGAGAAATGCAAGCGGCCGGCGACGACTACCCACGCGAGGACACAGATCCTTTCACGGCCGAAGAAACCATTGAATGGATCTCGTCGCATCTGAGTGAGGCGGTCGCCATCGGCGAGATCGGCCTCGACCACTACTGGGTGAAGGAGCCGCACTGGGAGCGACAAGAGCAAATCTTCAGAAGCTTGGTCGCTCTGGCCCTCGACGCCGATCTCCCCATCATCATCCACACCCGCAAGGCCGAGGCGCGGACTTTCGAGATCTTGCAGGAGATGGGCGCCTCTCGGGTGAACTGGCATTGTTTTTCCAGTCGCCTCAAGTTGGCCAAACGCATCGCAGACAGCGGCCACTCTCTCTCGGTTCCCGCCAACGCCCGACGCAGTGAGACGTTCACGGGTCTCCTTCGTTCACTCCCCCGCACTCAATTGCTACTCGAAACGGACTGCCCCTATCTTTCCCCAGAGCCCGGGACACGCAACGAACCAGCGCACGTTGCACAGACCGTCGCCTACGCCGCACAGCTCTGGGGCGTATCAGAATCGTCAGCGCTCTCACAACTGGAAGAGAACTTCGAACGGCTCTTTTCCTTTGCCCCATGAGGTACCAGAGCGCACGGGAGCGCTCGAATTTTCGTGACGAAAAGGAAACATGTGCAAGCTGAGCCCGCTCGTCCTGCCATCGCTTCTTCGTTGACTTCCCCTGAGACCGAAGCATTTTCCCGACATGGACGTCGCCCATCTCCTCTCCCCACCGCTTCGACCGGTGGACCGTGTTCTTTCTCCCGTACGCGGATTCATGCAACACCGCCTCGCGGGCGCCGCGCTTTTGATGCTTGCCACGGTAGCAGCCATCCTCATCGCCAACTCGCCTCTAGCGCACACGTATCATCATTTCTTGGAGACACGCCTGACTCTCGACGCCGGTGTTCTAAAGCTCGACCACTCCATCCATCACTGGATCAACGATGGACTGATGAGCATCTTCTTCTTCTTCGTAGGTCTCGAGATCAAAAGAGAACTCTTGATCGGAGAGCTGTGCACCGTCAGAAAGGCGACGCTCCCGGCCATCGCCGCCTTGGGCGGAATGATCGTGCCTGCACTCTTTTTTGCTGCCTTCAACGCCGGACACCGACAGCAAGCGGCTGGGGGATTCCGATGGCCACAGACATTGCGTTTTCCTTGGGGGTTCTTTCCCTCCTGGGCAACCGCGTTCCTTTGGGCGTGAAGGTGTTTCTCACGGCCCTAGCCATCGTGGACGACATGGGTGCGGTCCTCGTGATTGCGGTCTTCTATACTACGGACATCAACTTCACCGCCCTTGGCATCGGCGTTTTCTCTTTGCTGGTGGCCGCCGCGCTCAACAAACTCGATGTGAGACACCCCATGGCCTATTTGACGGTGGGATTTGTGGTTTGGGTGTGTTTTCTCAAGTCCGGCATTCACGCCACCATCGCAGCCATCCTCGTCTCCTTCTTGGTACCGGCGACGACGCGCATCAACGGCTCAGATCTACTGGCACGCGTGGAAATCATCGCCGCTCGTCTCAAGGAGATAGGTCTGCCCCAAGACACCCGTCTCAATACAGAGGAGCAGCAGCAGGCAATCTTCGCGATGCACGAGACCATCGACCACGCCCAAGCCCCGCTGCAGCGTATCGAGCACGACCTGCACGGACCCGTCACCTTCTTCGTCCTTCCTGTCTTCGCGCTAGCCAACGCCGGAGTGACCTTGGAGGGGGATCTGCTGGATGAAATGATGAGCCCTATCTCTGTCGGAATCATCGTCGGCCTTCTCTTCGGCAAGCAGATCGGAATCACCTTGGCGACCTTTATCGCGGTGAAGCTGCGCCTGGCTGATCTGCCCGAAGGCGTCACTTGGCGCCAGATCCACGGGGCCAACATCCTGGCCGGCATCGGCTTTACCATGTCTCTGTTTGTGGCAGGCCTGGCCTTCTCCGATCCGATTCACATCGCAGAATCAAAGATAGGCATCCTCATGGGCTCCCTGCTCTCCGCGGTCCTGGGGTGCCTCTTCATTTTGAAGTCTCCTCGTCCGATACCGAAGAGTCCGATACCGAAGAGCTAGGACGCATCCGTAGCTTCAATCCGCAGCGTCAACCCGTGGCCACTGCACCCAAGTCGTCTGGGGTCTCCTCAGGACTAGGGATCCAGTTTTCGTCGGCACCGACCGGCGGAAGTACCACGCGCTCGCCGTCGTAGCGCCGACGGCGGCCCGGAATGATAAACGCCTTGAACAGGTAGAGAAACATCGACTTTTCGTCCAAACGAGGATCGATGTTTCCTACGTACACTTCCTGATGAGCCTGAGGCGTGAGGCTCCAGTGCAAACCGGGACGGTCGTGGTGGATGGCGTGAAAGCCGTTGTTGAAAGCCCACCAATTGACGAACTTGCCCACGAAGTTCCGCGAGTGATTGTACCTGCTGTCAGGGTCGCAACCGTCGTGCTGAAGAAAGTTGATGGTGATGATTCCCCAGGCGGCATACAGATGCGGAATCAGCCAGTAGAGGAGAGCCTTCTTCCAGTCGAGGACAAACAGGGCCACGGTCACGAGAAGAACGGATCCGGTCTCGATGCGGTACTGCACAAACCATTTGCGGTGTCGCCCCTTCATCGCTGCGACATAGGCCACATCGTTCCTCATGATGGCGACAGCAACCCGGGGGGCAAACTCAAAAAGATTGAGGAGATTCGACTGATGCCGAACCTTGGTCGTCCGCATCACGTCCCGCATGGACTGAGTGTGCTTGTGGTGACTGAGGTTGTGCCCCGGCACGAAGGCGCTCACGGCCGACCCGTAGGTCAACGAGAGGATCACCTGAAAGACCCGGTTCATGGTGCGACTCACGAACACAGGACAATGAATCGTGTTGTGCGTGATCACCGCCCCGAAGAACGAGAACGCGCACGTCGCGACGAAGAGAGGAAGGGCCAGCCAGAGTTCAGCGGGCGCAAAAACCCACTGAACCGCGACTAGTCCGAAATACACGGCCACGAAGGCCAGTGATCGAATGTCCGCTGCGTAGCGCAATTTCATCGTTAAGGCTCCCCAACGTTGAAAACCAGGTACCGCATCCCAGGCACCAAGTCGGTCCTCATTACGGGCGCAAAGATGAAGCGGAAGGAGCAAGGTGACAAGGGCAGAGGGGTGGCATTTTCGAGAAATTTTTGCTCACGCTGGTGCGTAACGAGCAGTCGGCCGCGTGTCCAGCTTCGCAGCACCCCGGTCGAGTCCCCGTTTTCCCTGCATTCGAGGGCGATAACTCCAGCAAAGTTGAGGGATTCCGGCCGACGGTTCCTTGACAGTCTGGACCCTCGTCAGTACATCAGTCGCCCTTTCGGAATCGGGTCCGCCCAGACTGAAACGGCCGCCTCCCCCTGGGGGAAACGGAAATCGCCCGC
>CAYMQT010000203.1:0-6043 GCA_964392575.1 uncultured Polyangiaceae bacterium
CGGGGACCCTCCCCCGATGCGCTCGAATCGGGAGAGGCGTTGCGCGCGGGCTTTGAGCGTCTGACCGTGGACAATTTACGCTGGGACATTCACGGGTCCATGGAATCCGTTCGGGCGTGGGCAGGAGGAAGGGCGCTGTACATCAGCGTCGATTTGAGCTGTCTTGACCCGAGCGTGTGTCCAGGAGTGACCCGGCCTGTCCCGGGAGGACTCACGTGTTGGGAGGTGCAGCAAGTGTTTCGGTCGCTCGTCAGCGCAGACATTTTGGGCTTTGACATCGTTGGAATGTGTCCGGAGTTTGATCACTCGGAGCTCACGGCTCGCGTCGCTGCGAACATCATTCATGAGGTGCTGGCGGCCCTTGGCTACTCTCGCGAGGGCGCCCGACTCAGCTTTACGGGCGGTAGCGTCGGACGCACCAGCGCCTGAGGTTTGTCTGTCTAGGCACCAAAAGCGGAAGCACGGAGTCCCCCCGGATCGTCGGTGACGAGTCCATCGACTCCGAGATCCGCTAAAGCACGGGCGCGCTCCGGATCATTGACCGTCCACACGTTGATGACCTCAGCGGAGCTCCGCGCCCGAGCGATGAAATGGGCGTCTACGAGTACGTGTTCCGGATGAAGTCCCACCGCTTTTAGGCTGGAAAGGGGCAAACGTTTCAGGAGAGCGGGACTCTCCCCCTCGATCAGAAAAGCGCGAGGAACATGAGGCAAAAGCCCGCCGATCTTTCGCAGAAGCAGGGGAGAAAAGCTGGAGATCAAGAGACCGTCTCCGCCGTGCTTTCGGATTTGTTCGGCGACTTCGCGTGCAAACCAATCAACGGCGGGGACGTCTCCCTTGAGCTCGACATTCATACGGATCCCGGTGCGGGCTTGAAACACCAACGCCTCTCGAAGCGTGAGAACTTGTTCTCCCTCAGACCGGGGCAGAGCCCGGATCTGCGAGAGTGAGAGCTTCCAAAGAGAGGCGCGGGTGGCGGGCCTGGATCCGTCCTGGGAGCCCGGCAGAAGTTCGATCTCAGGATCGTGGCTGAGGACGAGCTGGCCATCCCCCGTCGGGCGCACGTCGAGCTCCACGCCGTCCGCGCCGTGATCAAGAGCACACTCGAAGGCGCTCAGGGTGTTTTCCCGAGCGTGGGCCGAGGCGCCTCGGTGTCCGTAGATCAAAGGAGGTGCGCCCGGGCGGCGCAGAAACGGAGCGAGGCCAGGCGTCATTTTACGGGGCTTTCCGGCTGAAATGAACCTGGATGATTGAGGAGGACAAGGATCTCCTCCGCGAGCTTTCTGGCCTTTTCTCCCTCATCTGGGGCGAAGGAGATCGCCCCGACCACCGGATGCCCGCCTCCGCCATGAGCCGCGCAGAAGCTCCCGAGGTCGTGATCGAGGGGTTCCGGGTTCCACGGATTTTTGCCGATGGATATCTTGAAGCCGCGTGGCAGAGCTGAAATGAGAACGGAGTAAGCACAGGCCGGGTGGTACTTGTACTGAGAGAATTTCGATGCGGTGGTCACGGGCGCATCGGTGAGATCCACGAAAGCAACCCTGCCCTGGGCGCGTGAGTTCTTCTTCACGCGCTGATCATACTCTCGCTGTCCCTTGGCAATGCTTTGATAGGCGTCTTTGACGAAACGCACGGCCGAAAGTGCGCTCAGACCCTCACTTCTCAAAATGGGAACGGCGCGATTGAGAAATTCAGAATCTCCGAAACGTTCCACGACGCTCACCAATCGCAGGCGGGGATCCGAATAATCTGTGGCTTCCTCGACGGACTGAAACCCGGCCGCGTCGATCACGTCTGCGTAGTCACGCAGATCCTCGAACTTGGAAAGGGGCTCGTGGAAAAACTCTTTTGACACCCGCCAGATGAGTCCAGTGCAACTTGGGGCGGTCGGGTCCCACACGAATCGCTCGGGGGCCGACGTCCGGCGGCCCTCGAAGTGCGTTTGATCCCCGGGCAGTTCAAAGGCGGTCTTGTGGTGATCGAAGTAGTACGTGAGGGATTCGTGCTTGTGGTACCTGTAATCTAAAATGGCATTCTGATCGCCGCTGAGCGCAGGCTCTACACGTGGGCCAGGCCCGTATCCACATGCGATGAACTGAATCTTGTCGCTGGGGCTTCGTCGTAGGTGTAGCTCGGAAAAGAGGGCAGCACTGGCGAGTCCGTCAAAGCAGTGACCGTGAGTAGCGCAGACAACAGAGTCCACGTCGTCACGCCCGGCTTAGTTTGGACTCGAGTTCGAGTCCGCCGCTGGCTTCGCTCAGGTCACGCTCCACCTCCGAAAGATCGGAAGCGAGGGCCAGTTCTATTTCGGCGTCGAGGTAGAAGATCGGTGTGCCTGAGAGCGGAGCATTCTCAACCCAGCTCTCGAAACTCAAAACGTTCACGCCTCTCCTCGCCAGGACCTGGGTCACCCCCTCGACGATACCTGGGCGATCAAACCCTGAGGCCTCGTAGCGATAGACGCTCGTCGGAGGCGTCGACGACTTGTTCGTGAGCTTGGAGAAGCATTTCACGTCGAGGTTGCGTTCGAGTTCAGGCAGAGAAGAGGAGAGGAGAGTGAGCGCGTCCTTTGGCCCGGTCACGAGCAGCAAGACGGCAAACTCTCCACCCAGCTTGCTCATGCGAGTTTCTTCGATATTTCCCCCGGCGCGTCTCACCATTTCCGCGAGATCTTTGACCAGCCCTGGCCGATCCGGGCCGAGGGCCGTGAGGACCAGGCCGGGGCGCCCGGGGGCGGAGGAAGGTTCTGCTTGGTGCTGCTTTCCAGTCATCGCTTTCCTCATTACCCGTGCGGCGCCCGCGTCGCAAACGAGCGCCTCGGGCCCGAGTTCGACCCATTTTGGCCCTAGGAGCGCGGCGGTGTTTGGAGCCGCCCGCTCATGTCATAGTAGAAGGGAGATCCGAATGAAGAGGCACAGAGGGCGGAGACGAAAGAGCACAGGCGGAGGGCGGTGGTGACTCTAAAGATTGACCGGGACCACAGTAGGTTCAAGGACATCGTCCGCGGGCGGATCCGCAAAGGACTGCGCCAGTACATCTCCCACGGAGAGATGATCGCGAAGAAGGGGAAGGAAACTGTGTCCGTTCCGATCCCTCAGATCGATGTGCCGCGGTTTGTCTTCGGTGAGAAAGGTCAAGGCGGAGTGGGTCAAGGTCCAGGGGCGCCGGGGGACCCTGTCTCCTCAGAGGAAGATGGTGACGGCTCCGGACAGGCTGGCCAGGGAGAGGGGGAGCACATCCTAGAAGTGGATGTCACCCTCGATGAGCTTGCGGACATTCTTGGTGAAGAGCTTGAGCTGCCGAACATCGAGGACCGGGGGAAGAGCCGGATCCGGAGCACGAAGACAAAGTACACCGGGATCCGTCGCGTAGGTCCTGAGTCTTTGAAACATTTCAAACGGACGTACAAAGAAGCTCTTCGTCGCAGTATTGCCTCGGGCACCTACAATGATCGGGCGCCGCTCATCGTGCCTCAGCGCGACGATCGTCGTTACCGGTCCTATAGGGAGGAGGACCAGCCCGCGGCCAACGCTGTCATCGTGTATATGATGGATGTTTCTGGTTCGATGGGGGACGAGCAGAAAGAGATTGTTCGTCTGGAGAGCTTTTGGATCGATACCTGGCTGCGCAAACAATACGATGGCATTGAAAGTCGGTACATCATCCACGACGCCCAGGCGCGTGAAGTCGACCGCGACACGTTCTTCCACACGAGGGAGTCCGGGGGGACGATGATCTCAAGCGCCTATCAGTTGGCGGCGGACCTGATTGATCGAGACTACCCCGCGAGCGAATGGAATATTTATCCCTTTCATTTTTCTGACGGCGACAACTGGTCGACGGACGACACGGGTCTCTGCATGAAGATACTGACCGACAAGTTGCTTCCGCTCTCCAACATGTTCGCCTATGGGCAGGTGCACAGCCCGTACGGATCGGGGCAGTTCATCAAGGATCTGCGCGCTTCGCTGGGCGGCCATGAAAAGCTCGTTTTGAGCGAAATTGCTGATCGGGATGCCATCGTTACGAGCCTCAAGGACTTTCTGGGGAAGGGACGCTGATGGTCACGGGGTTTCTGAAAGAGTCCTCACTGCCGAGCTACCTCAGAAAGGAGCAGGACCGGGTGGAGACGGCCGCGCGCGCGCGGGGGCTCGACTTCTTTCCGACGATCTTCGAGATCCTCTCCTACGATCGCCTCAATGAAGTCGCCGCTTACGGAGGTTTTCCCACCCGTTATCCGCATTGGCGCTTCGGAATGGAATACGAGCGTCTCAGCAAGAGTTATGAGTACGGGCTGAGCAAGATCTATGAAATGGTGATCAACACCAATCCTTCCATTGCCTATCTGCTGGAGGGAAACAGCCTTACCGACCAGAAGTTGGTGATGTGTCATGTTTACGGGCACGTCGATTTTTTCAAGAACAACTTTTCCTTTCGCTCGACAGACCTCGATGCCTCCGGAAAGTGGGTGTCCACCATCCCGAGGTCTGGCAGCACCTACGACCCCAACCGACGCTGGATCGACAAGATGGCCAATCATGGCAGTCTGGTCCGCAGGTTGCTCGCGCGGCACGGTGTGGAAAAGGTAGAAACCTTCATCGACTGCTGCCTCAGCCTGGAAAACCTCATCGATCCGAGCGCTGCCTTCGTCCGGCGGACGGCTCAACCCAAAGAAAAGCGCAGCGAATTCGACGAAGAAATCGGCGGCCCGGAGGAGCTGGTCGTTCCCCGCATGAAGTCCAAGGACTACATGGACTCCTTCATCAATCCCGAGGAGCACCTGAACGAACAGCGCGAGAGGATCAAGCAGGAGCAGGAGGCCAAGAAGGGGCGTTTTCCGGAAGAGCCTGTTCAGGACATTCTACAATTCTTGCTCGACCACGCACCTCTCGAAAAATGGGAACGAGGCGTGCTCACCGTGATCCGTGACGAGGCGTATTATTTTCTGCCCCAGATGCAGACCAAGATCATGAACGAAGGCTGGGCGAGTTATCATCATTCTCAGCTGATGACGAGTGAGATCGCTGATTGGAGCGACATCGTGGATTACGCCGACAACAACGCGGGGGTGATGGCCACGAACGGAAAGAACCTCAACCCGTACAAGCTAGGAGTGGAGCTTTTCCGGCACATCGAGGAGCGCTGGAACCGCGGTCAATTTGGCCGTGATTGGGATCATTGTGATGATCTGGCTGAGCGCCGGCATTGGGATCTCCGGCTGGGTCTAGGGAGAAAGAAGATTTTTGAGGTCAGGGCTCTGTACAACGACGTCACGTTCCTCGATGAATTCTTGACCCCGGAATTTGCCGCTGAGCAGGGCTTATTCAGCTTTGAATGGTCTGAACGACGCGGCGGGTACGAGATCGCTTCGCGTGAGTTCAAAAAGGTCAAGCAAAAGCTGCTTTCGCAGCTCACGAATGCTGGGAGTCCGGTGATCCGGGTAGAGGACGCCAATCATGACAACCGGGGTGAACTCCTGCTCAAGCACCAGCATGATGGTGTCGATTTGCGCCTCGATTACGCAGCGCGAGTCTTGGAGTCTTTGGTGCGGGTGTGGAAGCGGCCGGTGCTTGTGGCGACGGTGCTCGATGAGAAGCCGACCCTCCTGAGGTTTGACGGACAAGAGCACACGCGCAAAGAAGGAGCGCATTGAACGAGAGGTGCGTGGGCGGGCACGCACCCCTGGTGGTGCTTTCCGTGCTGCTGGCTACGGCTCCGGGCTGTCAGGCCGGGGCGCCTTCGGCTCCGCTAGCTTCGGCTCCGTCAGTATTAGCCGCACCACCTTCGGCCACACCATCTTTGGTCGAGAAGGTCGACAGCGCTCCCGCGCCCAGAGTTGGGGAAAAAGGAGCGCTTTCGTGTGCTCCCGAAAAGCTCGGGTGTGCAGAAGTGCTTTCTGCGAAGGAGGTCCTGGAATCCGGACCGCTCGAATACGGCGCAGGGGGTAGAGAGGCGGAAGAGGCTCTTCAGAGACTCGATGCGGTTCTCGAGGCTCAACCTGGATTTCCTCCGGCGCGGCGCGAGAAGGCGCGCGCTCTCCTGG
>CAYMQT010000203.1:6053-7959 GCA_964392575.1 uncultured Polyangiaceae bacterium
CCTGGCTCTTGGTCGCGGGGAAGAAGCGTCTGAGATCTTACTGGATCTTGTCGTGACTTACCGGGATGATGCAGAGATCCAGGGTGCTCTCGGTGTCGCCTATCTGTCGAGAGGCCAGATCCGAGAGAGTCTCGGTCCGCTCCGGCGCGCAGCGGAGCTAGAGCCGAATGAGGCCGAAAGGCTGGTCGTTCTCGGCACCGCGCAAATGCTTCTCGGCGATCTCTCTGGGGCTGAAAGTCGGTTTCGAGGAGCCATCTCGCGCGATGGAAATTCGGCGCGAGCGCATGGGGACTTGGGGGCGCTTCTCATCATCCAAGGCAAGGCCAAGCAAGGGGTTGAACATCTCAAGAGGGCGGATCTACTCAATCCCGGTCAAGCCACCTTCGCTTCCAATCTCGCCTACGGTGAACTTTTGCTCGATCGTATCGAGAGCGCGAAAAAATATGCGACCCGGGCGATCACTCTGGATCCTGCGCTGCCTTCCGCCTGGCTCAACTTCGGCCTCGTCTACTTGGCCAGCGGTGATAGAAAGAGCGCACGCGAAGCGTTCGAGCGCGCGGCCGCTCTCGATCCCACGGATCCGCGTCCCCAGAACAACCTGCGCGATCTCGATGAGCTCGACACTACCCAAGACGCCTCAAGGTATTAAAAAAGTGCTCCAGGAAACCTAGGGCGCAGCTTTTGGCTCTGCGATCTGCATGCGGGGCATCGACGATACCCGGGCCTGTCCTGGAATGATCAGGCGTGCGGGCGATTCCGTGCGCGCTGAGCCTGAAAAGGCCACGACGTCGGACTCGCTTTCGCCCTGAGAAGCCTGAAAACGCGCGGAGATGAAGTAAGTCCCGGGTTCGCCAAAGGTTCCTTTGGGGCAGGCTTCTGCCATCCGAGTCCTCAAGGTGTACGACGAGCCAGGGCTGATCGTCACGAATTCACTCGACGTCGGATGACGATCGGCCGGGTGCATGTGGCAGGTGGTCCCTGACGAAGGTCCGAGGACTTCATAGGTGAAGAGCTCTCGCCGCAGGAAGATCTTGATCGACTCCTTGGACTGATTCTTCATTTGCACGGTCACATCACCGGCCTCCGGTGAGGAGGTGCGCCCCAGAGGAGAGACAGCGAGGACGAGCGGAGGGGGGGGAGGGGGAGGAGCGTGGGTCTTGTCAGCGTCATCCTCTTCATTCTGGCTTGTGGGGAGCGCTGTGAGTTCTGAGAGCGGGTAGGTTAAACCCAGCTCGAAGGGCGGGGCGACGAGATGCTTCAAAGGGAGAAACTCTTCCTCACCGTCGGACTTTCGTTCTGCAACGAAGGGGGCCGTCTGTTCGATTTCGACCTCCTCGATTTTTCCCGCTTTCCACAGCTTTTTGGTCTGCGTCGGGAACCCGTAGGTGAGGGTGATTGAAGATCCCTGACGGAGGATCTTCTCGCTTTCGCAAAGTTCGCGCGGGTCAAAGGCGTGGTACAAAAGCTGTCCGCGCTCAAGGGTGACGCGCTCGTTTTCCCCGACCTGTTTCGGCAGCGTAGCTGTTTTGGGCAGCGCTGTGCAACGAACGGGCTCGGGCGCTTTTCCGGCCGGGGCTCCCTCTTCGTCCGGTTTGATCTTGGGGCTCACGGTGAAGGAGATGAGCTCAGGGAGAGCGGCCAGCTCAATGGGTCCAGAGGCGACATTTTGTACCGCCAAGATCCAGGGAAGGTCCGACGCGCGTTCCACCACCGCGAATTTGAGCTGCAAGTGATTGCCCGGTGCCTCGGCGCGTGCCAGCGCGATGCGGGCGAGTTCTGCTTCTTTGGGTTCAGTCGGAGCGGGGAGAGGATCTTCGGGCGCATCCTCTAGACTTTGAGCCTCGTCCTCGCCTGCGTCATCCTCACGAGAGATTTCCGTCTCCTCCGTCGCGTTCGAGGTCGGTGG
>CAYMQT010000204.1:0-7947 GCA_964392575.1 uncultured Polyangiaceae bacterium
CACCTTTGCGTCCGGAAAGGATCCTTTGAGTGCTTCGTAGAGTGCGGCTTTGACGGGGCTTTTGAATGTGACCACTTTTACTGTCCCGGGGGCTGGATGAGAGGCTGTGCTCCGGTGGTCGAAGCGGTCATCTTGATCACGACGAACTTACGCACGGGCTTTCTGGTCGCGGCATCCGGCCCCAGCCCCCAAAGACCCACATGGAGTTCTAGTTTTTCTCCGGCTTTGAGACCCGGCTCTCCATCTTTAGGCCAGACCCGTTGAAACTTGACGGGCACTCCTGGCGAGAGGTTCACGTCCCGTCCGCCCTCACGCGTGTCGCCAAACTTCTTCTTCTCTCCACCGCTTTCGACAAACCCACCGAACGCGAGAGGTCCACCGCCAGGTGCCCAGAGGATCATGTCGGAAGTCGTCTTTGCCTCGACAGAGAGTTCCACCCCGAATCCTCCACCCCGCTTCACCGCTACGGCCTTGGGGACGAACTCTGCGCCTTCGATCTGCACCTTGATGCCGTCAGGAGAGACGCGGTAGACGATCTCTCTCCCGGATTCATCCGTCCCGGCGCTCGTGTCCCCCTCCGTGGCGCTCTGCTCGATCTGTTCGAGGAGAGCCGCTTCGTCGGCGCTCATCTCCCCTTCACCCTCGGGAGTGACCATCTCTCCGTCTTCAGCCGGCGGACTGTCGCCATACTTATCCTCTTCACTCCCGGCCTTGGCTCCCGTCTGAGAGCCGCCACACCCGGCGAGGAGGGCCATCAAGGAGAGAAGGGAAAGGGTCCGACCATTCGACATCTGCACCATCGCCCGGGAGGATACACCGCCCCAGAAGGCCTAACAGCCTCTTTGCACGCTTTGTGAGGCAAGCTGCCAAAACAGCCCAATGACGCGCCGCTCCAGGTTGGGGCCGCGGGTGGTGAGCGACACGTCATAGCCCGGGGGAGCGCAGAGCTCAGTCAGCTCGACCACGCTGTGCGCGAGAGGGCTCGTGGAAAGGACCAGCCTCGGGACCAGGCCCACCCCTCCGCCCAGACTCACCATCGCAATGATGCCTTCATTGCCGCGCACCTCCGCGACGATGTGCGGATCGATGCGGCGCGCTCGGAACCAATCATCGAGTCGCTTGCGTTCGAGACCGGAGATAGGTGCGACGAAGGGCACCTCTGCATAGTCGGGCTTCTTGAGCTTCAGGGTCTCACCCCAAGCGCCCTGCTCCTTGGGTCCGATGAAAGCGAGATCCGTGCGCGCCAGGACCACCTTTCTCAGGTTGTCCGGAGCCTCCTCTTCCGTGGGGATGACCGCCAGATCCACTTCGCCTGCTTCCAGCTGACTCAGTGAGCGCGTCGTGTCCTGCGTGATCAAACGGAGAGTCACTCCGGGGTAGAGTGCTCGGTATCTCGACAGGAGTTGAGGCAGGACCGTGTGCACGGCCGTGACGGTGCAGGCGATGTTGAGCGTGCCCGTCGGGGAGGCGGCCTCTTCGCGCAGCTCGCTCCCGAGCTGACTCCATTGTTCGACCTGGGATTGAGCAAAGGCGCGGAAACGGGTGCCGGCCGCGGTCAGACGCAATTCCCGATGATCTCGAATGACCAGCTGATGTCCTAGCTCTTCTTCCATCGCCTGGACGCGGCGGGTGAGGGCGGAGGGACTCAGGGCCGTTTTACGCGCAGTGCGCGCAAAATGCATGGTTTCGCTCAGCTGGACGAACAGCTCGTAGTCCCGCAAATCCATGGTCTCATTGAGTCACTGTATTGTGATTTATGCAATAGACATGCTTAATGATTGCAAAAATAGCAATAAAAGGCCCCGCGTTGCGCGTCGCTCAGCCCCCGCTTATAGCCCGGACCAGTCATGAGTCGCATTTATCGAGAACTTCCCCCGCAAGGCACCAAACTCGGCATCGCTTACTCCGGTGGCCTCGACACCCGCTGCGCAGTCGCGTGGCTCTCCCGTCAGGGACTAGAGGTGCATTGCTACACGGCGGATCTCGCTCAGCCCGATGAAAAGAACCCGGCGGAGATCCCTCCCACGGCCATCGCTCATGGCGCTTCTGGCGCTCGTCTCGTGGACTGTCGTGAAGCGATGGCGCGCGAGGGCATCGTGGCGATTCAGTGCGGGGCGTTTCACCTCTCAAGTGGCGGTAAGAAATACTTCAACACGACTCCTCTCGGTCGCGCCGTGACGACGACAGCCATCATCCGCGAGATGATGAAGGACGACGTGCACGTCTTTGGAGACGGCAGCACCTACAAGGGCAACGACATCCAGCGCTTTTACCGTTACGGGATCCTCACCAATCCGCACCTCAAGATCTATAAACCGTGGCTCGACCGGAAGTTTGTGGACGCCTTCGGCGGTCGCAAGGAAATGAGCGAGTACATGGAGTCTCTCGGGCTCGACTACACGATGAGCAAGGAGAAGGCTTACAGCACCGACGCCAATGTTCTGGGCGCGACGCATGAAGCGAAGGATCTCGAATTTCTCAAAAATGGCATGAAGATCGTGGAGCCGATCATGGGCGTTCGGCCCTGGGATTTGTCGGTCGAGATGAAGCCAGAGGAAGTGACCGTGGAGTTTGAGCGTGGGGTTCCTGTCGCCATCAACGACAAGCGCTTTACGCAGCACATCGATGTGATTCTGGAGGCCAATCGTGTGGCGGGACGGCACGGTCTCGGCATGAGCGATCAGATCGAGAATCGTGTGATCGACGCCAAGAGTCGAGGCATCTACGAGGCGCCCGGTATGGCGCTCTTGCATATCGTCTATGAGCGTTTGCTTAGCGCGATTCACAATGAAAATGCGCTCGATCAGTATTTCAACCTGGGGCGACGGCTGGGGCGGCTCTTGTACGAAGGGCGCTGGTTCGATCCCGAGTGCATGATGCTCAAGGACGGCTTGACGCGCTGGATCGCGCCCGGCGTGACCGGGAGCGTTACTTTGGAGCTGCGTCGCGGTGACGACTACACCCTCCTCGACACGAAGGCTCAGTACATGAGTTATGACGCGGAGAAACTGAGCATGGAAAAAGTGGAGGATGCTCCGTTTTCCCCGGAAGATCGCATCGGCGCTCTGGAAATGCTGAACCTCAACGTGACCGACAACCGCGAATTTTTGGTCCACCACATCAAGTCTGTGGCTCAGCTCCCCGCCGCTCAGAAGTCGGTCGCCGGGATTTTGGTCTCCGGAATCGACGATTTGATCGGCGAAAAGTAAGGAATTTCTTCGCGCTAGGATTCAATCTAGGGGTTCAGCCTGAGGACGCCGAGCCCGCCGTTGACGATCATCAGCATGTATTCGCCGTTCGAGCTGAAGCGCACCCAAGGGCGATAGCTGGCCTTGTCTGGAGGCGTTGCTTTGCAGCGGAGCTTGAGGCGCCCCGTCTCATCGTGCACGAGAATGTAAGTCGGCGCCCCTTCGTCCGAGTCTTGGACGGCCACCACGCTGAGGCCGTCGTCACGAAGATCTGCGGATGTGATGGATTCGTGGGGGAGCGTGACCGTGTGGGCGAGACCCTTCGAGCCGAACATGCGGTAGTGCGCGGGTTTTGAGTGCGTGATGAGGAGACGCTGCCCGTCGGTGGAAAGAGACCAATCCGAAATAGGAAACTCGAGGGGATGGGACCAGAGGAGCTTCTCTTTTTCTAGAAGCATGAGGTCGGTGGCATTGAGGGCCACGACTCGTTCGGCTTTTTGGCTGACGTCCAGGATCGAAGTCGGGCGCTTTTTGCCGGAACTCTCGTAGAGCCAGGGAAAACTGTCGCTGTAGAGCGGGAACCCTCGCACCGCGCTGGATTCTGATGCGCGATCGAGGAAAAAAAGGACGAGGCCGCTCGCGCCCAGCGCGGGTTTCGCGCTCGAAGAGTCGTCCGCGTCGACGTCGAGCAAGATCTGTCCTTCGAAATTAAACAGAGAGTATCCTTCAGGAAAGTCAGACTTGGTGTTGGAGGTGCCCCGAGTCCCGAGAACTGCGCTGCCGTCGCGCACGTAGGTCCATCCGAGGTACCCGCGATACACGGAAGCCTCCTCGTCATACTGTGTCACATCGAAACTGAGACCTGACGCCTGACCCTTGTCGTCATAAAAGGTGCGATTGAGCTCGAAAAAGAGCCCGCCCGGGACCAGAAGGATGTTGTTCGATCCGTACTCAGGCACAGGAGCGTCAAACACCGTTTCGATGAGGCCGCCCGGGTGGATGACTTGGACGAGGTTCCCTACCGTGGTGAGGAGCGAACCGTCGTTGCGCAATTCGGCTCTGTAGTACCGAGGTCCACCTTCGAGGAATTCGAGCTGAGTGATCCATGCGAAGGTGAGGTCCTGTTCTTCTGGGAGTTCGAAACTTGCGCCTCCCAGGTGCGAGAGGTCCGCTTCCCCGCTTTCGGTCTGACATTCGATGAGAGAAAAGGATTCTGCGGCTCCTCCTGTGCCCTCGGGGTCCATGCCCTTTGCGCCGCCAGTCCCCGAGGTCCCTCCTCCTCCCGCGCCTGCACCGGGGCGTTCTCGCTGATCGTGGCCGCAAGCGCTCAGCGCTAGAATCAGGATCACGGTCGGACCTTCGATGCCGCGTAAAGTTCCAGAAAGAGGAGGCACACTCAACTTATAGGCATGAGGTCGGTCTTGAACCAGTGAGCGCGCGGATCGAGCCTTGGAAGGCTCTAGGATCCAGGAAAGCCGGACCCCTAACAGTTGACTATTGCGAAAGCGCTTCCTCAGCTGCTAGGTTGCTGAACTGAACTATGGCCACGGATAAGTTTTTAGGCGTCGCACTGACTGTGTTCCTTGCGATCGGCTGTGATTCAACCCCTCGCAGCACGGTAGGAACAGCCCATCAGAAGCTGACGGATTCCCAGGCACGGATTTTGGGGTTCGAGAGCCCCTCGACAGATTGGACTGCGACGAACGGAGTTTCAATCGCGTCGTCCGGTAACGCGGCCCAGGGCAGTTTCGCCCTCGCCGTTGCGCCTCAGGGATGAACGCGCCGTCCGGTCTCGGGGAATTTCTTTTCGACGATCTCAAGATCAGTGACGGGAACTCTCCCGAAGGTCCCGAGGAGACGAACTCGTTGGTCCGCTTCTCACTCTCCTACCCGAGTTTGACGAAGCCGACCCAGGTGTTCATGTCTGCGACAAGACGCTTGACGCTTGACGACCGAATCACCGCTGGAGAGGCAGGTGAGGCTCCGCTTCTCGCCAGCATTGGCTCCGATACGAGCGAGTTCGGCGCCGGCGTGAAGGTGTACGGAGACGTTGCGAGTAAGGGCAGCGTCTTTCTTCGCTCAAACTCGTCCGTTTTCGGCGACGTCAGGACTGAAGGAAGTCTCCTGCGCCAAAATGACGTCACGATTCACGGTGAAGCAGAAGAGGGATCTGTCATCGATTCCGCTCAGCTTGAGTGGGACGTCAAATGGCCAGAGAACGCCGAAAATGATGTTTCGCTGCCGCCCGACACCCCGAACACCCCGATACTTCCAGGCGTGTTCGATGCCTTGCAGATCTTCGATGCGGATGCGATGGGAACCACGGCCCTGGCGCAGCCTTTTACAATCATCGGACGTCAGGATCGCGACGGGGCGTCCGCAGACGAGAGCGAAGGCGTCCTCCTCGCCTTTCCTTCTGAGACTTGCGGGCTACTTGCCATTCAGGGCGCCTTCAGGGACCGAGGGGACTTCGCGAGAATCGTAAAGCGGGAGGTGTCTTCCGGGACTAAGTCGATGGAGGTCAAATACCTGAAGACGCAGACGGTCCATAAGCAAGATTCCCGGATCGTCGGCGGACATGCAGCGTGTTTTCCCGGAGTTCAGGCGGTCTTTGAGGGTCACTTCATCGTGGCCGAGGACAGGTTTCCCGACGGGGCGGACGTGAGCGACGACTTTGGCGGCTTTGCTTCATCAGGTGACATTCTGGATCCGTCCGGAGCGCCTCTGTACCCTCAAGATACCGCCTGTTTCCTCACGGGCGTCGAGGGGCGGCTGCAAGGGGAAGCGGAAGAAATGGGGGTAAGGACGACTCAGAGCGACGACGGACGGTGGCGCTGGTACATCAACGGCAACACCAAGGACAGGAACAACTATCTGAGGATCGAAGTGGCCTGCATCGATCGCCCGCGGAGTGAAACGTTGATCGGGGACGGAAGTTCTTCGGAGAGCGTCTGGGTTGATGCAAGAGGAGACGGCCCTGCAGATGACATGCCGTCACACTCCTGCGCCTTGGCCAGTGTGACTGGCAGAATGTTCAATCAGCATGACTTCGTGCTCATCAAGGAGCGAGACTTTTTCGATCCGACTCCCGAGCGCGACTTCCCCTGCGCCGCTCCATTTGCCGGCTTCGGCAATGAGTGCACCTCATGGGACCTACACGTTGAAGGCGACGACCATCTTTTTTTCTCCTTCAATCAGCGGGTCAAGGCGACATGCTTCGAGTACTAAACAAGGGATTCCTGCGATCCTCCTCGCTAGCAGTCGCGCTGCTGACTGTGACCGCATGTTGGGAGGGGAGGCTTGTCTGTCGCGGCCTCTCAAGCACAACCGAGCGGTACGAAGTGGAGAACACCGCTGATTGGGTCGATGAAGAGGGAAACTTCCGCGGAAGTTGCAGCGAGACCTGTGGCGTGGCCTATGCTGTTAAGGTCGACTACGACTGCACAGTGATCGAGGTGATTCCTGAGCAGGACGGAGCTCCAAACCTGGGCGGAAACGGGGGAAGCGGCGGGAACGGGGGAGGCGGAGCGTCTGAGTCGAGCGCAGGGACTGTGGTGCTCGAGTGTGAACCGCTGGAGGAGGAGGTATGCATTCTATGGCACTAACGCTCGGTTCTCAGTTTCTTGCTTCCCGGCCCGGTCGCGTACGAACCGCTGGAAAGGAATGTTTTGAGGAGAAGTAGCGGGAGAATGGGCTCGGGCGCAGTCCCGCTGATCGGTCTCGCCCTCCTCAGCTGTTCAAAGCGGAACGAGTCTGCGGAGGCATTGGAAGCGGCGCTTCACGCAGCGAGTGATTTTGCGGGTGAGATCCCCGTTGAAACCTACATCGACGAGATTGCCTTCGAAGGTGAGATGGCTGACCGGACAGCCTGTGCCAGTCCCGGCTACTACGACATCGTCGTGACGTCTGAGACCGAACGGGAAAGTAGCGCCGTCATGATTTTAGCCCAGCGGCAGCAATGGTCGATTGAGGCGTACTGCGATTCGCTGAGCTTCGGAGCGGCGGTTCACGTTCAGATGACGAAGGTACTGGCCCAGGGGGCTAGCATGGGGGAAGCGCACTTGAGCGGTTCGTCTGGTCCTGAAGGCGGAAAGTACTGTCGGTTCGACGTCACGCTGAGCTTCGACAGAAAGACCGGCTCCGCCACCGTCGTGGACGGAGAGTTCTGTGACCGCGATGCTCGCAAAGCGGGGATCGACTGGGCGGTCCCGGTGTTTCTGGGTGAGCACCTTCAGCCGTGAAACGTATGACATCAATCAATCAACAGCGGTGTCTTCTGGGAATCTTGGGCCTCTTTGTTTTCTCTCTTCAAGGGTGTGACCGCTCTTGTCCTCCGAAGATCGAAGAGGTCCGAGGCTTCCAAGAGGTCGATGACATCGCGGAATGGTTGAGCGACGACGGTCAACTTCTCGCCGAGTGCTACGAGTACTGCGTGGGCTACAGGGCAGTCAGCGCGTGTCGATTTAAGAGTTTCTCTCCCGATCAGGAACAGGTCAGTTCGGTGGGAGGGTCCGGTGGAGCGGGAGGAAGCACGTCGGGAAGCGACGCGATCTCTGGTATTATCGAGGTCATCTGCACGGCGGACACGTCAGATACCTGCCATCAAAATGGAAAAAGGTGACGACACCCGCGTGGGCGCGTCACCTTTCGTTGGCCATTCACCCTGGCCTACAGTGGGAGGGGCCGGCGGAGTAGGGGGCGCATCGGGGTAGTGACGCTCAGTCGACGCGCACGCGGTTTCGTCCGGCTTCTTTTGCTA
>CAYMQT010000205.1:0-7936 GCA_964392575.1 uncultured Polyangiaceae bacterium
AACCCACGGCTTCGATTGCGTGAGTCGGTCGTGTTATTCTGACTAGGGAGACGGCCGGGGTGACGTGCTGAACAGCACGTTCGTTTTGTTTCGAGCCACAACCTACTAAATTAAATCGCACAATGAATTCGTGGGTCACTGTTCCTCTATTCATCGCCACGGCGATTGCCGAGATCGTCGGCTGCTATCTCGTGTTCCTTTGGATGCGCGGCGGACGCTCAGTGTTACTCCTTGCGGTGGCTGCCCTTGCACTCGCGTTGTTCGCTTGGCTGCTCTCGTTTCATCCGAGTGCCGGACGTGCTTACGCGGCGTATGGCGGGGTCTATGTAGCTTGCGCAATCGTTTGGGGCTGGCTCGTTGAGAAGCAGTCCCCCGATCGCTGGGACCTGGTCGGAGCGGCAGTGTCCCTGATCGGCATGGCGATTATTGCGTTTGCGCCGCGCCAATGAGCCTGCGCCCACCGCGCGGCTCGTGCGCCGCTGTTAGAGAGAAACCGGAGGGCAGGCGAGCATTCCGATTTTTTGAGCCCTGGCTGCGCACTCATCTAGCGACGGACAACCGCAAGTCGCTGCCTGAGCGAGGAGATCTCGCATCAGCCGAGCTTGCGCGATGGACTCTTCGATCTTCGGAAGCTTTTGCGCGGCGAGTTGCCTGAATGCCTTCGTAGAACGGTCCCCCTTTGCCACACCATCGAGCAACGTTTTCACCTCTGTAAGCTCGAAGCCGAGCTGTTTGCACAGGTGGATGAGCGCGAGCCGTGAAAAGACATCCCGCGAGTAGCGCCTGTGGCCGCTCTTCCGGCCAGGTCCCGGGATGAGCCCCACCTTCTCGTAGTACCGGATCGCAGACGCTGCGATACCGGCTGCATTCGCTACCTGTCCGATGCTGTATTCCGACATGATTTTCCCCAGTATCCCTTGACTTAAAGTTGACTTCAAGTTCTATGGATAGGTTTCCCAAGAAAGGAAACAAAATGAACCAAACTCGATCCATTCCCATCGCATGTGAACTCCCCGAGGACGAGCAGAAACGGTGTGCCGACGCCTACAGGTCCGGACTCTTCTCGCACGTTGACGACGTTCGAAAACGACCGGGCGGCTACTCCCTTCGGTTCAGTTGGAGCGCCGACCGCGTTCGCGAACTAGGAGAGTTCCTCGCGCTCGACAGCTCATGCTGCTCCTTTCTCGATCACAGCGTGGAAATCCCAAGGGGCAAGGAGTCCATATGGCTTCACCTCACAGCGTCGGACGAAGCTCAAGACGTCCTAAAAAAAGAGATCGAACGTCTGCTCCCGACCCCTCTGGGGCTTCCCGGCGAGGAAAACCTCGCACCGCCAACTAGATTTCGTTGGGGGACCATTGGCGCCTCTGGCGTCGGCTTGGCAGCTGTCCTGTGCTGCGTCGCGCCCGCTGCTGTGGCTCTGGCGTTCGCTGGTATGGGCGCGTGGTTCGTCGATTCGTGGCCAGCCCTAGGACTAATCGCCGGGATCGGTCTCCTCGTTTGGGTGTACTCCCGGCGCCGGGCGCAGCGTAAAGCGAGCTGCTGTAGCTAGTTGACGGATGGATCGATAGGTCGAGACTACAGACGAAAGGGCGTTGCTCCCTAACAAGAAATTGCTGCTGACAGCGACTGCGAAGGCGACCGCTTTGACGCTGAGGTTGCGGTTCGGCCGCCACTGAGCCTTCTCCCTTTTGTCGTGGCGGCCGGTTGCCGTACACTGCGGAGGCCCGGCGCTGCAGCAGAATTTCAGGGCGTTCGGCAGCCTTGATCGCTTGCCTTGGGATTCAAGACTGATGAGCGTGACCCGAAACAGGGTTTGGCTTGGCCCGCGCCGGAGATGCACTGGTGAGTCGAGATGTTTGGGAGAAGGGCGTTCGCGCGCGATGAGGCCTATGAGAAACTACACCACGATTGCGCCTCAACGGAGTCCGTGTTTGAGATTTCGCTGCGGTCAAAGCCATGTTAGTCGGATTTAGGTGGTGGCCGATAGGAATGTTTGATCTCTACGAACCGCTCTCGCCTCTGAGATGCCCCCATTGTGCTGAAATAATTCAAGGGCATCGATGGCAGGGAAAAAGCGGCCCGAACCTGCTGCTTGTTTGGCGCGAAGGTCGCCTCTCGCCGGTCGACGAGCAGTGTGATGAAGATTTGAGGATGAGCGCGGACGATCGAAATTCCTTCCGACTCCCTGAGATCTTCGACATCTATTCCGAATGTCCGTGCGGACAACATCTCAGGGCGACCGGCTTCTGTACCAACGGAGCCTGGGATTTGACCGTCATGGGCGATCAGCAGGCGAGGCAGACAATTCCCGCCGATCTCGTTGGTGATGGATTTCGGCAGTGTACCGCGTGTGCACACGCCTGGTTCGAACCGGCGCCGATCGCCACATGCCCTGGTTGCAAACGCATAACTTTGCTCAATGATTGAACGCCGGCCTCATCGCGCGCTTTGTCCACGGCGTTTCGGTCGATTTGACTGCGACTTCGCAGGCGTCTCCTGCGCGGGCGCGTCGAGTCGGGCAAGCTGTGGTTTGGGACTGAGTCCGTGGTGCTTGTCGTCTTGCTCCGGCTTGCGCGCTTGCGAGTGACGGCCGGCGCTTTGGGGCTTTCGTGAGTCGCATGAGTGATTTCGACGGACGCAGCACTCGAGCCACACACGCCTATTTCAACGATTGAAGGTGATTCTTGCTTGCATCTCACCTGGCTTCGCGCGCTGAGCCTACTCCATTCACTGACGCTGCCGAACAAGCCGCTGCTACGTGACGGCGAACGTGAAGGCCTTCGCTTCGACGCTAGCTCGTGGTGCGGCCGCCTCTGGTTTCTCCCTTTTGTCGTGGCGGCCGGTCAGTGTATTCTGGAAGGCCTCACGCCGCAGTAGAGCGGCAAGTCGTTATGCAGAGCTGCTCAAGCGGCACGCATCCACGAGGACATCAGGAAACGAACTCCACATGCACCTGAAGCCCCGCTGCTCGCAGCGCATCGCAGGTGGAGTCGAGAGCAGCGGTAGTGCCACGAAGATGACCCCGTAAAGGCAAGGAGCCAAGCCGGAGTTCCAATTCGCTTGACGCGCTTTTTAGTTGATATTTGGTATTTGGACTTTCGTATCGTTTGAAAGGCATCACCCCATATCCCGTGATCGGGAGTCGAATGTTGAAGCCCTCTCGGTCGCGCCCTCGCCAACCGCGCCACAGGTAGTGGCAAAGGTACCCGGTCGCGTCTTCCGAAAGGCGGAGCTGAGCAATTGCGAGGGACAGATAGCAGAGCACTCGCTTGCGCCGACACTGAACGACAAGCAACGGCTTCTGATCCGGAGATCGAAGCCAAAACGGAGGAACCTCGTTGCGATGGGTAAATGCGCTGTCTGGCCGGCGGAGTGCATGGGCATTCGGAGGCAAAGCGCGGGCGAAGTCATCTGGAAGGTCACCTACAAAACAGAATGGAACTCTCCTCGCCAGGAGTAGCTTTCTTTCGTGGGCGCCGAATTTGATCGAGGCTTTCGTTAAGCATTCAATAAACCAGACGCTGCTCTCGTCCCAAGCCACCAGATCTGCCATGGCGTGGTACCCGTCTATCCCAACATCCCCGGGATAGACTTCGTAGCCAAGGCGTTTGAGCACTCCAACCGCTTCCTGAACGCTCTTCCTATGATTGCTGCTCTCGCCATCGCGCGCGAGCGTGGCCAGCGTACCGGACGAGAATTGAATCTCCTCCGCGAAGGCCAGCTCGAATCCAAGCAGTTTACGCGCGACCTTCCTCGCGCTCTCTCGTAGCTCTTCCTGAGCGATACACTCTGTTGAGTCGTCGCCCACAAGTTCACCGGCCGTATCAACTGGTGTCGCCTTGCTCCGAGCCCGTCGTCGGTTCTTTCGCGCCGGACGTCGCATTTTGACCGCGCTCACCAAGTTCTCCGCCAATCGCCGCTGGAATTCTGGGTCTTTCCAACCTAAGCCGGATGACTTGAGCCGGAAACGGAGAGCTTCTGCAAACACTTCCTTCTTCAGCTCGTACTCAGTGAGCGCATTGGGCTTGGGGGGCGGGTTCCAATCAGATCGACCCGTCACATGTTCGTACTTGTGATGTCGAACCTGCTGGTCGTACAACGCGAGGGCATCTTCCGGCGGGTCGGGAAATGGCAACTCGACTACCACACCAGGAAGCGACTCCTCCAGTCGGTGCCTCATCCACACCTGGGCCTCCTCGTAGATTCCATCTTCGTGATGGCGTGAACGGTCGGGCCCATATGCTTTTCCCCTCTGCTCCTCCAGCAACTTTCTTCCAGTTCGCGCCACTGCTCTGAGGTCGATGCTCAAAGCTTCCATCAGAAGTTCCAATGCTCGCTCTACGTCGGACGCTTTCACTACTTGGCATCCTACGTGCTCCCTTCGCTTGTCCTTCCCCCACCCCGAGGCGCGCTGATGTGGTTTCTCCTGCTTCCGCTTGCACCGCCCGCTTGCTTTTCAGACCGCGACGCGCTGCCTCGGTGTCTCCGGCGTGACCGGAAAAGGCTTTGGTAGCCGTGCATAACGAGCCGTTGGTGCCGACGGCCACTGTCCAGGCCTTCACTGCGCAGAAACGTCGTTGCTCGGCCGCCGCCTTATCACTCCCTTTGGTCGTGGCGGCCGGTTGTCGTATTCTTGAAATGCATCAGGCCGCGGCACAACGGCGGCCCGTTCGGCAGCCTTGATCGCTTGCCCTGCGATTCAAGACTGCTTAGCGCGAGCTGAAACGGGGTGTGGCTTGGCCCGCGCTGGAGACGCACTGCGGAGTGGAATGTTTGGGAGAGTGGGTGTTCGCGCGCGGTGAATTGCGCGAGGAACCGCATGACTGAGGTTGACCGATCTCGATGTAGGCTCCGCCCGCTTCCCATTGTCGCACCTCCTGCGGCACGCGCTCCAGATTTTAGCGCGTCCAACTCCATGATAGGTGTGCCTTGTGGGTGAAAGTGAGATCGAACAGTTAGCCGCGCTGCTCGGGTCCTCAGATGGACAGGAGCGGATCCAGGCCCTCTACTACGTCCAAGAAGGAAAGGTTCCTGTTGAGCACGTCCTCGCGGTGATTCGAAACCAGTCCTTCTCCGAAACCGCCCGAAGCTGGGCCATCATTTCTCTCTCGAGGTGCCGCCTCACTCCACCGGTCCGCGACACGCTTCTAGGTTGCCTCACGGGCTCGGTTACTGTTCGGATCAACGCCATCAACTCTCTCGCGGCTCTCGAGGACGTCGAGTCCATTCCCGCGTTGGAACCCTTTCTGGACGATCACGAGGAAGACCACGGGGCCTGGTTTGAAGATTCTTGTACCGTTGCGCAGAATGCTCGTGCAGCGCTTGAGAAGCTCCGCGGTCTCAAGAACTGAAGTGTCCGGCACCGACATCCAACACCTCTCCGAGAGAGCGGGCTTTCTTGAACTCGTCATTCTACGTTGCTTGTCGCCTTCTCCGTTCGCGCGCTCTGCATAACAACGTTTCGGTTCCTTCGGCTTCGACATCTCAGGCGTCTCCTTCGCGGGCCCTCGTCGTGACGGGCAAGCTGTGGTTTGGGCCATTGGCCTCGTGGTGCTCGATGTCTTGCTCCGGCTCGCGCGCTCGCGAGTGACGGTCGGCGCTTTGGGGTGTTCACGCGGGTAATCCCGACGGACATAGCCCTCAAGTCACAAGCGCCTGTTTCAGGAAATCCATAGGCAATTCTTGCTCGACTCTCACGTGGCTTCGCGCGCTGAGCCTCTTCCGTCAGCTGACGCTGCCGAACAAGCCGCTGCTCCTGACCGCGATGGAGAAGGCCTGCGCTTCGTCGCTCAGGCTGTGGCTCGGCCGCCGCTCATTCACTCCCTTTGGTCGTGGCGGCCGCTCGGTGTATTCTGGAAGGCCTCGCGCGGCAGGAGAGCGGCGAGTCGTTGGGCAGAAGAACCAGAGGATGATGCAGCTTCACGTTTTACGCCTCCGTTGGCGAGAGTGTTGCGACGTAGACGCGCCTAAGATGTCGGTGAAACAATGACAATCGCGATAGTTCTCGCTTTGGTTGCTTTTGTAAGCTTTCTTTTCTTTGCGGGCCGCGGAGCTCAGAAGGGTTCCTCATCTCAAAGCAAGGAGGCAAGAAGACCTTTGGAGCGGGCTGTTTCTCGCCCTCCCAAGCAAGCACCGGCGCCACAAGTGAGCGTTTTCACGTCATTCGACCCAGAGGCGCTTGGGTCTTCAGAACTGGAGAGCTACCTCCGAGACAATGAGACGAGCAGCGCCTTCTATTTCGTCGGGGCGCTTTCATCTGGAGGATCTTTTGCCGTGCTAATCGGTTTCGACGTCCAATGGCTTAACGTCATCGCGCTCAACCGAGCGCAGAAAGCTGAGTACCAACGGTACGGGTACAACGTAGAAGAGAAAAGATGGAGCTACGGAAGCCCGCCACTGGGCGCACCGGAGATTCGTGACCTGGTGGAGAATGCTCGAGCAGAGATAGTCGAAAAGATCACTCTATTAGAACCAACTCGTCAGGAGAGGGCAGAACGTCGAGCACAACACGAGGCACGTGAGGCGGCAGAACGCGAAGCCGAACAGGCCGGGCAAGAAGCAGAAAGGCAGAAGCTGCGGCGAGTTCAGCAAGCTAGAGCTGCAGCGCTGAGAACACATTTCGGAGGTTTGGGATTCAAGTTCAATGCGAACAAAGCTCGACACAGCGCCGCCCAGAGGGCCGCCGAGACACACTACTGCCAGATCGACCTGGAGAACCAGGCTTGTTCCTGCGAAGACTTTGCGAACAGGCATGCGGAATATCCGACTTGGGACCTTCGCCGACTCTGCAGCCACCTATCGTATCTTTTCTCAGACCATTCACTGCTCGCGCGCAGCTCTGATCCTCTTCACCAGTTCATTCTTGAAGAGCTGCCGCACGACGTCGCGGGGGTCTATATCGGTCCGCTAGTCGAAGGAAAAAATTTCGGAGTGGTCGTACATCAAGACAAGACAACAGTATCGGTCGCTACTCCTCGAGTAAGAGGGGAGGGCTTCGTCAAAACTATGTGGAACTTTCGAGACAGTGCCTGGTCAAGTGTTTCCTGCTCGAAGACGTTCGCACAGGCAATCCAGGAGAAGCTTACTGATTTGTTACCCGAGTAGGACATAGCTCTCCCAACGGTAAAGAGAGGCTCTGCCCAACAAGCCAATGCTACCTGACGGCGATCGTGAAGGTTTTCGCTTCGGCGCTAGTTTAGTGTTCGGCCGCCACTGGGCCTCGTCCCTTTTGTGGTGGCGGCCGCTCGGTGTATTCTGGAAGGCACAGCGCCGCAGTAGATTGGCCAGGCGTTGGACGGACAAACGCCATGAATGCACGAGAATTGACTGATCGCCACGGTGTCTACGGAGCACAAGTCGTCTTGCGAGTCGCCGACGTCAGAAAAACACTTGATTGGTATCGCGACGTCCTCGGCTTCCACATTGACTTTGAATACGGTGATCCACCTACCCATGCTCGGGTGGCGACTGGTGATCGTTCGCACTCAAGTGCGGCCAGGATCCGTTTTCAGCTGGGAGAGTCACCTGGCGAGGTGTCGCCACACTGCTCTATTTACCTGCATGTCGCAGACGGGATGTTGGATGAGCTTTGTGAGGAGTTTAATGCGCGAGGTGTGCAAATTACAGAACCGCCTTCAGACCGCCCGTGGGGACGACAGTTTTCCATTCGAGATTTGAATGGCTATACACTTAGTTTCCTTCCCGCTGGTTAAGTAACGATTGCAAGCCGGGAGCTGAAGCCGGAGAGTATGCGCTCCTTCGTACCAGAGTGTCACCGATTCGCCTGGTCTCATTTTCGACCGGATACGTGCTCTTTGCGTGCTTTTCAGCATTCGCAGCTGTAGCACTTGGACCAGCCGCGACCCAGCAACGTCAGCTTTCCTGGAACTTCTAGTTCTCCCGGTAGCCCCTCATCTTCAGATTCCAGTTTTCC